>NZ_JBSMYC010000002.1:0-349378 GCF_053762225.1 Aerococcus vaginalis
ACCATGATTGTTCGCACGACTTGCATGTATTAGGCATGCCGCCAGCGTTCGTCCTGAGCCAGGATCAAACTCTCATGAAAGATTAATTTCACGAGTTATCGTATCTGACTCGTAAAGTTTGCTGACAATTTATAGTCCGTCAAGACTTTTTGAATTGTTTGGGAGAATCTTGCGATTCATTCCCTGCACATTTTGGTTCGTCTACTTTATTCAGTTTTCAAAGATCTATCGAGTTGCTTCGCTCAATCGAAACAACTTAATCAGTATATCTCATAGACAAGAGCTTGTCAAGAGATTTTTTAAATTTATTTTATCGCTCGTTTTGATGAGATATTCCTCGTTCAAGCGACTTTTAATATAATAGCACGTTTTAGAGTAAAGTCAAGCTTTCTTTTAATCTTTTTTCATTTTTTCACTAAAAAGTGCTATGAAGGCTATGAAAGCGATAATAAGTTTACGCATCATCCATTCATCGATCATTTTTTCGTAAATAAAAAACGCCCGAAAGCGCCATGCTCTCGGGCGTTTAAGATCAGTTAATCATTACAAACTTAATTCGTGGTAATCGAATTCGCTAGTTTCAGCAACACCTTCATTGGTTAGCTGTCCCTTGTAAGTGTTAACCCCTTTGTGGATTGCTGGGTTAGATTTCACTGCTTCTTCAAAACCTTTATTTGCTAATTCAGTGATGTATGCCAATGTTGCGTTAGTCAATGCATAAGTTGATGTCTGTGCCACAGCACCTGGGACGTTAGCAACGGTGTAGTGAATCACATCATCTTTAACGTAAATTGGGTCGTCGTGTGTGGTTGCGTGGTCACTTGTTTCGAAGTTACCACCTTGGTCAATAGCGATATCAACCAATACAGAACCTGGTTCCATTGATTTAACCATTTCTTCAGTTACCAATACTGGTGCTTTCTTACCGGCAACCAATACAGAACCGATCACAATATCAGCGTCTTTCACTTCTTGTTCGATGTTACGTGGGTTAGAAGCTAAAACGTTAACTTCACCGTGGAAGAGTTGATCTAATTCCTTCATACGGTCACCAGGTAATTGAAGGATCGTCACGTTGGCGCCCATACCGTTTGCGATGTATGCTGCGTTGTAACCAACGTTACCCCCACCGATAACGACAACTTTGGCAGGTTTTACGCCTGGTACACCAGCCATAACTTTACCTTTACCGCCTTCGATGCTTTCTAAGTATTGCGCACCAATTTGAGCTGCCATACGTCCAGCAACTTCACTCATTGGGCTCAATAATGGCAAGGAGCCGTCAGCTTCTTGAACGGTTTCGTAAGCCACACCGGTTACGCCACTTTCAAGTAAAGCTTTGGTTAAAGGTTCGTTGTCTGCTAAGTGCAAGTAAGTAAAGAGCAACAATCCTTCGTGGAAATATTTGTATTCCTCTTCGATTGGTTCTTTAACCTTGATGACCATGTCGCTTTCCCAGACTTTCGCAACGTCTGATTCAATGGTCGCACCAACTTCAGTATATTCGTCGTCAAAGATGGCAGAACCTTCACCGGCACCTTTTTCAACAACGACGTCATGACCACCGCGAACTAAAGCATCGACGACTTCTGGTGTCGCAGAAACACGGTTTTCGTTATTCTTGATTTCTTTAGGAATACCAATTTTCATAATTGTAATGTACCTCCTAGAATACATTCATTCACTTGTACAAACAACGGCCACACCCTGATTCCAACAGAGTGATACTGACCGTTCATTGTCATTATAATAAAGATTCTGCCACTTGTAAAAAAATATTTGCCGAAGATTTTAATTTTTCAGTGAAATAATCGTGTCGCGATCTTCTGCGTAATGATAACTGAAATTGTTCTGCTCACCATTACTGATGCTATCTACTACTTCCGCAATCTGTCTCATCATTTCTAAACGCCGCGCTTTCAATTTTGGATTCGAAATCCATTTGTCAACGAGGCGCGGAAACTTATTGAGACGCAGATGGTGCAGGGTATCATAGAGCGAATGACCGATAATCACTTCTGCAAAGTAACGCAGCGTTAATGTCGACGTTTTTCTAAGCAAACGATCATCTTCGAGACGCTCAACGAGATGCGTCGGTTCATCGCCGTATGCCAACCCTTTGAGGATCTTATCGAAAATCGGCGTCACCACTGGCTTCAAGTCGTCTGTCAGATCACGCAGAATCACATCGCCGTCAACGCGCAGCTGATGAATCACTCGTTGCGCCCATTGCGGTTTTGGTGTTTGCCCTTTCAGATAGGTCTGATACACGAGATTACTCATATCCTCAATCGTGTGTCCGTCATTATCTAATTCAAAACCGAGCATGGCATCCATAATTTCCTTGAGCCAATCGATCATCTGTTCCTGATCCTGAAGCACCGTGCGATCGACGTTATCGAGTAAATGTTTGATGACATTTTTGAGATGGTCGTAAGCGATAAAGTAGCGGAGTGGCTGCCGTTTCCCAAAGTGCAGGTTAATAATGACTCCTGCCCCCTGATACTTACGGTCGACCGTCTGCGTAATGTCGTCCGCCCACTGCAAGCGTAATTTGTGGTGACCAAAACGCTTCGAGTTGATCAGATCATATTCACGCCACTCCTCATCCCGTTGTATCAACGATTTGCGAATCAACGCGATGATCGCATCTTCAATATCGCCATCCAAATCATCGAACGCATACGTGACTAGGAGATCGCGTACGGTGAGGTTCTGATACTGCGGAATATTGAGGAAGTAATCGATCATATCGATGATGAAGTCTGTCGTAATGAGCGTCTGCTCGCCATAACTGGTGAAATCTCTGATCGTTTCGTGCACACCATCTAAGGTGATATACGTCACTTCCTCCAAGAATTCTGTTTCACTGGCCAGCTGCAATTTTTCACGCGTTTGATCGAGCGCGAGATGACGCACTACGGACGGAAAAGCCGTCGTTGACCCGGTACAGATGTCGTAGAGCGTGCCGTCCTTTGCGATACTGTTGACGTGCGTATGCCCGGTGAAGACAAAGTGAATGTCCGCTTCACGCATTACCTGAACGGACGTCTTGTCGAGCAGTCTCGGATCATCCGTTTCACGCACAATTTGACGCGCCATCAAATCCGTAAATGATTCGTCCCAGTTACCGATGATGTAATTTGGCATCACATTTTCCTGCGATAAAAAATGCGGAATGAGCGCATGATGCGAGAGGACGAGCACTTCATCCCCGCGATCGTGAGCCTCTGCCGTGACGTCCAATAGCCAACTCAGCTGTGGTCCAGACAACGAACCGATCGTTTCCTTCGCTTCATCGCCGGCTTTGGTGACTTCGGCAGAATAATTGTTGGAATCGAGGCCAATAACTGTAACGCCACCATCTCCTGTCAATTTTTTGGGAATACGTGCCGCATAGGACAAATAACCGTGCGCATAGTAACGGACGGTTTCCGGACGATCATCCGCAAAACGCGTATTAACCTTTTCCAGATAGTTCTCGAAATACGCCGTATCCTTGAACCATTCGATCGCCATCGCATCCTGAGCGAGCGGCGCATAGACGTCCAAGAAATCAGCTGGCGTAAATGGTGGCAAAATCTCTGGTTCGCCCGTCGCCGTATTAAAATCGGCCGCTTCCAGATTATTAATATCGTGGTTACCTGGAATCACAAAGACCGCACGATCCGCTTCAGCCGTCTGCCACTTCATCAATTGATCCGCAATCCACTGGTGCGAAGCGTATTCGCCATCTTTCGTCATATCGCCAGTCACGAGTAAAACATTCGCACCAAAGCGATCGACGAGACTCATCGCAGAACGAAACGCGCCCTCACTCTCGATCGTGAGACCGGTCGTCCCTTTTGAAAATTTACGGAAAGCTTCCGTATCCGCCATCAAATGGCGCGGTAAAACGTGGCAATCCGTCAAAACGGATAACTTTAACGCCTGATTGTTCGGCATGTCCATCTGTGATTCACCTCAGTTCCTATCTAAATTCAAAAGGCTTTACTCAGCTTCTGCTGTTTTCTTACGACGGTTAAAAGTCTCAATATAAACCGCCAAAATCGAAATATCCGCCGGGTTAACGCCCGATACGCGGCTCGCCTGCGCTAACGTGCGCGGCATGATGAGACGCAAGCGCTCTTTAGCTTCGGTCGCGATCCCTTCGATCACATCGTAGTCGATATCGGCTGGAATTTCCTTTGCTTCCATTTTACGCAAACGCGCGACTTGTTTCTTGGCTTTTTCGATATAACCGGCATATTTAATTTGAATTTCAATTTCTTCTTTTTGATGGTTGGTCCAGTCTACATCTTCTATCATCAATGCCAAAATATCATCAATCGACAGTTCCGGACGTTTCAAGAGATCGGCACCGGTAATGCTGTCCTTGAGCTTAGCAGAGCGTTTAGCTGCTAAGAATTCCTGAACGTCATCGGTCGGTTTGATACGCGTATTTTCAAGTGTCTGGATACCTGCTTCAACGACTTCGCGATTCTTCTGATAGAGTGCGTACTGCTCATCCGTCAGTAAGCCGATGTCATGTCCCATATCACTCAAACGCCAATCCGCATTATCGTGACGTAACAGTAAACGATATTCTGCACGTGATGTCAAGAGTCGGTAAGGTTCTGTCGTTCCCTTCGTTACTAAGTCATCGATCATTACACCGATATAACCTTCATCACGACCCAAGATCACAGGTTCTTCGCCCTTAATCTTTTGAACGGCGTTGATCCCAGCCATCAATCCTTGACCAGCCGCTTCTTCGTAACCACTCGTTCCGTTCGTCTGACCGGCTGTGTAGAGTCCAGCAACTTGTTTCGTTTCGAGCGTCGCTTTCAATTGGTGTGGGCGGACGACATCGTATTCGATCGCATAACCGTCACGAATGATCTCAGCCTCTTCCAAACCGGCGATAGAATGTACCATTTCTTCTTGGACATCGGACGGTAGTGAGGTCGATAATCCCTGGAGGTAGATTTCGCCATCGTCGCGCCCTTCCGGTTCGAGGAAGAGTTGATGTTTCGGTTTATCTGCAAAACGGACAATCTTATCCTCGATCGACGGACAGTAACGTGCACCGACCCCTTCAACGATACCGGTGAACATTGGCGCACGCTCCAAGTTATTGCGAACGATCGTGTGTGTGCCATCATTCGTGTACGTCAAGTGACACGGCACCTGATCATCCACGCTCAAGTAATCTTCATCCGGTGTCAAAAAGCTAAAATGATGCGGCTCTGGACTTCCCGGTTGAATCTCTGTCTTCTCAAAATTGATCGTTGATTTCGCTAAACGCGGTGGCGTCCCCGTCTTAAAGCGCGTAATGTCGAAGCCGTATTTGTCATGGAGATTCTTCGTCAATTCGTTCGCTGGCTGTGAGTTATTCGGGCCCGCCTGATACTTGAGGTCACCGATAATAATTTCACCGCGAGCCGCTGTTCCGACTGTCAAAATGACAGCATCACTACGATAAACGGCCCCCGTCTGCGTGATGACACCGCGGCAGACCTGACCTTCATCCGTCTCTTCCACCACTAAATCTTCGACTAATCCCTGACGCAATGTGAGTCGTTCTTGATTTTCGATCGTCATGCGCATTTCCTTCGCATAGTCATCTTTATCTGCTTGCGCACGTAATGCACGGACAGCTGGGCCTTTACCTGTATTCAACATACGCATCTGAATGTAGGTTTTATCGATATTATGACCCATTTCACCACCGAGTGCATCGATTTCACGGACAACGACACCTTTTGCGGGCCCACCGATCGACGGGTTACATGGCATGAATGCGACCATATTGATATTCAACGTCACCAATAACGTCTCCATTCCCATGCGCGCACTCGCTAATGCGGCTTCGGCACCAGCATGGCCACCACCGACGACAATGACATCATATTTTCCTGCTTCGTAGGTTTCCAATCGTCTAACCTCCTATTTTCCTAAACAGAATTCACTGAAGAGTTTCGTAATTAATTCATCCGGTGTATTTTCACCAGTAATTTCACCGAGCAATTCAAAGGCACGTGTGAGGTCGATCTGAATAAGGTCGATCGGCATCATACCCTCAATACCCATCAATACATCGTCGAGCGCGCGATCCGCCTTTTCTAAGAGATCGATCTGACGCGTATTGGTTGGATAGCCGATTTCGCGGTCTCCCGTCTGCCCAGCGAAGAAGAGGTCGTGGATCTGATCACTGATCGCATCCAATCCGTCTTCTTGAAGCATGGAGACATTCAATACTAAATCGTCACCGATTAATTCCTGCAAAGCGTCGGTGTCGAGTTGTTTTGGCAAGTCACATTTGTTTAAGAGAATGATACGCGTTGCATCTTTTGTCAATTCGAGTAACTCGCGGTCCATCTCAGTCAGTGTCTCACTCTGATTCAACAGTAAGAGCACCAAGTCGGATTGTTCGAGCGCTTTACGGCTGCGTTCGACCCCGATACGTTCAACTATATCTTCCGTTTCACGAATACCCGCCGTATCGATCAAGCGCAGCGGCACGCCGCCGACATTAACGTATTCTTCGATCGTATCACGCGTCGTTCCCGCTACATCCGTTACGATCGCTTTTTCTTCGTGAGCGAGGTAGTTCAATAGACTCGATTTACCGACGTTCGGACGGCCGATAATCGCGGTCGTCACCCCATCGCGGAGGATCTTACCTTGTTCAGCATGCGCGAGTAGTTCTTTGATGCGCTGTTGAATCGCGGTTGCGCGCGTCTGCATTTTCTGCAAGGTGATTTCTTCCTCATCGTATTCTGGATAGTCGATATTCACCTCTACTTGAACTAAGGTGTCAGATACTTGATCACGCAACTCACTCACGGTACGTTTCAATGAACCGTCGAGCTGACCCATCGCTTGGCGCGCAGAACGATCCGTCTTCGCACGGATAACATCCATCACAGCTTCGGCCTGTGTCAAGTCGATACGTCCATTCAAGAAGGCACGTTTAGTGAACTCACCCGGTTCAGCCAGCGTTGCCCCTTCTCTCAGCAAGAGACGCAGCACCTGATCCGTCACTACCAGACCACCGTGGCAGTTAATCTCAACAATATCCTCGCGTGTATAGGTCTTTGGCCCGCGCATTACGGTTACCATCGCCTCATCCAACGTTTCATTCGTCTTCGGATCCACTACATGGCCGTAATGAATCGTGTGGGTATCCTGTTTAGCGAGGCGCTTCTTGCCCATTTTGTACACTTTATCGGCGATCTCAATCGCATCATCACCGGATAAACGGACGATACTGATCCCACCTTCACCGACTGGCGTCGAAATCGCTGCAATTGTTTCTAATCCTTCACTCACTGTTGTCACCTATCCTTTGAATCGCTTTCCAATAAAAAAAGTGCCCACCTTCCCCACCATATGTTTTATACATTGGCGGTAGAAGAAGACACTTTGACTGTCTCAGTCTATCGTTAACTGTTAATAATTATTTCTGATTTAATACGTATTTTTTGAGGGCTTTACCCATACCGCTGTTTTCATTGGTATCGGTCACGTGATCAGCCACTTCTTTAGCTACAGGGTTAGCGTTTCCCATCGCTACACTCGTTCCTGCAAATTCTAACATTTCAACATCGTTGTGTTCATCACCGATCGCTAAAATGTTTTCCGGTGCGATATCCAATTCCTTTGTGAGCTTCTTGAGCGCAAAAGATTTATCGATACCGACTGGAATGAATTCCACGAGTTCACGCATTGAACGAATGACACGAACCACATCGTGCAACTCATCCGGAATACGCGCTTCGATCGCGTCGATATCTTCCGGATCACCGACCACCAATAACTTGTAGAGGTCGTCACGCTGAGCGATATCTTCGAGTTCGACTTTGTTGGTAGGCATACGCAACGTTTCAGCCTCGAATGCCATACGTTCGTCAAGTTCGCCACCCGCATAGTAGAAGTCACGCTCCGTCATCGCAATGACGCTCTGGCCATCGAGTTCGCCGACGAATGAAAGTACGGATTGCACGCCTTCTTTGGAGATAGTATATCCATCCAATAATTCATAGTCGGACAATCGATAGGTGGCCGCACCATTTTGTACAATAGTAAATTCGTCGTCACCATCGAAACCGAGCTGTTTAATATAAGGTTCTACACCACTGATCGCGCGCCCTGTACAGATGACGACCTTAATCCCAGCATCACGCACTGCATGCATGGCTTGGATATTTTCTTCCGTCAGGTGTTTGTCTTCATTTAATGCTGTACCGTCCATATCGATTGCTACTAATTCAATTGCCATTATCGAGCCTCCTCAAACGTTATTTAATCATTTTCTATGTGCGAATGCTACTCAGAGGGCTCAATCCTTATATGAAGCAACCAAATAACGGTACGGTTCGCGTCCTTCAGAGTGAGTTTTGATGTTTGGATATTGCGCCAACAAGTTGTGGACGATCTTGCGTTCACCCGCTGGTAGTGGATCCAAATACACCGTGTCGTGATCCGTCATCACATCATGCGCCACGCGTTTCGCCAAACGTTCCAAAATCGCGTAACGACGCTCGCGGTAATCATCAACGTCCAGTGACACGTGGACACCGTTTCGAACGTAACGATGCGTCAACACTTGCACGAGTATTTCGAGCGCATTAATGATCTTACCGTGTTTACCAATGACGAGTCCTGGTTTATCGGTCATAATCTGGTAGACGATGACATCATTCTCATCGATCACGTCAACCGTCACATCATCAACACCATACTTATGCAACACATCAATAATGTAGTGCGCGACATCTTCAACATCGTGCCATTCTTCCTCTGTTTCAGCGTGCGTCATCGTTTCTGAAGCCTCTGCTTTTGCTGTTTCGATAGCGTCAACTTCTGATTCAACAACTGCGCCAGTCGCTACCACTTCGTCGTGAGCAGGTTCAGTGATAGTCTCTGGCACGTCCAATGCGACCGCCTCTGATTCCATATCGACAGTCTCTGCCACTTCCGTCACGATATTTTTGGGTATTAAACTGACAACCGCTGCACGTTCGCCCAATCCGAGGAATCCTTTACGCGATTCCTGGAGAATTTTGACATGCACGTCATCGAGGGTTACATGCTGATCAGCGAGTCCTTTTTGAATCGCTGCTTCGACACTTTTGCCTTCGTATGTTCCGACTTCCATCCCAAAATCCCTTCTAAATTATCGATTTCTGCGACGTGCTTTACGCAAGCGACGTTCGAGATCTTTTTTCTTTTGTTCAGCTTCTTTACGTTCACGCTGTTTCTTGTACGGATTGTTCAACAACAACGTCTGTACAACAGAAAAGGCGGTCGTTGTCACCATGTACAAGGAAATGGCACTTGCCAAACCAAACGTAATAAAGAAGATAAAGACGGGCATTACCCACTGCAATACTTTCGCGGTACCACCCGTGTTACCCGTCTGTACCTGCATCAAGTAACTGTTGTACCAGGTCAATCCTGCAGTCACTAACGGCAGGATAAAGAATGGGTCGCGTTCGCCCAAGTTCATCCAGAGGAAACTGCCCTGGGTCAATTCAGGTGAACGGACGATGGCTTGATACACTGCCATCAAAATTGGCAACTGAATCAATAAAGGCAAGAAAGAGAGCCATGGATTGTAGCCCGCTTCTTCCTGTAATTGTTTCATTTCTGCCTGGAATTTTTGCTGCGTTTCAATATCTTTTGATGAGTATTTCTCGCGCAACTCGTTCATTTTAGGTTGAACGGCTTGCATCTTCGCGGTGGAGTTTTGCTGGAATTGATATAACGGAATCAATAGCGTACGCACAATAATCGTAAAGATAATAATACCGAACGCATAATAGCCACCGAAGAAGTTCGAAATCGCAATAATGATTCGTTGGAGGTTGTAGAGAATCGTACGATCCCAGAAACCTGTTGAATTCTCATTAATCATTGGCATACCGGTACGATTCGCCGCACACCCTGCCAAAACGAAGACGAACAACGCGATCAACATCAAAACATAGACTTTTTTAGACTGTTTTTTTGTGTTCAAGGTGTTCTTCTCTCCCGGGTGCCACATCGCTAATGGCCAATGACTTCAATAATCCCGCGCGCTTTAATACGTGGATCAAGCTCGATTTCACCTGCACCTGATCCATCTGCGCGACCGGACGTCTCGCAATAATAATGAAGTCAACATTCGATTTGATACTCGGTTTGAGTTCCGAGAGCGCCTGGCGGATCCGCCGCTTCACCTGATTACGGCACACGGCATTCCCAATACGCTTGCCGACTGAGATCCCCACACGAAAATGCGGTTGCTCCTTCTCCAGCGTATAGACGACAAACTGGTGATTCGATGAATTCTTTCCATGATGAAAGACGCGATCGAAATCTTTCTCGGATTTTACGCGATAGCTTTTACGCAACGTACTCCCTCCGAAATCTCATAATTACTGCGTGACAGGCATTCAATCATTAACGATATCGCACTAAAAATTCTCTAGAATAAAAAATTAACGCAAACGAAAATGGTTCGCTCACGTTATAAAAAAAGACCACAGTCTTTTTGCGGTCTTATGCAGATAAACGTTTTCTTCCTTTGAGACGACGACGACGCAAGACTGCACGTCCATCTTTCGTTTGCATACGTTGACGGAATCCGTGTTTCTTCTTGCGAGAGCGTTTGTTTGGTTGGTACGTTCTTTTCACAACAGACACCTCCTATGATTCGAGATTATGGTACCTCTTGGCAAACATATGCTCAAAAAGGCACTTAACGGAAACATTTTAGCATAATCTGCCCGTAAGTCAAAACAAAAATCGCAATTTTTCGCGTCAAATCATGAAAAAATATCTATTTTTCTCTTAAACCTCAACGACCTACTTCCAGCTCATCAATCAGTCAAATCACGCAGCCAAATCACGAAAATTAAGTGCGTAAATCATATAATCCTTTATCAATGTTGTGAAAAAGTGATAAAGTAATATATGAACTGTTGATCAAACGATACAAGGAGGGTATCTATGAACGACTCAATCAAAAAAATCTATAGCTACTTAGACGACGTCGAAGAAGATATGATCAAATGGCGTCGTCACTTCCACGAAAATGCTGAAAAATCTTTCGAGGAAGAAAAAACGGCCAAAGCCATTGCTGAATTCTACGAACCGCTCGACTGCGAACTCAAAACCAACGTCGGTAACGGTTATGGGATGACAGTTGACATCGATTCCGGCAAACCAGGTAAAACAATCGCCTTGCGTGCCGACTTCGATGCGTTACCAATCAAGGAAGACACTGGTTTGTCTTTCGCTTCTAAAACCGACGCGATGCACGCCTGCGGACACGACGGACACACGGCCTACATCATGCAGCTCGCCAAAATCTTAATCGAACACAAAGATCTCTGGAACGGTAAAGTGCGTATCCTGCACCAAAACGCCGAAGAAGAATCTCCAGGTGGCGCAAAATCCATGGTAGAAGCTGGCTGCTTAGATGGTGTCGACCACGTCATCGGTGCTCACGTCATGAGCGATATGCCAGTCGGTAGCGTTCACTACGCACTCGGTAACGCACAGACCGGACGTGACGCCTTCACCCTTGATATCAAAGGACAAGGTGGCCACGCGTCGCAACCAAACCGTGCGAAAGACGCTGTCGTTGCGGCCGCATACTTCGTCACACAGGCACAAACCGTTATCAGTCGCCGCGTCGACCCATTCGAAATGTGTACAGTAACGATCGGTAACTTGGACGGTACAGGCCCACGTAACGCCGTGAACGGCCACGCCTACCTCGAAGGTGACATCCGTTACTTGGACGATGCCACACAGAAAAAAGCACAGGACGCGCTCGAACACCTCGCACACGCCTTGGAAGAAGCGTTCGAAGTTGAAACGGAATTCCACTACGAAAAAGATTATCCGTTATTACACAATGATGAAGACTTCACAAAAGCCGTCGTTGAAGCGATCGAAGACAACCGCTTCGAACAATTGACGGATGTTGTTTCTCAGGGACCAGAAGCCCCATCTGAAGACTTCGCCTACTACGCAAGTGAAGTACCAAGTACCTTCTTATGGATCGGTTGTAAAGCGGAAGACCAGGACGCACATCCAGTCTACCCACACCACCATCCAAAATTCTACATGGATGAAGGTGCCTTGATCGTCGCTGCTAAATCTGTAGCGAGCGCAACACTCACGTTATTAGACGCTTAATCATTTGAATTTATATAATATAAATGAAAAGAACACCTCTGAAAAAATCGGAGGTGTTCTTTTGGATACTAATCGAATTTGTTTGTGTTTCATAAAAAGCTACCAGTATTTCCGTGCTGATAAACTTTGTGTTCTTCGATAGCTTTTATCTTGTTCTGGACCAATTATTACATCACACTACTAAGAATTCATATTTATATATTTTATTTATCCACATTTTTAAAATAATAAAAGTAAATAGAAATAATTAAATAATAAAACATGATTAGAGTAGCAGTCGTTTCAAATCCAGCAAAATTATTTTTAGCAATTAAAAAATGCCATACTATACTAGCTATTAAAACGGCTAACGGAAAATTTACAAAAAAATTCTTTTCCATCTAAACACAACTCAAAGATAGTAATGGCTAATTTCTCATTGAACCGTTTCAGTAACCGATCGAATGTGAGCAACGTCATTTGTGCAGGTAAATCTTCAAAATTAAGATTTGAACCTCTCAGAATGAGACGTTTCATCTCTTCGGTAGAGACCGGTATCGTCGCCGTATCCTGTCTTTGATAGTTTTCTCTTTATACATATATGGTACATCTTGTCCCAAAGAAACAGTCAAAGTCAAAATGCTGGTACTATCTTCGTAATCAATACTAAATGGTGGAATTGGACTAATCTCATCATTAATTTGATTTTTAATATCCAAACAAAACGTTATCGGATCATCCGCACCAACAATCGTCCCATCATCGCGAATCCCAAATTTAATCTCACCGCCAGCGTAATTCGCAAAAGCGGTCACTGTCTTGAGATATATTTTATTCTTATCTTCCTTAAATTCTAATTGTTGCGTTTCTCTCATCATTATCCCTCCCTTTTAATAATTGTATGCTTATTGTATGCATGAAACGAGACGATAATCGTACGATCGTATCATTATTTGATACAATTATTGTATTATCGTACGATTTATTGAAACGATGAGACAATCAATATGTGAAGGAAATCAGTCATGAAACGACGCTAAAGTTCTGTATTATTCACAGAATTTCAGCTGTTTTTTTATTTATTTTATATTTTAATCTTTAATCCGGGATCACATGCAATACCTCATGCATCATCTATTTGAAGCGTTCATGATCGACAACTTCGCAGACACGCACGTTCGCTGGCTGACCGAGTAAATTCGTGCGGTCAACCGAGCTATACCCGCGCGTAATCTCGCCGTGCGTCTCAACATCCACGTAAAAGACCCGAGTACATTCTTGTGGATCAGCTGCAAATCACCGGATCAGGACAAGCACCCCGCTTACCCGTACCACCACCCGAAATTCTATATGGATGAAGATGCACTACTGATCGCCTCGAAAACGGTCGCTTGTGCAGCCATTAGGTATTTGAACGAAAAATAATTTAAATCATGTACAAAAGTAGCTTCCCTATCACATTAAAGGACGTTATTTTTTATTTTTTGAGCATTTAGGCATGCACAAACTTTATTTTTTTGGTATCCTTATTGCCTATATGGCTGAAACCATGGAGTATATACCAATTATGAAAGGAGAACATATTATCCATGAATACTTATTTCAAGATTAAAGGAATCGCGTTCCCGCTCGTCATGGGGTCTGTTATGCCAATCCTCATGCCACTTTCTAAAGGCCAACCGATTCACTTTCCTGGAATATTGATCGACGTTGTTATCTTTGTCGCCCTCGCCTTTCTAATCGCAGGATTGATTATCGATATTCCGAAACTCAATCACTCATTTATGGCGATGTTGCACTTAGACGACAAGGAAAACTTCTTCACCATCGTCATCGAACAAGTCCCAACTGCTATTATCTTTTCAATTATTATGGGATTGGTTGGATTGTTATTGCATGCCCCAGCATACAACAGCCAAGTATTCCTCGGCTTCTTCAAGGGGTTACCGATGGATATCATTATCACGGTTATTGTTGAGACAATCCTTGAACTTATTTTAATTTACATCGTTAAGCCCTTGGTGCTCAAAAATGCGAAAAACTAATGATCAACTGATCATTTAACCATAAAACAAAAGCCATCCGCTAAGTGGATGGCTTTTTTATGCCCTAAATTTGAATAAATATTTAATCCGGGATCGCATGCAATACTTCATGCATCATCTGTTTGAAACGTTCGTGATCAACAACTTCGCAGACACGGACGTTCGCTGGTTTTCCAAGCAAGTTGGTGCGGTCAACTGAACTGTAACCGCGTGTAATTTCACCGTGTGTTTCGACATCCACGTAAAATTCTGGCGCTTCTAGCATCAAGGAATTGTCATATGCGATAGCAACCATGAGTGAGTCGGTATGCGTAATCCCTGCAGAACCGTTCACTTTCATATCGTGTGCTTTCGCTAGGGCGGTGGTATCCTGGTAGAATTTCGTCCCTTTGTTTGGTGTACCGACAATTTCCGCTTCATCTTCGGCGTTCATCGTCCCGTAATCCATACACATGCGCCAATCGACCATCGTCATCGGCACTCCAGATTTCAAAACGAGCTTCGCCGCTTCAGGGTCCGTGTAGAAGTTGTATTCAGCAGCAGGTGTCGCATTACCGAGCGTATTGTTCGCCCCACCCATGATGTAGAGGTGTTTGATCAGAGGCAAAATACTTGGATCTTTCTGGAAAGCGAGCGCAATATTTGTAAGTGGCGCAATCGCTAGGAGTTCGAGTTCGCCATCGAGTTCGTGCGCCATGTCGATAATAAAATCAACCGCATGACCTTCATGAACTTCACGGTCCACCGGATGCATTTCAACATTTCCCATCCCATTCGGACCGAAAATATATTCAACCGTTACGTGTTTCTCTTCTCCAATATTCAATAACGGACGTTCTGCCCCTTTGTATACGGGTACGTCAACTTCTGGCTGATAGAGATCGACTGTAAATAGTGCATTCTCAACTTCCTGATCGAAATCGACATTCCCACCGCAGACAGTGATACCCTTTACGTCGAAGTAATGCATAGCAGTCAAAATCGCAATCGCATCATCCCCCGCCACATCAGTATCAATAATAACTGGTCGTTTGGACATGATATTTCCTCCTTTGATAGTCTCTTCATAAAACTATGAAGTATTTCATTATAGCGCTATCATTATTGGTTGTCATACATTTACTGGAGGTTAGATATATAAATTAACTGACAGCATATACTTCCTAACATTATTTTTTATTCATCTTCATCATCTGATGTCAATATTATGATTATTGACATTCCGAACGTTAGAATCGCCAGTGCGAAATCTAATAAAATCTCATTTGACGTATGATTATACCCAATAATAAGTAACGTTGGAATATAGAGAAATGGTATATATTTCCATCGCTTTTTTGTGATTGGCTTGAGTTTTATAATAGACGTTCTCTTTCTATCAATGGTGAAATAATAATTCGATAAAATAAAGACGATACCTCTAATCAGTAAACTGAAATTATTAAACCTATCAAAATTTTCAAATACCTTCATTTTTTCCTATTTATCCGTTAATATTTCGAGCATTTTTAGCGTTTATAGTAATGAGTTTTCCACCGAATTATTCGATGTGGATACACAACCATTGAATTTCCTGTGAATTTTAATTTCTGAAGTGTGAGTTATACACCGACTATTACACACAGTTATTAACAATTCACAGAAAAGAGACAACTTATCCACAGTTGGGGATAACTATTCTTTCATTGCTTTAGATTAAGGATTTACGGCATTAAATTTGTCCACATCTCATTAAAAATCAGTAGATTTCAGAGTAATACACATGGATATCAACAGGATGTGGAAAACCTCAATGTGATTTGGTGGATTTCGTTATGCACATCTGCGATTTCTCTGTGGAAAACTACTTCACATCATGATACACTTAATACGATAAACGCTTAGAAAGGAATCGATAGCTATGTCCGTTATGGAGGACTTATGGAAGCGAATCTTAGATTACTTCCGTGAACAAATGACAGCGGCGAGTTTTGATACGTGGATTGCCGATTTAACGCCGCTTCGTCTCGCCAACGATACGCTCTATCTCCAAGCATCATCCGACCTGCACAAACAACAGATCGAGAAACACTATCTCGTGCAAATGCGTCAGGTGATGATGGAATTTCTCGACCGCGATGCTTACATCGAAGTGGAAGTCGAAAGCAACAATAAAGTAGCGAACTTTACACAGTCGAAGGAACAGAATAATGAATCATCCTACGAGAATAGCGCCTTAAATCCGAAGTACACCTTCGATAATTTCATTGTCGGAGACGGGAATAAGATGGCCCGTGCAGCGGCGATGGCAGTGGCGGCAAGTCCTGGTGTCGAATACAATCCGCTCTTTCTCTATGGGGGCGTGGGACTCGGTAAGACGCACTTGATGCAGGCGATCGGACACGAAATTCTCGCGAATAATCCGAATGCCAAGGTGAAATACGTGACGAGTGAGCAGTTTACGAACGACTTTGTGGAAGCGATCCGCAATCACTCGACACCACAATTCCACGAAGAATACCGTACCGTTGACCTCTTATTGGTCGATGATATTCAGTTCATCGGCGGCAATAAGCAATCGACACAGGAAGAGTTCTTCCACACATTCAATGCGCTCTACAACAATAATAAGCACATTGTCTTGACGAGTGACCGTGATGCGAGTCAGATCCCAGAACTCGAAAACCGCTTAGTATCGCGCTTTAAGCAGGGACTTTCAACCGATATTACGCCACCGGATTTGGAAACACGTATCGCGATTTTGCGCAATAAAGCCGAAATCAACCACATCGACGTCTCCAACGAAACGATGACGTATATTGCGGGCCAGATCGATAGTAACGTGCGTGAATTAGAAGGGGCATTGACGTCCGTAAATGCGTACGCCAAGATGATGAATGAACCGCTGACGCTCGATGTCGCTGCCAAAGCGCTAAGAAACTACAAGAACGAGAGCTCGAAGAACGTGACAACCATTCCGCGTATTCAGCAGGTCGTGGCCGATTACTTCGATATTACAGTTGAAGATTTAACCGGCAAAACGCGTAAACGTTCGATCGTCGTCCCACGTCAGATTGCGATGTATCTCGCACGTGAAATTACCAAGGATTCCTTGCCGACAATCGGTAAAGAATTCGGCGGCAAAGACCATACCACCGTCATGCATGCGGTCGAACGTGTCGAAACGCTCTTGAAAGAATCACCAGATACACGAAGTGATATTTCAAGCATCAAAAATCTACTCTAGGAACGTATTTATAGTATGAGATGTGGATAACTCGGTCATTTTCCACAGAGTTTTCCTGTAATTATCCACTGTGGAAAACTGATAAATACTGTTTTCTTGTGGATTATCCACAGAACTCACAGCCTCTATTACTATAACTATTTCTTATATATAAATAATAAATAGCCAAGCACTAACAAAAGGAGCTTACTTTATGAAATTTACGATTGATCGTAATACATTCGTGAACGCACTGAATAATGTGCAACGTGCCATCTCAACAAAAACCACGATTCCTGTCTTAACAGGTGTCAAAATTGCGGTGACACACGACAGTATTATTCTCACAGGTAGTGATTCTACCCTCTCCATTGAGATGGTCTTGAGTACAGATGAGAAAAACCATCTTGATATTGAAGAAACAGGAACGATTGTCTTACCTGCGAATTTCTTGAACGCGATTGTGCGTAAATTACCAGAAAATGAATTAACGTTAACAGTAACGAATGATCTCCAAGCCGTGATTACTTCCGGTAAAGCGACTTTCGAATTAATCGGGACGCCAGGCTCTGAATACCCACGTCTGCCAGAAATCGATTCGAAAGCGACCTTCAATATTCCAGGTGATCTCTTCGCACGCGTGATTAACTACACCTTGGTGTCTGTATCCACGCAGGAGATTCGTCCAATCTTCACTGGGATTCACTTCGAAATCGGACACGACGAATTAAAAGCGGTATCGACCGACTCTCACCGTTTGAGTCAACGCATCGTACCGCTCGAAAGTCCGAGCGAATTGAAAGATGAAATCTTTGAGATCAACATTCCTGGACGCAGTCTGAGTGAATTGACGCGTCTAGTTGAGGATTCTGATAATGTCGAAATGATGGTGACGGATAACCAGGTACTCTTCAAGATCGGTGCCGTTTACCTCTATTCCCGTCTCTTGGAAGGTAACTATCCGAATACGGACAACTTATTGCCGACGAGCTGGAATAGTAAAATTCAGATCGAAGCCGATGAAATGCTTCGTGCCATTGAGCGTGCCCTTATTATGAGTCACCAGGGTAAGAATAATGTGGTTAAGTTAGAAATTACCGAATCTGGCGTGGTGCTTTCCGGTAAATCCGATGAAGTCGGGGTTGTGACCGAAAACTTAAACGTGGTCGACCATCAAGGCGATGACTTGAGTATCTCCTTCAACCCAGATTACATGCGCCAAGCATTGCGTACGTTCGGTTCACAGGAAGTTGAAATTCACTTCCAAAATCCGATTAAACAGTTCATCATCTTGCCAGCGGATGCGACTGAAGATGAACAATTCCACCGTCTGCAATTGATCACACCGATCCGTACCTTGACGGCATAGGAATGTAAGAATAAATCCCATATCAATCGAGACTGGTTGCCCTGTTTTAACAAGCATAATGGGTGCCAGTCTTTTTTGCGTATCGGGCTGATTTTGAGTATAATTAGATATAACTATGCGCAGTGGAACTGTGTATATTCAGTGCATCCATTGGGCATTTTTTAATTGATTTGAAGCAGCTATGGAGGTGAATGGCATGCAGGATGAACCGATGATTGTGGAGATATCTGACGAGTTTGTGACACTCCCGCAGCTACTCAAGGCGTTGGGCGCCATTCAAACGGGTGGCCAGGTGAAGCCGTTATTGGAGATGGAACGTATTGCGGTCGATGGTGAATTAGAGTATCGCAAGCGCCGCAAGATTTACCCGGGTATGACCGTTCAGCTCCAAAATGAGTATGGGGACGTCGATACCTACATTATTCAAGCGGAAGCGTCAGGCGACGCATGAGATTAGAAACACTCACATTGACCAACTTCAGAAATTACCAGTCGGAGTCACTGCGTTTTTCGTCGGGGGTCAATATTTTTATTGGTGAGAATGCGCAGGGAAAAACGAACTTACTCGAGGCGATTTACATGTTGTCCTCGGCGCGCAGTCACCGTACCGCTAAAGATCAGGAAGTCATTAAACAGGATAGCGACACGGCGATTATCGAAGGTGAAATTACGACGAAGCATGACCATCTTCCTTTGAAACTATCATTTGGGAAAGACGGGAAGCAGGCGCGTGTCAATCATCTTCAGAAGGAGCGATTGAGTGACTACATCGGTCAGCTCCACGCCGTGCTTTTTGCGCCGGAAGATCTCGCATTGGTGAAGGGCTCTCCGGGATTGAGACGAAAATTTATCGATTCAGAATTGAGCCAGATCAATCGCCAGTATCTTTACGATTCGATTACTTGTCGCAGACTGGTATCCCAGCGTAATACCTATCTCAAGGACATCGACAGAGATAGTGAACAGGCGATGCTTTATCTCGATGTATTGACGGATCAGTTGATTGACGTCACTAGTAAAATCATGGTGGCGCGCCAGCGATTTATCAAAGAGATTGAAGCGTTGGCTCAAGAAATGCATGGTCAGTTGTCATCGAGGCGCGAAACGTTAACGTTGCGTTATGATGCCAGCGTTGAGATGACGGAGGATTTAACGGCGGACGACCTCATCACCCCACTCCAAAAAGCTTTCAAACGCGTCAAGCGGCGTGAGCTCCAACAAGGCGTAACATTGATTGGACCGCACCGCGAAGATATGACGTTCTATATTAACAACCAAGCTCTCAAACAGTTCGGTTCTCAAGGGCAGCAGCGGACGGCAGTTTTGAGCATTAAGCTCGCTGAAATTATGTACATCCATGAGAAGTTGGGCGATTACCCGATTTTATTATTGGATGATGTGTTGAGCGAACTCGATGATCTGCGCCAGACGCACCTCTTGAAGACGATCGGACAGGACATTCAGACGTTCCTAACGACGACGAGTTTGAGTGGCATTCAACAAGAAAAAATTCATCAACCGGCACTCTATGAGATTACTGGTGGTCACGTATTATCGAGAGAGGATCAGTGATTATGAGCGATAACAGAGATAATCGTAATGAACAACAGAATGGCGCGAATCAATATAACGCCAGCCAAATCCAAGTACTAAAAGGTCTCGAGGCAGTTCGTAAACGTCCAGGGATGTATATCGGATCGACGGGTGAAACGGGACTGCATCACTTGGTTTGGGAAATTGTCGATAACTCGATCGATGAGGCTTTAGCTGGTTTTGCGAGCCGTATTCATATCACGATCGAATCCGATAATTCCATTACCGTTTCTGACGATGGACGCGGGATCCCGGTCGACATCCAGTCAACGACGGGGCGTCCAGCATTGGAGACGGTTTTCACTGTGCTTCACGCTGGTGGTAAATTCGGCGGTGGCGGCTACAAAGTTTCCGGTGGGCTTCATGGGGTTGGTGCCTCGGTCGTTAACGCCCTCTCAGAATTTTTAGAAGTCAGCGTTCATCGTGATGGTCAGATCTACCATCAGGAATATCATCGAGGTAAACCAGCAGGTGATATGACGACAGTTGGCGAGACGGACCAACACGGAACGGTCGTTCACTTTATGGCGGATGATCAGATTTTTGATGGTGAAATCGTCTACCAATTCGAGACATTAAACAAGCGTGCGCGCGAACTTGCTTTCCTAAACAAAGGTTTGCAGATTTCTCTAGAGGATAAACGCGCCGACCAGGAACAAACGGTTAATTACCAGTTCAACGGCGGGATCAAAGAATACGTCACTTTCTTGAACGATGAGAAGGAAGTGCTTTTTGACGACCCGATTTACTTGGAAGACGAACAGGAAGGCGTCGAAGTGGAAGTCTCCCTGCAATACACGAGCGGTTTCCAGACGAATATTATGAGTTTCGCGAATAATATTCATACCTTCGAAGGTGGGACGCATGAATCAGGGATTAAAACAGCCTTGACGCGTGCGATCAACGACTATGCGCGTGGTCAAAACATCCTCAAGGAGAAAGAAGCAAACTTGAGCGGTGATGACGTCCGCGAAGGTTTGACGCTGATTGTTTCCGTGCGTCATCCGAACCCGCAGTTTGAAGGGCAGACGAAGATGAAACTCGGGAACTCTGAAGTGCGTACCATTACCGATCGTGTCTTTGGTGAGCATTTCGAACGTTTCCTCTTAGAGAACCCAAGTGTGGCGCGTCAAATCGTCGATAAGGGAATTATTGCGTCTAAAGCGCGTAACGCGGCGAAACGTGCGCGCGAAATGACGCGTAAGAAATCCGGCTTGGAGATCAGCAACTTACCAGGGAAATTGTCCGACTGCTCGAGCCGCGATCCGGAAGAATGCGAACTCTTCATCGTCGAAGGGAACTCTGCCGGTGGTTCCGCTAAACAGGGACGTGACCGTCACTTCCAGGCAATTCTACCGATCCGCGGTAAGATTTTGAATGTGGAAAAAGCGACACTCGACCGTATTTTGGCGAATGCAGAAATTCGTTCTCTCTTCACCGCAATGGGTACTGGCTGGGGGAATGATTTTGACGTCAACAAAGCGCGCTACCACAAGCTCGTCATCATGACCGATGCTGATGTCGACGGTGCGCACATCCGTATCCTGTTGTTGACGTTGATCTACCGCTACATGCGTCCATTGCTCGAAGCGGGCTACGTCTATATTGCCGTGCCACCACTCTATCAGGTGAAACAAGGCAAAGTGATTCGTTACTTAGATACGGATGCCGAGTTGGATCAATACTTGAAGGAAATTCCAGAAAAACCGAAACCGAGCGTGCAACGTTACAAAGGTCTCGGGGAAATGGACGCGGAACAGTTGTGGGAAACCACGATGAATCCTGAAAACCGTAAGATGCTTCAAGTCAGTATCGATGATGCGGAAGAAGCGGATCACTACATTTCGATGTTGATGGGTGACGAAGTGGAACGTCGTCGCAACTTCATCGAAGAGAACGCAACGTATGCGACAATCGACTTATAGTCAGTGGAGGTGGATGCAATGTCAGAAGAACTAGGACTGATGGGAAATCGCAAGTTATCGAGTGAGATGCGCAACTCTTTCCTCGATTACGCGATGAGTGTCATTGTTGCGCGTGCGTTGCCGGATGTACGTGATGGTTTGAAACCAGTTCATCGCCGTATTCTCTATGGGATGAATGCATTGGGTGTTACCCCAGAAAAACCGTACAAAAAATCCGCACGTATCGTCGGGGACGTTATGGGTAAATACCACCCACACGGTGACTCGGCAATTTACGAATCAATGGTCAGAATGGCGCAGGATTTCTCCTACCGTTACGAATTAGTCGACGGCCATGGGAACTTCGGGTCGATCGACGGTGACCAGGCAGCGGCCATGCGTTATACCGAAGCGCGTATGAGCAAAATCGCCATAGAAATGGTTAGAGATATCAACAAAGATACCGTCGACTTCATTCCAAACTATGATGGTGAGGAAAGTGAGCCGGAAATTTTGCCGTCTCGCTTCCCTAACCTCTTAGTGAACGGTGCGACGGGTATCGCAGTCGGGATGACGACGAATATCCCACCGCACAACTTGAACGAAGTCATTCAAGCCCTGCATTTATTGATGCAGAATCCTGAAGTTTCCACTAAGGAACTCATGCAGGTACTGCCGGGGCCAGACTTCCCCACCGGTGCGATCGTCATGGGACGTGCCGGTATCCGCAAAGCCTACGATACAGGACGCGGTAAAGTTATCGTTCGCGCCAAAGTCGATATCGAAGAGGCAGCGAGTGGGAAGGAAACGATCATCGTCTCTGAGATTCCATACATGGTCAACAAAGCGCGTCTGGTTGAGCGTATCGCTGACTTAGCGCGTGACCGTCGTATCGAAGGGATCACAGCCGTTCGTGACGAATCTGGACGCCAAGGGATGCGTATCGTGATCGAATGCCGTCGCGATGCGAATGCGAACGTCATTTTGAATAACTTATACAAAGAAACGCAGTTACAGACGAACTTCAACTTCAATATGGTGGCGATTGTGGACGGTGTACCGCGTACGTTGAGTTTGAAGGAAATGTTGAAGTACTACCTCGACCATCAAGAACGTGTCATCTATCGTCGTTCCGTTTACGAAAAGAAAAAAGCGGAAGCACGTGCGCACATCTTGGAAGGGTTAGTGATCGCGCTCGATCATATCGATGCGATCGTCGAAATCTTGCGTTCATCGAAGACAGGTGATGAAGCGAAAGCTATCTTCATGTCGGAATACAACCTGTCTGATAAGCAATCACAGGCCATTTTGGACATGCGTATGGTTCGTTTGACCGGCTTGGAACGTGAAAAGATTGCGCAGGAATTAAGTGATCTGCGCGAAAAAATCGCCTACCTCCAAGAAGTATTGGCGAGCGAACAGAAACGCTACGACATCATTTACGATGAATTGATGGAAATCCAGCAGCGCTTTGGTGACGAACGTCGCACGGAATTGCGTGTCGGTGAAATTACCGGTATCGAGAACGAAGATCTCATCGAAAAGAGCAACGTCCTGATCACATTGAGTCACAACGGCTACATCAAACGTGTTGAGGAAGATGCTTTCCGTACGCAAAACCGCGGTGGTCGCGGTGTGCGCGGAATGGCGTTACAGGACGGCGATTACGTCGACAATATCATCTCGATGTCCACTCACGATGTGCTCTTCTGCTTCACGAACCGCGGGAAAGTTTACCGCATGAAGGGTTACGACGTGCCAGAATCCGGGCGTACATCGAAAGGTTTACCGATCGTGAACCTCCTGTCGCTCGACAAAGATGAAAAAGTTCGTGCCGCCATCAGTATCACGCCACACCGTGAGAAAATGAAGGATAGCGACGAGCATCTCTTCTTCGTCACGAAGAATGGTGTCGTGAAACGTACCCGTGCGGATGAATTTTTCAATATTCGTGCGAACGGTTTGATCGCCCTTCACCTAAAGGAAGGCGACGAACTTGAGAAAGTGCTCTGGACGAACGGTGACGATACGATTATGATCGCCTCAAACGACGGTTATGCGATCACCTTCAAGGAGCAGGACATTCGAAGCATGGGACGTACGGCGGCTGGTGTGCGCGGGATGCGTCTTTCTGCTGATGCGCAAGTGATTGGTGCGGCGCGTCTCACACAAGATTCCGAAGTCCTCACCGTCACAGCGAATGGTTACGGAAAACGGACGCCGATTAGCGAATATTCTATCCAACATCGCGGTGGTAAAGGGGTACGTACGACGAAGATTACCCAGCGTACTGGTGAATTAATCGGTCTCTCGTCACTCGATGCGGACGAAGATATCGTACTCGTTTCAAACGAAGGGGTCATTATCCGCTTCGAGAGTGACTCGATCTCTCAGACTGGTCGTAACACGCAGGGGGTTCGCCTCATGCGTCTAGACGATGACAGTGTTGTCGCTACCCTCGCCAAAATCAAAATTGCGGCGGATGCGACAGATGGCGATGTGGAAACAGTCGAAGCTGAGACGTTAGATACTGACACCACTGCAACCGAAGGCAATTCACCCGTTGATCCACACCTCGCTGACAAACTGAGCGACTTTGCGGATGAACTCGTTGATGAACAAGATGAACAACAGGATGACGATGATATTTAATCGTTGAGATTATCTATTGGAGGTATGTGTGAGCGCATACCTCTTTTTTGTAAATAATTTGTGAAATGCTGAAAAACAGCGCGATTTTTCGATTAAAGTTTGTGAAAACAGCAAGTCGCTTCCCTTTATTTAGTAAGAGAAATGCTTTATACTATATTTTTACAAGAAAGGTAGCTAGAATATACCTTTTATGTGGTAAAATGTTTGGATAGGTTAATTTTTCATACCAATATAGTCAAGGAAAGAAGGGATAGTATGAAGAAAAAATGGTTTAGCATTGTTACACTCATGGTTCTAGGATTGGTGCTCGTCGCCTGTGGGAACGCGGGAGAAAGTGGCAATGGTAATTCAGGACAAAGTAAAAGTTATGAACAAATTGAACAAGACGGTAAGATTCGTGTCGCGACGGAAGGAACCTACTCTCCGTTCACGTATCACGATGACAATAACAAATTAGTCGGTTACGATGTCGAAGTGGCTGAAGCGATCGCCGATTATCTCGGGCTCCAAGTCGAATACGTTGAAGCGCCATGGGACGGTATGTTGTCGGCATTCGACGCTGGTCAGGCGGACGTCGTCTTCAACCAGGTAGCGATCACTGACGAACGTAAGGAGAAATACCTCTTCACCGAGCCGTACACGGTATCTAAAGGTGCCTTAATCGTCAAAGATGACAACGAAGAAGTACAGACCTTTGAAGATCTCGAAGGTAAACAATCGGCACACTCAGTGACGAGTAACTGGGCGGACGTTGCGCGTGGTTACGGTGCCGAAATCGTTTCGGTCGGTGGCTTTAACGAAGCGATCGAATTGATTTTATCCGGTCGTGCTGACGCGACAGTGAACGATACGGTGACGTTCTACGACTTCAAGAAACAACAACCGGACGCACCGGTGAAAATCGCTGATGAAGAAGAGAATCCAAATGAAATGGCAGCGATGATTAAGAAAGACAACCCAGAATTACAAGAAAAAATGAACGAAGCCTTAGAAGCTTTGCGTGCAGATGGGACGTTAACGAAGATTTCAGAGAAATACTTCGGTACAGACGTATCCCAATAATGGAGGCGTAATTAATGGATCGAATAATTGAGATCACTTTAGATGCGATCGGTCCAATTCTAGTTGCAGGTATTCAAATTACGATTCCCTTAGCACTGATTTCGTTTTTCCTCGGATTAGTGCTCGCGGTCGTAACGGCGCTCGCTAGAATCTCACACAGCAAAATTTTAAATGCGATTTTTTATGTGTACGTATGGCTGTTTCGTGGGACACCGCTCCTCGTTCAGCTGTTTATCATGTACTTCGGGTTACCGAAAATCGGCATTCAGTTGAGTGCGTGGACGGCTGCGATTCTGACGTTCTCACTGAATACGGGAGCATATGCGTCTGAAACGATCCGTTCCGCGATTCTCTCGATCCCCAAAGGTCAATGGGAAGCCGCCGCATCGCTCGGTATGACGCGCACGCAAGTTCTGAAACGTATCATCGGTCCGCAAGCATTCCGCGTATCCCTGCCACCACTCTTTAACTCGTTTATCGGGTTGGTGAAGGATACCTCGCTGGCATCGAACATTACGATGGTCGAAATGTTTATGGTGAGTCAGCGCATTGCGTCACGTACGTATGAACCGTTGTTGCTGTATATCTTGGTGGCACTCGCCTACCTCATCATCTGTAGTCTGTTGAATATCGTTCAGGACAAACTCGAAGACCGACTACAGCAGTACAGTATTTAAGGAGTGATCAGTATGACGATTACCTTAAAAAATATCACCAAATCCTTCGACGATCAGCACGTTTTAGATGATTTGACGCTCACCTTCAATGAAAATGAAACGACGGTTATCGTTGGTTCATCGGGTTCTGGGAAGTCTACGATGTTGCGCTGTATGAACCTGTTGGAGATTCCAGATAGTGGCGAATTGATTTTGGATGATCAATCCTTACAATTTGGCAGTAAACTGAATGAGAAGCAGCTCCTACCTTTCCGCAAAAAAACGGGAATGGTCTTCCAAAACTTCGACCTCTTCCCGCATCTCACCGTGTTAGCGAACATCATGGAGGGACCGGTTCAAGTCAAGAAGGAAGACAAAGCCGTGGTAAAAGCACGTGCTGAGAAGTTGCTCGATAGCGTTGGCCTCTTAAATAAAGCCGATAGCTACCCGAATGACCTCTCTGGTGGGCAGAAGCAGCGTGTCGCGATTGCGCGTGCACTGGCCATGCAGCCGGAGTTCCTCTTGATGGACGAACCGACCAGTGCGTTGGACCCCGAGAGTGAAATGGAAATTCTAGAAATTATCAGGAAGATCGCTGAGGAAGCGAACAACGCGATGATTATCGTGACGCATAACCTCTCGTTCGCGCAACGTGTTGCCGATCGCATGCTATTTTTGGAAGATGGGAAGATTCTATTCGACGCACCGCCAAAAGATTTCTTCAACTCTTCCAACGAACGTATCAAAAACTTCATCTCAGCGATGGAATTTGAATAAACTAAATAACGCCGAGTGTCAGTTAAAGTGCTGATGCTCGGCGTTTTTTGTATAGGAATAGAAAAGGGCTCGGGATTATCTACCAAAACATTGTTGGACATTCGACAAAAGTCATAGTACCAATTGCACACATGTTAAGTAGAGTATATTTTTTTACACAATCGAGCTTTAAAAATGAAATATTAACGCACGAATGTGTCATTTTATGAGTGAAGTTTGGTGAATAAATTTCAAAAAGTTTCTTTTGACGGAAGAGAGATTGCTTTAGTAGATAAAACATACGGACTCGTCGATCGTCACGCAGTCGCTAAATCGAACGGCGCGCTCGTGACTGCGGTACATCAATCACTCGCGATTCCAACGTATTTTGATAGTGAACATCTCCAAGTGATGGCCTGGGATCATTCCGGCAACTATCGGACGTTTGACCTTGTTTCTGGTGAAGAAACGACCGGTGTGGAGACACCAAAACCGACTGCGCTCAACCTCGGAGGTCTCGGTAATATGCCGGGACAACCAGGAATGAATGGTATGACGGAGAGGTCAGACGTTCTACCAATGCAGGAGATTTCTGATCCAGACAGTTATTCTGAAGATGCAGGTGTACGTGTTCAGGACTTGCCGGTGATGACCGTTCAGAGTCCCGCGCAATTCCACTTCTACAACTGGCAATTGGAAACGGCAGACGTTGTCGGGTATGTGATGAATATCCAGACCATTCACCGTGCGGAAATGACGCTGACGGCTTCAGATGGTGAAGTGATTATCGACCACAAAGCGATGCCAACGTTTGAGATGCTGTTGCCACCGGAAGCTGGCGAGATGAAGCTCTTCATGTTTAACGACAGTGTGCCGTTGCCTGCCACAGAAGCGGCGTCTACCATATGGACATTCGTGTCTTTGGGGAAAATGCACGAGGTCAGCGTGTCCAGCAAGCTATCGGACGCGCGCTCATTATTGGCCGCAACGCACGGGAAGTGTACATCGAACGTATTATCGGACCGAACCCGGATCGTGCCTACTTCCGTGCGCTCTTCGCTGACGATTCGAACCTGTTGAATGTGACCGCCAACAATTCGGATATTCTCTTCGATAATCAGACGTATGACAGTTGTCTGCCATTCGGTATTCAGCGTGAAATTGTCTTCGATGTGCCACTGAATCAAGGTGAAAATCATATCTTCTTCACAGTTGGCGACCAAATAGACAACAAGACGTACGAGTTGGTAGTGATCAACCACGAGAGCATAGCGATTGGTGATGACTTCTATATCGCTGAACTCGATACTAAGATTTCTGAGGCGACGCACGCAGATGATCTCGAATGGGAAGCAATCGCGGATATGACAGACGATACATTACATACAGACTTCTTCGGTGAAGAATTACCGGTTCCCGTTGAATCTGCTTGGATTCAAGTGGAATCCGCACTGATCCAGAAACAACGTCAATGATTCAATCCAGCACAGATCACGTGGTGGCACAGTATGTGGAATCAGTCGTCACACCAGTTGAAGCCACAGCTACCGACGACATTCTGGGTGACACAACCACCATCTCTTCTGACGTGACAGCGGATGGCGTTCACGGATTGTTTACAGATATGTCATCGAGTGACGTGTCAGAAACCTTCGCGAATACGGATGCCTCTATGGTGGAAGAAACATTTGCGAATGTGGATTCAGTACCAGTGAACGAAAGTTTTGCGAATGTGGACTCCGTTCCAGTCAATGAAACCTTCGCAAACGTTGATAGTGTGCCTTTGAATGAGAGCTTCGCCAATGTCGACAACGTTCCCGTACATGAAAGTTTCGCCAATGTGGACTCAGTGCCAGTAAACGAAATTTTCGCAAATAACGATAGTAGTGTTGTGCGCGAACAGTTCGTCAATAATGGCGCCAGTGATGTGACAGCTGAATTTATCGAAGACGAGGTACAGACGGACGATTGTGCGGGGAATGAACCGTCAACTGCACCGGAGATCATACCGGATGATGAGATGATTGATCCGGAATTAAAACATACAGGTGATCAACCGATACAACCGGAAACGGACGATGTGATCGATCCTGAATTCAACCACATCAATGGCGAGCCAATCGTTCCGGAGACGGATAATGGTGCCGATAATGACACAGCTATTTCCCGGGATGATTTTTCGAATTCAGTGAACGATACGGTTGCTTCTAAAGTAGCAGCGCAACAGAAAGCGCACACTTCTGAAAAAACGTCAGAAAAAGTAGAAGCAACCACACCACAAACGTCTCAGACTTTGCCGCAGACAGGCTTTGCAAGTCAACTCTGGCACGGCGTCACGACACTACTCGGCGGTGCAGCATTACTGAGACGTCCAAAGAAATAACCAATAAGGGAAACCAATGTAACCTGAACGAGTAATGATTATCATTGCTCGTTTTTTGTATTACCAGAGAAAGCAGTCATTCAGGCACAGAATGGGTGTTTTTATGATCACCAATCCGATCAGCATAGGGAGTATGGTATAATGAAAACAGTTACTATTGTTTGATTTCTAAGATAGAAAGGAGACAAAACGATGCTCAGTGTGAAACACTTATCGAAAACGTTCGGTGATGTGACGGCCGTTTCAGATATTTCGTTCGACGTTCAGGACGGCGAAATTATGGGACTGGTTGGCCGTAACGGTTCGGGGAAGACGACAATTTTTCGCATGATTCTCGGTTTCCTCACCTCAGAACATCCCGACAGCGTGATTACCTGGGATGGTGAACAGACGATTCCACCTGAAATTATCGGTTACCTCCCCGAAGAGCGCGGACTCTACGAACACATGACGATTCGCGATCAGGTGCGCTACTTTGCGAGTCTGCGCGGCATGTCAAAGAAAGATGTGGACGCACGATTGGGTGAGTGGATGGATCGTTTTCAGGTCAAAGGCAAAGCGACCGACAAGATCAAAACGCTATCCAAAGGGAACCAGCAGAAGGTACAACTCATCGCCAATCTCATTCATGAACCACGTTTTGTGATTCTGGATGAACCGTTCAGCGGACTGGATCCAGTTAACGCCGATCTCTTAAAATCCGGTGTGAACTATCTTCGCGACAAAGGGAGCGCGATTATTTTCTCGACCCACAATATGAATAACGTTGCGGAGCTCTGCGACACAATGATGATGATTCACGATAGCGAACGCGTACTTTACGGCACGATTCCAGAAATCCGCCGCAGTTTTGGCGCCACACGATTGATGATTCAATCCCCACATTGGACGAAAGCTGAACTCGAAGCGTTGGACGGCGTTACGCATGTTGAACTCACGAAGGATCAAACGTTCCGCTTAACGCTTTTGGATGAAAGTTACGGTGAGACGCTTTACCAAACCCTAACGAACGGGCAGTACGTCTCCCTATTCTCTCAGCAACCGCCGACACTCGATGAGGTTTTCAAGATGAAAGCAGGTGGCAACCATGAATAAAGTATGGCTCGTTGCGAAAGAAACCTATAAACGCAACACATTGAATTGGTCGTTCCTGTTCATGTTGCTGTTTCCGCTGCTTGCGGTCGTCTTCTCGATTGCGGTCGGTTATTTCACCTCAAATATGGAAATTGATACAGAGGTTTCGAGCGAAAACATCACAGTAGTTGCCGATGCACCGACCGAAGAAGCACTCCAGAACCTGATTGATCAGTCAGGGACAGAGGATCTCGACATCGACTACGTCACCGATGAACAAGACGCTAAAGCCACAGATAACGATTATTTGAAGCTGGAAGTGGCAGACGATGCGTTAAAAGGCACGTATTATGCGGCTTCAGAGGAACGCCAATTCTCAGAAGAATATCCGATGTTTAGCGAGTTGTTGAATAACTATCAAGTGATGTTGACCTTAAATCGTCTCGGTCTCACCCCGGAAGATTACGAACAGCTGACGGCTACCGAGGTTCCAATCGATACGGTTGCTTTGGCACCGTCCGATAATACAGCTAGCGATAGTAAAAGTGATAATGTGATTGCCTTTGGAATTACCTTTTTCATGGTATTCGTTGTCTTCATGTATATTGCGGTGTATGCGAACTTGATTATTCAAAGTATCGCTGATGAAAAAGGTTCGCGTATCATGGAAATTCTGCTGTCTACTATGACCGCCACGCAGAACTTCTACGGTAAACTGCTCGGGATATTGATGATGATTTTTACGCAGATTGCTGTTTATGCCTTGTTTGGCGTGGGCGTGTTCCTATACTTCAAAGATATGATTCAAGCCCTACTCGATGCGATTCCAGGTGATGTTTGGAACGGCATCGGCACCGCCCTACTCTGGCCAGCCGTCTACGGTATCTTCGGGATTGTCCTCTACAGTGTGCTCGCCGCTTTTATCGGTTCATTAGCGACGAAGAAAGAGGATGCGCAGAAAGCAGCTGGACCACTCAGTATTTTGCAATTGATTGGTTTTTACTTGGGAATTTTTGGGATGACCAATTTCCCAGAGGCTACGTTCTTAAAAGTCACCTCCCATATTCCATTGTTCGCACCGAGCGTGATGCCGTTTAGAATTGCGTTTGATCAGGTCGACACACCGGAACTTATCATTTCTCTAGCAGTCAACGTGCTGTTCATCCTGTTGGTGTTGAAGATCTCGACAACGTTCTACAAAACGAACGTGCTCTCTTACAGCGATGAAGGCGTTTGGAAAACATTCAAACGTTCCCTCACCCTCAATCGAGGAGAACATAAAAACAAATAATTTGATCGAAAAGATTGCAAACCAATCGTTTCTACAGTAATATAATTGGATGTGAGTATGTATTACTCTCCTTGCTTCAGACCACTGAAGCCACTAAGACCAAGAGGAGGTGTTATGTCTAATGAACGAAAAGACGACAAAATACGAGGTGCTGTACATTATTCGTCCTGACCTTGATGAAGGTTCAAAGAGCGAATTAGTTGAACGCTTTGACGAAGTATTAACTTCTAACGGTACGCGTATCGAAGAATCTAAAGACTGGGACAAACGTCGTTTTGCCTACGAAATCGATCATTTCCGTGAAGGTGTCTACCACTTAATCACTTGTGAAGCAGAAGATGCTGCAGGAATCAACGAATTCGATCGTTTGGCTAAAATCAACGACGGTATCTTACGTCACATGATTACTAAGATCGAAGCGTAATGTTTAACGTCTAGGAGAGGAGTTATCTGAATGATTAACAATGTCGTATTGGTCGGTCGACTAACGAGAGACGTTGATCTCCGTTACACCCAGAGCGGCGTCCCTGTTGCTAATTTCAGTGTCGCTGTGGAACGTAACTTCCGCGACGCTAACGGTGAACGTCAAACGGACTTTATCAATTGTGTAATGTGGCGTAAAGCTGCCGAGAACTTTGCGAAATATACCCGTAAAGGTTCATTGGTTGGCTTGGAAGGTTCGATTCAAACGCGAAACTACGAAAACCAGCAAGGTAATCGTGTCTATGTGACAGAAGTGCTCGTAGACAACTTCAGTTTCTTAGAATCGAAGAGCGTCACAGAGAGCCGCCCGCAAGGTGATAACAACTATGGCGGATCTTACAGTTCTTCCAACAATAATGACCCGTTTGCCAATTACGGAAATGCGGGTAACTCGTCCTCTTACAACAATAATAACGGTGGACAATCCTTCAATAACAACGATGACTTCGGATTCGATGGGGATGACCCATTCCCATCCAGCAATGGCAATAACAGCCAGTCCTTCGACTCATCGGATGATATTTCGGATGATGACCTACCGTTCTAGTACTTTGAACGAAGGAGGATAGAATAATTATGGCACAGAATCGTCGTGGCGGCGGTCGTCGTAGAAGAAAAGTCGACTACTTAGCTGCTAACCACATTGAATACGTAGACTACAAAGACACAGACTTGTTGCAACGTTTTATCTCAGACAAGGGTAAAATCTTGCCACGTCGTGTAACTGGAACGTCAGCCAAACACCAACGCGAATTGACAAAAGCAATCAAACGCGCACGTATCATGGGCTTACTTCCATTTACTGAACAAGACTAATAAACAAAACAAAACGGTATCTCGAATCAGCGAGGTACCGTTTTTTCGTGTGTTTAAATCATTGTCCGTCGTTCTAACTGATCGATGCGATGCACTTTATAGCTGTAAACCCCGATCCCAATACAGAGCCAAACGAACGCGATCAACGCATCCATCAGTAATGCGCCGACAGATGCTGGATTAAATAGGACATCCATCGTCCGTGCGTATGGTAAAGTATACGTTAACAATCTAAACAATGGCGGAAATTGTTGATACGGTGCGATAATTCCCGCCAGAATCAATGCGGCTTCTGAGATGAAATTAGAGAAACCGTACGGATTTGGTCGTCCCCATCCCAAAATCGAAGCAGTAGCACCGATAATTAGCCCATAACTAATTAATAATGGACTGATGAATAAACTGCGTATCATGAGAGCGGTGGGCAGTCCCAAAAATCCTAGAATCATTAAATTACTGATGATGAGCAAGAAACTGAATAGAAAAATCACGAGTAGCTTACTCCCCCAATAATAAAGACTTAACGGATTTTTGCGTGCGAGTTCGCGGTCGATCCCACGCATCGTATCATTGACGAATGATGAGGTGATGTGACTTAAAGCCGTCAAACTTCCCGACAGCACGATTGAGGTGGCGATGACGGTCAGATTATATTGCCCTGTGATCGTGAAGTTCAGTAACACAAACATCAGCGTGCGTAATAACGGCAGAATGAAGAAATGAATAATAATAGCTTTCCAATTATCCAAAATCTCAATACTCAAAAAAACAACTTTCATAGGACAACCCCCAATCGTCCCGTTTGTTTGGCTTTGATTAAGAGATACCGTGCGAGGATATGACTGATCGTCGCTGCTGAAATGATACAAATGAGAAATTGCCCGAACGATGCAAGAGTTAGTGATTGAACACCGAGTAGCCATTTAATCGGAAGTGCAATGGGCACTAACCAGTTGGCGACAGTGATAATGGGCTGTACGGCTGTCGGCAAGGTGTAGAGTCCGGAGATGAGTAATATGGGCAACAACAGCAATGCTTCATAGACCATGGCGTGTCGCGTGAGTACAAAGATCGCCGCAATGAAGAAATCGAGGACGAGTGCTCCGAACCAGAGACAGCCGATCGCTAATAGAAATGAAGGCGACAAACTTACTGGAAAACCGAGAATTTTGCCTGCGACCATGGCGAGTGGAAAGCAAAATAAGCCGAATGATGCTGCAGGTGCAACGACAGCTGCCAAGGACACCTCGTCTGATACTTTATGATTTAAGAGATAAGGCAAGGTACCGCGATGCCGTTGAAAAGCGATACATCCTGCCGCTGTTGTCCCACAATTCCACAAGCCAAAGATGGCAGCGCGTATCCAGGATTGACTGGTGAGTGGTGCGTGTGAGGCATAGGCGACAATATATTCGATAAATAATAAGGATAGCGTCCCAGTGAATACTAAACCGACAAAATAGGAGTTTTTAGCGAAGATTTTCAAATGAAACCAAGCTAATGATAAAAAACGCGTCATCTACCCCGCCCCCTTCATTTCATTGATCAGTGCGAGATAGGATTCTTCAAGTGTCGCTGGGCGATCAATATGTTTGACGTGCGAGCGATCAATAATGGTTGTCACATCACCGCTGATTGGTATCTTGCCGTCAATGAGCAAAAGAATCTCATCTGCGAGTTGTTCCACCTCACTCATCAAATGACTCGTGAGTAAAATACCGACGTGTCGTTCCTCGGCGAGATGTTTGATTAAAGCACGGATTTCCTGACCGATTTCAACGTCCAAGCCGTTTGTCGGCTCATCGAGTAATAAAAGTTGTGGCTGTCCGATTAATGCGCGAGCGATATGTAGGCGCTGTAGCATACCGCGCGAGAACGTATAGGTTTTCTGATGTTTCGCATCGGTGAGATTGACGAGAGCGAGCACGCGGTCGACTTCGGATTTGATCATTCGCCTCGGTATTTTATCCAAATGCGCAAAAAAGATGAGATTGTCATATGCTGTCGCATTACCATAGAATCCCAACTCACCACCGAGCACGAGACCGATATTAAATTGCTGGCGGTTAGAGGCAGTAAGCACTTCATCATTTATTCGTATCTCTCCACGCGTTGGTTCGAGATAACCAGAAATCATCTGCACAGTGGTCGTTTTACCCGCACCATTCGGCCCTAACAGTGCGACAATCTGTCCTGGTTCGATACTAAGCGAAATCCCCTTAATGATCTCCGTTTTTTCGTGCTTTGTTTGGAATGATTTATGTAAATCAGTAATCTCAAGTAAAGTCATCGGTATCTCCTGAGTTTAAAATTTTATTTCTCAGTATACCATTGTTTTTTTATTAGCAATAGTCAGACATCTTATTTAATATCGCAAAAAATATACGAAAAAACCACTAGCTTTTTCACTAGTGGTTCGCGTGCTTCCGAGTTAGATATGGAAGTATTTCTTCAAGTTTTTGTATTCACCGATGACGAGCATGGTGTTTTCGGAGGTTAGGACGGTTTCTGGTGAGATCCCAACGTCCATGTGATCTTTGTATTTCAAGGCGACGATGTTGATGTTGTAGCGTTTACGGATGTCGATCTGCCCGATGGTGAGTCCGACCCAGTCTTTCGGTACGGCGACCTCAAACATCGCATAGTCGTCGTCGAGTTCGATGTAGTCAAAGATGTGGTCGGAAGTGTAGCGGATCGCCGCCCATTTCGCCACTTGCTGTTCGGGATAGACGACCTCATCTGCGCCGTTACGAAGTAAGAATTTCACCTGTAAATCCTGTTCGGCGCGAGAAACGACGAGCGGCGCGCCCATTTCTTTTAATAATGATGTGATCTCTAATGAACTCTGGAAGTCATTCGCAATCGCCACGACACAGAGATCGAAGTTGCGGATACCGAGTGATTTCAGAAATTCCGTATTCGTTGCATCCCCGATCTGAGCGTTTGTTACGATTGGCAGAATGTCGTTGACACGATCTTCACGGATATCGACCGCCATCACCTCATGACCTAGGCGAGCTAATTGTTCCGCTATGTGATGACCGAAACGCCCCAAACCAATAAGTAAAACAGTTTTCATGATTAACGTGCTCCTTTATCCAATAGTAATACGCTCTTTCGGGAAGCGTGAAACATTTTTATTCGCGAGTGACAGAGTGGAATAGATCAGCGTCAACCCGCCGACGCGTCCGATAAACATGAAGAGAATCAGAATTAAGTGCGACGGTAAGCTGAGCGTTGGTGTGACGCCGAGTGAGACGCCGACTGTTCCGATTGCGGATGCCGTTTCGTAAAATGTCACGCTCATCGGTAAATGATCGAACGTACTGATTGCACCGGCGCCGAGGAAAAATACGACGATGTATAACATCAAAATCGTTGCGGCATTCTTAATCGCACCATCATCGATGCGACGACCGAAGAGATGAATTTCATCCTTATTCTGGAAGGTGGCCACCGCATTGGCGAGCAGTACGGAGAAGGTCGTTGTCTTCATCCCCCCTGCTGTCGAACCCGGTGATCCGCCCACCAACATGAGCAGGATACAGATACCTTGACTGAACGTTGTCATCGCTGCCAGATTGACCGTATTAAATCCTGCCGTACGCATGGTGACGGATTGGAACAACGAACTTAAAATCCGCTGTCCAGTCGGTACGCCGCCGAAATCTCTAAAGAAGAAAATACCCGCAGGAATAAAAATCAAAGCGAGCGTCGTCGTAATAATGACCTTACTCTGCATGGTATAGCGTCGGAAATGGTGCCGATGTGTATAAATATCGTGCCAGGTCAAGAATCCGAGTCCACCGATCACAATCAAGCTCATCACGGTGAGATTAATGATCGGCTGTCCGACAAACGATGTGAGCGACTGATAGGTATTTTCCGGTGTCCCCATCACATCAAACCCACCATTACAGAAGGCGGAGACGGCGTGGAAAATTGCCATCCAAATGCCCCGCAGTCCAAATTTTGGTACGAAGACGGGCATCATAATTAGCGCACCGAGCGCCTCGATCGCAAACGTCACGGTTAAAACAAAACGTGTCAGATTGACGATACCACCGATTTTTGGTGAGGCGATCGCATCCTGAATCGTACTACGCTGTTTGAGCGATATTTTGCGCCCGGAGACTAATGCGAAGAACGCGGTAATCATGACTAACCCGAGCCCACCGACTTGAATGAGTAATAGAATGACAACCTGCCCGAAGAATGACCAGTACGTCCCTACATCATGGACGATCAGTCCGGTCACACAGACGGCTGATGTTGCGGTAAATAGCGCTTCATCAAAAGGTGTCCATATACCCGCTTGTGAAGAAATGGGAAGCATCAGCAGCAAACTGCCGAGTAAAATTGCCCCCAAAAATCCGAGAATAATCACCTGAAAAGAATTGCGTGGTCTTTTCAGACGCGAGGGATCTGCCATTTGAGTGATACTCCTTTATGTATTATTAGTAGGATACAGTGTACCACATTACCGCTATAAAAGGATTCTTTAATTTAAAATTTATAGGTGCGATGTTTCCGAAAAGCGAATGCACTACCGATACTGGTAATCGCAAGTCCGAGGAGCGGCGAGGTCATGGTCGCATTAGTTTGAGGGAGTTTTGTATAACAGAACGTTTGTTCCCTTTTTGAGATTGTGATGAATGTGTGTTTGTATGCGTAGGAATTACTGGTTGTTGTTTAACCTCACTAGCTACTGTGCCATGCGTTTCTTGCTGCTGTGGTGCAGTCATCAGTTTATCAGGTTTGGTATCTATGACGGTTGTTTCGCTATTATTTGTTGTCGCCGTCATCTTGCTATCGGTCGTAGTAGATTCAGTTTCAAAAACGAGTGGCCGATCGAGATGGAATAACCAAATTTCAGATGCCGTGTGGCTAGACGTGAGATGGATGTTAATAGTGATAGGATTTTCATCATCGTCGAACCACTCACCCGTCTGGGGATTATAAAATAAATCTTTAATATCCATACGTTTGCCGTTTGCGATATTGATAGCCTCTATCCCCAATCCAAAGTCGTTATCATTGATAATAGCGATGGTTTGTTTATCAGGAAGCATCGTAATGCCCTCAGCTTTGTCGGCAGTCCACCCCGACTCATCGAGATCGATGAGTAGTTGTTTCGTTGCGAAGTTGCACATCACTCGATAGCTCTGTTATATCTGTTAAATATTCGAGAGGTTTACCATCGATCGTGATATTGGTAATATCGGTTGCATGCGTCAGATCGACGAGATAGACTTTATGGTGATTACTATTTTCTACCGTTTCCCCCCTGTTCAATAATTAATACATGCTGATCATCAATCGCATAGATATCTCCGATTTTAGCTTTTTTAGAATGTTTGTAGCTGTTGATATCGATCGGATAAGCATACATTTTGGTTGTTTCTGATGTTGGATCAAAAGCTACAATACGTGTGAATAATACGGTTTTAGCTGTATCTCCATCAATATATAAAGGACTTTGCACTTCAGCAAGCAATGCTGGAAGGCTGGCGTAATCGTTAAACCTTCAAAACCACGATTAGGCACGCGATGTTTTAAAATTTCAGGTAAGCCATCACCAGGGGCGTATTTCTTTAGGATATGTCTATTTGAATCGAGTTTAGTGAGAAATGGGCCGTATTCATCGGCAATCCATAAGTTATTCTCAGCGTCTATCGCAATTCCCTCCGGATCTTGCCCATGATCATCGTACGGTAGCATATTGAAATCAGGTGTTAAAGCTACTTCATTGGTTGCACCAACATGACCATTAGACACAGGTAAGCCGCTGATTGATTGATCAGACTGCTGAATCGCTATCGCATGATCAATGGTTCCTGATCGTCATGTAGTGTTAGAAATACCGATACTCGGCGTAAATTCAGGCGTAGGAAAGAATTTTGCACTGGCTTCATCCTCTCTATGGATGATCGTTGGACCATCCGCATTCGGTCCGCGTTCGGTCAATGCATAAAATTGTGGATTACCAAATTCATCGCTACCTTTATAAGCGATTTCAGAACCGTATCCAGGCACAAAATGATTATCGAATGCCTCGCTATCTTTACCCTCGTAAGGAATATTAAGCTCAGAATTAACAGTCACCGTAGTGTGGGATACATCATCAATAGTTGGTAATGCTTGTGTTTTACAGTTATCCACAGAGAGCAATTCTTCCTGAAAGTTATCAACAGTGGAAAACTTTTCTGTAGCCTGTACGATATTCGTATGACTGTAATAGCTGGCTTATGCTAACACAACCTCAGATGATAACCATAGAATGTTCCTTCTCATATTGGCCTCCTTAAAAATACAACAATAAAACTACCTTTACCATAGCAGTGGTATGTGTACATCCTGTAAAAATAGTGTAAGGAATATGTAAAAGGATAAATTAAACGAAATAAAGACTTACTCTCTAGAATGTTTCACGTGAAACATTATGGATGCACTTGTAGTATGGATATTACTTATCCCCCTTTTGATTTACGGATCTCTGTAGAATGAAATGAAATCAATATGTATTTTTTGTAGGAGATGCTCAAATTGTTTCACGTGAAACAATTTAGGATGTTCAGCAGATGTTATGGGCTATAAACTAAATAATTAGTACGGATTTGCATGTAATTTTAGAAAATAAGTAAAGTATATGATGTTTCACGTGAAACATTCTATTATAGGAAAAGTATTAATATTGTTTTTGACTCAATAGCTATTTTCTTTATAAGAAATTATACATCTCATCTATATCATCTATACGCTAATTAAATGATTGAAACCACAATGTTTCACGTGAAACATCTGAAAGATACTCTTCATGTGGGTGGCTATACTCACGATACCTTTACCTATATAACAATCGCGAAATATATATCTTAGAAGAATAAGATATGCATAATTAATACAATACTACTTTCCAATTACCTTTTAATTTAATGATTTTTACGTATATAAATTTATTCTATCTTTATAAGACAAAATTTAATTATCAATAATCATAGGAGGAGTGTGGATAACTATATTATGATTACACTTCTTTAATATTAATGTTCCACGTGAAACATTGTTTGTTGATAACTGACAAATTTACGCACAAAATATGTTCGATTAATCCACAAATGTGGATATCTATTTACACTTTTGTGGAAAACTACTGTATGTTCGGGTGATTTTCTGTGTAAAAATCATTATAAGTGAGCTATGGGACATCATTTCCACTCTTCCACATGTGGATAACTGAATGACTTATATTATAGAGAAATTTTCTGATAAAGATTTATCTTATTGTTTCAAAGAGCAGTACACTCTCCATTTTCACAAATAACTTATATGAAAATGGAGAGTGGAAGATGAAAATGACAAGTCTATATTAGATACTACATATAGACATGTAGGAGCAATATACATGAAAAGGTACGAGATAGCAACACTAATATTTACTATATATAGTGGTGAAAAAGCGAGTATATAGTATATATTAGCTCGTTTAAGGGGCAGCAGGGATAGTAGATAGTAATTAAAGTAAACCGATACAACATAATAATAATAATGGCTTAAAGTAGTAGTCAGTACGCTGATAATATTAATAGTCATCAAGGATCCTATAATATCTATAGGTATAGTCAAGTATGAATATCAATGTTTCACGCGAAACATTATATAGAAGACTAATCATCTGGTATTAGACGACACAATAGTATTTTCCATAGTATATTTCAATCTAGGTGGTTGGTTATGTCATTAATATCTGTTATTACAATAGTAGGGAGAAGTCGATATACTTTTTATTAATCAAGTAGTTGTTATTTCTCTAACAGAATCTCCTCGATCCTCGAGTGTTTTGTAGGATTTCTGATTAAACACACCGGTATCCATATATACCATTGATTACAGAATGTTTCACGTGAAACATTCCTAAATTTATATAGCTATTATGAGATTAATTAGTGTTAAGTATTATTTATTTGATCATATTGAACAATGGATAATTAGAAGAGAGTTAAGCTGCTGATGGTTATATAGAAGGCATAAACAACTAAAATTAATAGTATTTATTTTGGTGTGATAATCTAGATATTTCTTTCCTAATGTTTCACGTGAAACATTTAATGCAAACTTTATCCATTATATAATGGAAGAAATAAATCAAAAAAGGCCAATGTAGTGTTTAAAAAGATATAATATGGTCACTTTTTAGCTATTTTTTGTCTTTAAATCTAGTGTTTATTGCTTATCTCCCATTAAACAACTATAATTGTTTCACGTGAAACAATTATATGAGAATGTATGTTCTTATGTCTTATATCTTGTTACTAGTTCTTTAAATTTATGTTAAAATCGAACTGTCGATATAGACAAGAATGGATTGAGGATTAATCAATGAGAAAACAAAATAAGCCATTTTACGCTGGGTCATCATCACTTGACCCACAGGATGTTGCACTTCCTGTCGTGATGATTATGATCCTGCTTTTATTGTTAAATGTTTTCGCATTCTACAATAATCGAACAATGGGATGGGTAACCCTCGGCGTAAATGTGGCCGTGTTACTAATTGGCTATTTCATGCTGCGACATGTTTCTAAAAATCAACAAGAAGATTTCACGGATCTAGTGCATGAGATTGATACGGTGGAGAATGAAATTCTATTGGCGATGCCTCTAGGGATCATTATTTTCCACGATGATGAGAGTGTGCGTTGGATGAATCCGTATATGCAGCGTTACTTTGCGGAAAATGATCTTTCGGTTGATTCAGAGGAAGTGCAGCAGCAGTTGCACCGCTATTATGAGCAGTTACTGTACAGTAAGGCGGATATGATCGGAAATCAGCGCATTGCATGGAATGATAAATATTTTGATATTGGGCTGATTGAGCAGCAGCAAGCGATGTATTTCCTAGACGTGACGGTCTATGGACAGAATATCCAAGAAGCGGAAGGTAATCGTTTCGTAATCGGTTATATTCTGATCGATAACTACGATGAAATCGTGTCGCGTTACTCCGATCGTCGTAAATCGAATGTTGATAACTATGTGATGAAGCAGCTGGGCTCATGGGTGCAGAAACATCACGGATATTTGAAACGCGTCGATGATGATCGTTTCCTCGTTTTAACCACACTCGAGGATCTTCAGACGATGGAGGACGAGAAATTTAACGTTATCGATAATGTACGCGAGGCAACGTCTAAGGCGAATTTCCCACTCACATTATCGATGGGATTCTCTTATCAGATCGATTTCAAAGACAACGATATTGCGGAAATCAGCAGTCGTGCGCAGTCGAACCTGGATCTCGCGCAGAGTCGTGGTGGGGATCAGGTCGTTATCAAGAGCGTCAACGAAAAAGCACGTTACTATGGTGGTAAGACCAACCCGATGGAAAAACGTACCCACGTTCGTGCCCGTCAGATCAGTACGACCTTGTCGCAGATGATCAAGGAGAACGACAACATCTATGTGATGGGTCACGATTATCCGGACATGGATGCGATCGGTGCCTGCCTCGGGATTCGTCGTTTTGCGGAAATGAATGGTAAAGACTGGAAGATCGTCATTCAGAAAGATCATCTCAATGAAGATATTGAGAAACTGATTAATGAACTGAAAAAAGACGAAGTGATCAGCGATGCGATTGTTTCACCAAAAGAAGCAGAAGCAGAGATCGATCCAAATGCGCTGTTATTCATGGTGGACTGTCATCGTCAATCGATCACGGTAGCGCCGGAATTGGTTGATCGCGTGAACAGTGTGGTTGTGATTGACCACCATCGTAAAGGCGAAGATGTACCATCGAATATTTTGCTCGAATACATCGAACCTTATGCCTCATCGTCTTGTGAACTGATTACAGAATTCTTCGAATATCAGGATCAAGAAGATAAAGCGGAATCGATCAACCGTATTGAAGCTACTGCAATGCTTGCGGGGATTGCAGTGGATTCTCGCAGTTTCTCACTGCGTACAGGTTCACGTACCTTTGATGCAGCAAGTTACTTGAAGTCATGTGGCGCCGACTCCATTATGATTCAGGAATTCTTGAAAGAAGATCTCTCAGATTACATTGAACGAAGTCATTTGATTGAAAATGTCCACTTTGTAGGTGAAAATATAGGTATTGCGGCTGGTGAGGACGATGTCACATATCCGATCGTGCTCGCCGCTCAGGCCGCGGATGAGTTGCTGTCGATGAACGGCATTGCATCATCCTATGTGGTTTACCTCAGAGAGGATGGGCGCGTCGGTATTAGTGCGCGCAGTATGGGTAATGTCAATGTTCAGACAGTCATGGAACAACTCGGTGGTGGCGGTCATTTATCTAACGCCGCGACTCAGATTTCAGATGTGAGTGTCTCCGAAGCGGTTGAGATGCTTCGCGAGGTGCTAGTAGATAAGGAGGCTAAAGAATGAAAGTCATTCTATTAAAAGACGTTAAAGGGCAAGGCACTAAAGGTGAAGTGAAGAACGTCTCAGACGGTTACGCACAGAACTTTTTGATTAAGCGTGGTCTAGCCAAGGAAGCAACCGGCAGTGCAATGAGCGACCTCAAAGCACAACAACGTGCGGAAGCTAGAGTAGCTGCTGAAGAACGTGCCGAAGCGGATAAATTAAAAGCAAAAATCGAAGACGAAAAAACTGTTGTGGAAGTGAAAGCAAAAGGCGGAAGCGATGGCCGTTTATTCGGATCGATTCCATCGAAACAGATCGCTAAGGCGCTCGAACAACAATACGGTATTAAAGTTGATAAGCGTAAAATCGACTTGGACGAACCGATTCGTGCGTTCGGTTACCGCAGTGTCCCAGTCAAAGTGCATCCAGAAGTAGACGCTGAAATTCGCGTACACGTTGTGGAAGAATAGGATAGATGAATACCTTTCGAAATCTTATGAAGATTTTGGAAGGTATTTTTTGCGGTAAAAATCGACGTTATAGAGGGTGAAATACGCTATAATGGGCGATGGCTGTAACAGAGGGGAGTGACTGGCACATGGCAGAAGATTATATGGATCGCATGCCCCCACAAAATATTAGTGCGGAAAAAGCTGTGCTCGGGTCAATTTTTCTTGATCCGGATCAATTTATAACAGTTAATGAATATATTGAGCCACTATCATTCTATCGGCGCGCACACCAGCTAATTTTTAGTGTGATGCAGCAGCTGAACGATCGTCAGGAAGCGGTCGATATTGAGACGGTGCAGGCGGAGTTAGATCGCCAGAACCAACTCGAAAATATCAATAATCTTGACGGCGGTGACTACATTTATAAATTAGCGGAAGGGACGCCGACCGCCGCCAACGCGGAATACTATGCGAAAATTGTCGAAGAAAAGGCGATGTTGCGTCGCTTGATCACGGCATCGAATGAAATTGCGCAGACCGCCTATGAAGAGCAGGATGCGCTCGACGATATTTTGGACAACGCGGAGAAGAAAATTCTCAACGTTTCCGAACGTCGCAATCGCGGCGATTTTACTCATATTGGTGATGTGCTCGATATTTCATTGAATGAGATTGAAGAGCTCTCCAAAAATCATTCGGCAGTGACGGGATTGCCGTCTGGGTATCCTGATCTCGATCGTATGACGGCTGGACTTCAGCCGGATGAATTGATCATCGTGGCAGCACGTCCAGGGGTTGGTAAGACAGCCTTTGCCTTGAATATTGCACAGAATGTCGCCATTAAACAGAATGCGACGGTCGCGTTGTTCAGTTTGGAAATGAGTGCCGAACAGCTCGTCAACCGTATGCTCTGTGCGGAGGGTAGTATCGACGCGGGACGTCTGCGTACCGGTTCCTTAATCGACGAGGAATGGTCGGATCTTATTATGGCGATGGGTGCTTTGGGTGACTCCGAGATCTACATCGACGACACGCCGGGGATTCGTATGACCGAAATTCGTGCGAAATGTCGCCGTCTGTTGCAGGAGAAGAAGAACATTGACTTGGTCGTCATCGACTACTTGCAGCTGATCGAATCACCGCGTCGTAATGAGAACCGTCAGCAGGAAGTCTCTGAGATTTCCCGTCAGCTCAAAAAACTCGCGAAGGAATTACATGTGCCGGTTATCGCATTGTCGCAGCTCTCCCGTAGTGTCGAGCAGCGTCAGGATAAACGGCCGGTGCTGAGTGACTTGCGTGAATCGGGATCGATCGAGCAGGATGCGGATATCGTGTCCTTTCTCTACCGCGAAGATTATTATAAACATGAAGGTTCAGAAGAAGACGATGACGGTGAAGACGAAAATAACATTGTCGAAGTCATCATCGAAAAGAACCGTTCCGGTGCACGCGGTACCGTGCAGTTAATTTTTACCAAAGAATTTAATAAGTTTTCATCAGTAAGTTTCAGACAAGAACAGGAATAGGAGCGTAGCGTTTTTATGGCAGGAACTGTAGTAGTTGGTACACAATGGGGCGATGAAGGTAAAGGTAAGATCACAGACTTCTTATCTGAAAAGGCAAAATTAATTGTCCGCTACGGTGGTGGTGATAACGCTGGTCATACGATTCACTTTGACGGCAAGAAATTTGCCCTGCACCTCGTACCATCTGGTATTTTCAGTCCGGAAAAATTATCCATCATTGGGAATGGGGTTGTTGTCAATCCAAAATCCCTCGTTGAAGAACTCAACTACCTCAAAGAAGGCGGCGTTGATGTTTCTGGGTTGCGTATTTCAAATCGTGCGCACGTGATTTTGCCATACCATATCGTAATGGACGGTATCCAAGAGAAGCAGCTCGGCGACGGTAAGATTGGTACCACCAACAAAGGGATTGGCCCAGCATACATGGATAAAGCGCAACGCATTGGTATCCGTATGTGTGATTTGATTGAAGAAGATACCTTCCACGAAAAATTAGTGAAGAATGTCGCTGAAAAGAATGCCATCATCACGAAAGTTTACGGTGGCGAACCGCTCGACGCCGAAGCAATTTTTGAAGAATACTATGGATACGCCAAAGAATTGAAACAGTACGTGACAGATACGTCCGTATTGGTTAATGAAGCATTGGACAACGACGAAAATGTCTTGTTCGAAGGTGCACAGGCTAACATGCTCGATATCGACTCTGGAACATACCCATACGTGACCTCCTCAAACCCAGTTTCAGGTGGGGCTACAGTCGGTGCGGGGGTCGGCCCAACGAAGATCGATACCGTAATCGGTGTCTGCAAAGCCTACACCTCTCGTGTCGGGGAAGGTACTTTCCCTACTGAACTTTTTGACGAAGTAGGCCACCACATTCGCGAAGTCGCACATGAATACGGAACGACTACTGGCCGTCCGCGTCGTATCGGTTGGTTAGATGCTGTCGTGATGAAGCATTCCAAAGAAGTGTCAGGTTTAACGCACTTGAGCTTGAACTGTTTAGATGTATTGAGCGGTTTGGACGAAGTGAAGATCTGTGTCGCTTACGAAAAATCAAACGGTGAACGCATCAATTACTACCCAGCAAGTATCAAAGAATTGGAAGACTGCCGTCCAGTATACGAAGTCTTACCAGGCTGGGAAGAAGACATTACAGAATGCGAAACGTTAGAGGATCTTCCAGAAAATGCGCGTAACTACTTAATGCGTGTAAAAGAATTGGTCGGCGCAGAGTTGTTAACCTTCTCTGTTGGTCCAGATCGTGAACAAACACGAGTCTTAGAACAAATCTGGTAGAAAAAATATTAAATTGGTCTTGTCAGTCGTAGCAGAACGTGCTATACTATTCAAGTACCAATTTTTAGGGACTCTTAGCTCAGCTGGCAGAGCAACGGACTCTTAATCCGTGGGTCGAGGGTTCGATCCCCTCAGAGTCCACTAAAATAAAAAGGACGTCGAATGACGTCCTTTTTTTGTGTAATGATTTAAAGGTTCATAAACAAATGTGATATGAAAAATGCTTTTCGTCAGTCTTTACCATTCGACTTCAATCAGACAGTTACAACGATTATTAAGAAATATTCAAGCTATTAAATAGTAATTGACAAAATAAAACCTACAACAATAATATGTGTTTATAACATCAACAGCCCCACATTCATTAGATTGACACAGGTACGCCTGATGTGGTTCTTTTTTAAAGGAACTGATTTACACTGTAAGTGCAACGAACAAAAAAGAGGCAGGCTCCTATCTTATCATAATATAAAGAACAGAAACATAGAAAGGAGTAGGGCCTACCTCGGTTTCATTCTACCATATTTAATTGAAGAAAATACAAACTAACAAAGCCCCCAGCACACCAATATTTCGGTATTCTGAGGGCTTTGTTTTAGTCTTTATTGAAGAAAAAGTCGCTGATGTTCGGATCTTTACGTGACCTGAAGAAGACGGGTTTGTCTTTGTCTTTGAGGTGATAGCTGATGATAGCATGGACGCTATCTTCTGGATCGACGTCCGTATCGCCCATTTCAACAACGCCGTGGTCTTCGTTGCTGAGTTGGGTGTTTGGGCCGTCTAATTTTTCCGGATCGTCGTCTTCATTCTGCGTGACATCAAAATCGAGCACGAAGCTGACCCATGGTGAGACGGGATGTTTTTGCTTATTCGTAAATTCCATCTCGACAATCGCAACGGGTGCACCGTCGAGATCTTTTTCGCCGAGTCGGATATCTTCGATCGCATAGACAGCGTTGTGCGTTTCAATCGTATTCGGCGTGATTAAGTTGCCGTTGTCGTCGATAACATGGTTATCTTTGGCCGTTTGTTCGGCATTGGCTTGTTCTTTGGCCTGCTGTTCCGCTTCTTTGAGCGATTCTTCAGTCGGTTGCTCAGGCTGATTGGTGCAGGCAGCGAGCAAAAACGCAGAAAGTGCCAATGTCGCGATAGTTTTAAATTTCATAAATCGCATTCCTTTTCGATAAATCTAGCGTGCTGATTAACGATGTGGGCGACCTAGCACGTCGTCGATCGCTTCGAGACGGACTTTGTCATTGTGCTGATTAGTCCATTTATTGATGAAAAACGCGTCGATAAGGAACCAGAAGAACATAATGAAATTCGGCACGAAGAAGAGTACCCAGCCGAATAATGAACATAATAGCATGATGAGGCCGGATACCATATGATCGAGGTACATGCGATGGGCGCCAAAATTACCAAGGAAGAACCACAACAACCACCCGATTAATTTACTCTTTTTGTTATTGGCAATTTTACTCTCAACATAATTTTTTTCTTCGATCGTTAATTCACGATGAATAGTCTGCATAGTCATCACCTTTCTGAATCGATTACTTCACAATACATTGTAGCATGATTCTAAGATTTCTCGGGCATGTATGCTTTGATATACTCAATATAAATAATGATTTGGAGAGATATTGGTTGAAAAATAAATACCATGTATGAAATTTGGTACTTGTTTTAGTATTACTAATTCTTGGCTCACCATTCTCTCAAAATAAATTAATTAATATTATTTTTGGTATCGTTGTTTTGCTCGTGAGTGCGGGGTTGATGGCCATGGCGGAAAAGAAAAACTAGGCATCAATTTCCCCGATCTTCCTTAACTTATTTCATAATCAAAATTTAAATGAAAGTCCGACAATTGCGTTATAATACCACCGAATCGTTAGACCTTTTAAGTTATAGAAACTTGGTGGTAGCAATGAATGTTCTCAATTGATTTCCAGTTGCACGGTTCGTTCGTTAAAAGAGGAGGAAATCAAATGAAGAATTATTTCATTAAAGTATTAAATGGGATGGCGCAGGGATTGTTTGCGTCGCTCTTGATCGGGTTAATCTTGGAATAAGTTGGTATTCTCATTGGGAGCTGTTGGAGCAGTTCGGGACGATGGCGCAGTAATTAATGTCACCAGCAATCGGTGCCGGGGAGGCTTTTAGTCTGGGTTCTCTGGGGCTAGTAGTCTTCGCAGCAGCGATTGCCGGTGGTATCGGTGGTGGTGCGATTACGTTGGTAGAAGGTGGTGCCTCGCTCGCAGTCGGTGAACCGGTCGGCGCGTTTGTGCCGGCGTTAGTCGGTGCGGAAGTCGGTCGTTGTTTGGCTGGTAAAACGCCTGTCAATATTTTGGTGTTGACAGCCAGTGTGATTGTTGTCGGTGGTGTGGTCGGCTACTACCTCAGTCCGTTCATTTCGGCAGCCATGAATGCGATCGGCGGTATCATCAATTTCGCGACGCAGTAGGAACCATTCATCATGGGAATTATTGTTTCGGTCGTGATGGGGTTGGTGTTGACTTTCCCAACCAGTTCAGTAGCGATTGGGATCAGTCTCGGACTCGATGGGCTGGCTGCCGGTGTCGCGGTTGTCGGTGGGGCGAGCCATATGATCGGTTTTGCGGTCGCAACTTTTGTCGATAATGGCTTCGGTGGTTTGATTTCACAAGGTGTCGGGACATCGATGCTTCAGATCGGGAATATTGTTAATAAACCACGTATTCTCTGACCAGCTGTGATTACGTCGGTGATTTTAGGGCCGGTATCGACGGTCATCTTCAAGATGGAAGCAAATGCGGCTGGTTCCGGTATAGGGACGAGTGGTTTCGTCGGTCAGTTCTCGACCTATGAAGTGATGGGAAGTAGCGGTCTCTTAGGTATCTTCCTACTTCACTTCATCTTGCCGGCAATGATCTCGTTCTTGATCGCATGGTTCATGCGTAAGAAAGGCTGGATTGCGGTCGACGATATGAAACTCGAAGCAGAAAATTAATGCGATGGTCTCACTTAATGAATGGTTGCGTACGTTTTTGCGTACAGCAGCCGTTTTTTTGCGTAAAAATTTTATAAATTGGCGTGATTCCAGTATGATAGAGGGGAAACTTAGACATTAATCAAGGAGGCAGAACAATGAGAAATATCGCGGTAGTGTTACCGATTACAGAACCTTCTGATAAACATTATCATTTTGTCCGTCAGCTATCTGGAGAGGTGCGCCAAGTGATCGTGGTCGATGATGGCGCTGAGGAAGAAAAATTCCTCAAACAGATGCAAGCTTTCTCCAATGTGACGGTGTTACATCATTTAATTCCGCGCGGGATGGGGCTATCTTTCCGTACGGCGTTCGAATATTTGATTAATCACGGACGTTCGCTCGATGCGGCGGTTCTAGTGCGTGATACCGAGACATTGTCAGTTGAAGGTGTGCGTAACACGGCTGATCAATTCATTACAACAACAGCACAGGCGGTACTCGGTGAAGTGAATGATAGTGATGTTCCAACATCACTAGAGAAGCTCATGTTGAAGTGGTTAGAATCTACCGTCGACGTCGAATATCAGACGCTTCAAATGCCGATGATGGCGTGCGATCGTTCATTATTCGGCTACCTGAGTACGTTACCGGGAAATGACGACGAATATCTCTTTAACTTGTTATTGTTATTGGGATTGATGCATGTCGCATTTGTCGAATTACCGATCGAAGCTGATATGTTCGAATGGGAAGCATCCAAAGCAACACTCGCTAAAGCAGCCAAAGATGTCCAAGATGATCCGGGTGTCTTGTTGGTGCCATAGCGTGCGTTTAGAAAATAAGGAGGGGTAGTGTGAGCCATAGTAACCCACAGCGCGAAATTCTAGAAACAGCGCTGTTAGCGGGACAGATTATGTGTGAGAGTAATGCAGAATCATATCGTGTGGAAGATACGATGAACCGTATTTTGACGTTATCGAAAGCATCCTATGCGGTTGCAGTATCGTTCTCAACCAGTATTTATGCGGTACTGGATGATCCGAGCTACGAGAACGGAAGTTATACCGGGATCAAGCGAATCACCAATCGTGCGAATAACTTAAATAAGATTTCGCAGGTGAATACGGTGTCGAGACAATTGATTTCTGGTGAACTTACGGTTGAGGAAGCACTCCGTTCGCTATCCGAAATTCGCAATGCGCAGGGTCAGTACAACAGTCTCTGGCAATCTGTCGGGATTGTGTTGATGTCTCTTAGTTTTGCGATTATGTTCGGTGGCGGGACTAGAGAAGCGATTGCCAGCGTCATTGATGGTATGATCTTGGCCTTGGTTTCACAGTCGGTTGGAAAATATTTCCTGAACGATGCCCTTCAAAATATCGTACAGTCCATGATCATCACGATTGTCAGCTACATGCTACAATTCTTCCTATTCAAAAATATGGATCCGAACATCGTGATCGTAGCAACATTGATGCCGATGGTTCCGGGGACAGCGATCACCAACGCCTTCCGTGATATTTTCCACGAGGATTATATTGCCGGTGGGGCGCGTGCGATGGAGGCTTTCTTCTCCGCACTAATGATTGCGATCGGTTCACTGGTCGGTTTGACGATTGCTCAGGGGGTTGTCTAGATGCTTGAATATCTCCCACAATTTATTGCCGCTTATTTTGTTGGTATCACCTGTACCTTAACAATTGAAGGGCCAAAAGCAATTATCTTCCGCGTGTCGATTATCGACTTAGCGGGATGGATGCTTTATCTCTTGTGTCTCGATTATTTCCAATTCGGTTTTGCGATTTCGACGTACTTCTCCGGTTTATTAATCGCTGGGATGTCGCATTGGTTCGCCAGACGCTACCATCAGCCGGTGACGGTATTCTTCATTCCGGGGTTCTTCACCTTAGTGCCCGGAGGTGGGATGTACCGTACCGCATTCTACTTGTTCGATGGCCAGATGCAGCGCGGATTTAGCGAACTATCGACGACGCTCTTTATCGCATTGGCGATCGCACTCGCCGTATTTACGGTCGATTCCTTCGTTGGGATTATGAACGGTCAGCAGTCGCTGAAATTTATTCGTCCGACGTTGAAACGCCGCCGCAAAACGGTTGGCGTCAATCCGAAACGTCCCGGTGAATTAGAAGAAGCCGATAAAAAGAAAAAACACAAGTCACTTTTCCACTAATCACACTGAAATGGAGGAAACACCATGCATTCAAAACACTGGCTCGATGATGAGTTTCCAAAAGAACGCCACTTCCTCAAAGCGCTATTATTCTTTGCGATTCTGTTTCTCGGGATACAACTCATTCAAACGGTTTGGATGATTATGGCACAGATGCAGGGGAGTTTTACGACGGATGAATTGATCATTTATATGAACAGTTATCCATGGTCGTTCTTACTGCTGTCGCTACTTTGGATCGGTATTTTTATATTCATTCTGAAAAAAGCCGGCCTGACGCTATTCCAAAAGCGCACGTTCGATAAGCACGGCGTATTAACGATGGTCGGCGGGTTTGTCGCGATCATGGTGTTTCAGATGCTCGGTTCCTTGATCGTGACGCAGCTCTATCCTGATCAACTGATCTCTGTGAACCAACAGATTCTAAACGAAGCGATGCAGTCGATGAGTTTTTTGCGGATGTTCCTCGCATTCTGTGTGCTCGCGCCGATTCAAGAAGAAGTCATGATGCGCGGGCTCATCATGCGTTATATGTTTCCAAATCATCCGTGGATCGGGATTATCATCTCAGCGCTCCTATTCGCAGCACTACACGTCACCACGCTTTGGATTCATTTCTTAATTTATTTTGTGATGGGATTAATTCTCGCCATTATTTACTACAAGACGGGGCGCATCGAATATGCGATCGGTGGGCATTTCTTGAATAATTTAATCGGTATTTTGCCGATCGTCTAAGGAGGACACGCATGAAAATTGAAGATTGGTTACCTGATGGGACGTACAGTCTCGTCTCGAAATCGCTCTATGAACAGAAGGGGCATCTTCTCTGGGCATGGCGAGAGCCGTCGAGTCGCCCGATGGATAGTGGCTGGCGATTTTTGAGTTTGCATGATACGACGACCACGTTAGCGAATGAAACGGCCGTTTTCGTAGAGGATCAGGAGCTATTGAAGTTAGAGCCGGCCATCAGTCAGATTCGCACCTATCCGGTCGGCGCGGATTTTCAGATGGCGCGTCGCAGTGGTGAAAAGTATTTTGTCTATAATGATACACTACAGCCAGTTACGCCTGCGCGAAATGTGCAGAATCTACCGCTCGAAGAAGAAATCTTTGTGGATCATTTTGAAGATTTTGCGAAAGTCTATCGCGAACATCAAAATCACGCGGCTTTCAGCATCAATACCAGAGAATTGGAACGATTGAATCAGGCGCTCGATCAGATGGATTTACTGACGAGTGTACTGCTCGGCACGCGCGATGATACGCTAGCGGATGCGGAATTAACGTTGATTACGCAGATTTTGATCGGCTTTAATCATATTGCGATCTATGAATATGCGGACGTATCACCGAGACGCTTTGAGAATTTATTGCCGACGTTCATGAAGGATCGTTTTGAACTTTCTGAAACGCAGGTTAAAGCGTTATTAGCTGCCGATACATTGTCAGCGGATGTCGCGCATTGGCAGGCGTACGGGCATCAATATTTTAACTGGCTAAACGGCGGCAATTATCAGCAAATTAACCAAACATATAATGAATTACGCCAACAAACAGTCGAAACGATTGACTAAAAGGGGCAGACGGATGTTATGAACTTTCAAAAATTAAGATATGCGGTCACGGTGGCAGATTCGGGGTCATTTAGGGAAGCAGCGAGGCAACTCTATATGGCGCAGTCGAGTCTATCCAGTGCGATTCGCGAAGTTGAAGAAGAATATCAGATTGAGATTTTTGAACGGACTAAGCGCGGGATTACGATTACAGAGGAAGGTAGCGAATTTCTGAGTTATGCGCGCGGGGTGTTGACGCAGGTCGAGATTATGGAGAATCGCTACAGCAATCATCAGGTACATAAACAGCTTTTCTCTGTATCCGCGCAACATTATGATTTCGCGGCACAGGCTTTTGCGGAATTAATTCAGGAGCTCGATCAGAATGAGTGGGATTGTCGCTTTCTCGAAACGAATACGGAGAATGTGCTGGAAGACGTGCGCACTGCGTATAGTGAGATCGGTATTCTCTATATGAATCAAAAGAATGAACGCATGATTAAGCAGTGGTTCGACCAATACGATTTAGAATTTGTACTACTGACAGACTTCCAACCGCACGTTTTTCTCGGCCCGCACCATCCGCTCGCCCATCGTGAAACGATTCAGATGGCTGATCTGGCGGATTATCCGATGATTAAGTTCGAACAATCAAAGAATAGCAGTGCGGAATATAGCGAAGAGCAGTTAGAACAGGAAGTCCCTGAACAATCGATCCTCTACGCGAGCGACCGTGCAACGGTGATTAACTGGTTGGCAGAAACGGATGGTTATTTGATCGGCTCAGGTCTCGTCACGTCGCCGTTTAGCGCCTTTGAACGCGTCATCCCGCTTGAGGATTCGCAGATCAATCATCTCGGTTATATTCATAACAAAAACCGTGAGCTTAGCTTCATGGCGGAACGCTATATCTTATTATTGAAAGAGAATATCAGTCATCAGAGTCGTTTTGATTAGAAAAATTTCACAAATATCTGAAATTTGTTACAAAAAAACGCAATTTATGGGTGTTTTGAATTGAATTAGCTAGTGATAAAGTGTAGACTTAAGATCGTATAAAGATTTACGACTTTAACCAATGAATCGTGAGTTTTTGTTTGTTGAACAATAGATTGGAGGGAAAACATGGGAGGATTTAGACGTTTTATTCGTATTATCTGGACATTAGTTGTGATGGCAGCATTATTCATTGCGATTGCAGCAATATTCCCAATTCCGGAAGTGTCCCCATTCATTACGAATAATGTATTGAGTAATGACTACGTACTTCTTGCTGAAGTAATTATCCTCGGTGTTGTATTATTTGCGGTATTTTGCTACTTCGTTCATGGATTATTCGCACGTTCTGCGAAACATGACGTTGTTGTGAAGAGTGATATCGGTGAATTGACGATCACTGACAAAGCAGTTATCTCTGTCGCAGAGGAAACGGCGCACAACTTTAGTAGCGTTGTTGATGAAGATGTCAAAGTTAAAATGTACAACCAGCCTGAAAAAACAAAAGTATTCGTCACCGCTTACACGCGTGATGCGAATGATTTAACAGGTTTATCCAAACGTATCCAGGAGGCCGTTTGGAAGAAAGTTGACTCGACCTTAGGGGTTCACGCTGAAAAAGTGGACGTCAAGATGGAACAAGAAGACTACGAACGTACACAACAGAAACAATCATCACAGCAGAACCGCAGCAAAGCGAACCGTCCGCGTGTGAAATAGGAAAGTGAGGGAATAAGACAATGAATAACCAACAACTTAAAGCATTCTTTGCGAATTACAAATACCGTATCTTATTTACAATTGTAGCTTTCCTCTTTGCCATTGTATGGTTAATATTCGGATTCTGGAAAGCAATCTTCGTCTTGGTGATCGGCGTTATCGGTTACTTCCTCGGTGTCTACTTAGACGACGAAAGTGCCTTGAAACGTTGGTATCTCAAGTTAGAATCATTGCGTAATCGTTAGCATAGAATTTTAACAAATTTTAAGCATAATTTCAGGGTTTATACTTGATAACAAGCCCCGTCGTTGTGCTATAATAAGCATAGGTTGCAAGTAATATTAGGTTTCATTTAGAAAGGGAGATTTCGATTATGGCAGAAGCTAAAAAATCTCAAGAACAAGTAGCTAACGAAAGTGTAGACCACGAAAACCAATTAACTTTTGAAGATCGTGTATTAGAAAAAATCGCGAACTACTCTGTTCAAAACATTGATGGTATCTTGGAATTGAAGGGTAACTTCACTTCTAGCTTCGTAGGCTTCTTCAGCGACAGCGCAGACGACACTAAAGGTGTTACTGCTGAAGTTGGTAAAGAAGAAGTTGCTTTGGACTTAGAAGTTATTGCTGAATACGGCAAAGACTTGAAGAAAGCCTTCGACCAAACAATCGACGTTGTAACTCGTAACGTTAAATCAATGACTGGTTTGAAAGTTGTTGAAGTTAACATGAACGTTAACGACGTAGTCACTCGTGGTGAATACGAACGTGAACAAAACGAAGAACGTCGTAAAAAAGCTGAAGAACGCAAAAGAGAATTAGAACGCGTTCGTGAACACAACGACCAAGGTAAATACTCTGACGGATCTCGCGTTCAATAATCATTGACGCCCGTTAGTTATAAAGGCGACTGGATTTTTCCAGTCGCTTTTTTCTTTATTGTCGCTGTGTCGACTTCTGGTTGAAAGGGTATAATGTATTTAGGACTCAGAAAGGGGTTGTTTCAAATGACAGTAGCAGTTTTATTGAGTAAAGATTACGAAGAAGTTGAAGCAATGACAGTGGTGGATATGTTGCGTCGCGCGCAGATCGACGTGGATATAATCGCTACAGAAGGCGATGTGGAAACGACGGGTGCACACGGTATCAAGATTATCGCTGACCACACGTTAGAAGATGCTGAACGTACGGATTACGATTGGATCGTGACGCCAGGTGGTATGGGTGGTGTCGAAGCACTCAGTGACAATGACCAAGTTATCGAATGGCTCCAAGCCCAATACAAGGACGAAGAGCGCTGGATTGCATCCATTTGTGCATCACCGATCGTATTGAGTCGTGCGGGTATCGCTAAGGATATCGAAGGCACGGTGTTCCCTGGCTTGGACGATCAGGTGGACTTCAAGTCATATGAAAACCGCTCCTTAGTGGTGAGCGATGATGCCCACCACGTGATCACCTCACAGGGCCCGGGTACTGCCGCTTACTTCGCAGTTGAATTAATCCGCCACATTAAAGGTGAAGATGCAGCGGGTGAAGTGCGTCAGGCATGGTTACTCCCGAACATAGAAGCGGTCATTAAGGAAAAATAATGTTGAAACGTTTCGTGCTCGCGTTAGTACGTGGCTATCAGCGTTATCTCTCACCGCTCTGGCCGGCGACCTGCCGGCACTATCCGACGTGCTCCAACTACATGTTAGAGGCGGTCAGTAAATTTGGTGCGGGTCGCGGCGGTCTAATGGGAATCGCTCGGATTTTACGCTGTCAGCCGCTCACGAAAGGCGGCATCGACCTTGTGCCGGATCATTTCAGCTTGAAACGAAATCCGGATCAGAGCCCGAGAACCGCTAGAGAGAGCGAAGCCATCATGCGTTTTTACATGGATGAATAGGATGCGAAAAGAGCCACCTCAACAGAGGCAGCTCTTTTTTTAATGCTTAGGTTTGGTTAAATGTCGCCACCACATGACCATCAGTGAGACATGAATAACCGAAAAAATAAATAAGATGAGATCAATGATGAGTGTATTGGTGACTAAAAAATTGATCATAAAGCAATCCGTACAGTAATAGATACAATAGACCGCCGAATCCGAAGATAGCGCATGTGGACGTACTGTTCCTGAAATGACAAAATCTGCGCGTGAACTAGAAAAATGAAACATACAAAAAACCTCGGTAGCTGAACTACCGAGGTTATCATGACTGGGATACCAGGGGTCGAACCTGGGATTTGAGTGCCAGAAACTCACGTCTTACCACTTGACCATATCCCAATATGCTGTGCTTCAATCAACACATCTATATATTATACACGGCTCCTGGGATAATGCAAGGGATATTTCAAAAGAAATCATATAAAAAAGCAGTGGATTGCCCACTGCTTCATACACGATAATTAATTGTTAGGTTTAATGTGATAGAGCGATTCAGCGTTCGCTCTCAAGATTTTTGCTTTTACGCCGTCATCCAGTTTGGCGTTGCGGATATATTCAGCTGCACGAGTGTATTTGTCATTCTGGAAGTACGGGAAGTCGCTACCCATTAAAATCTTGTCTTCGCCGAATACGTCCACACTCAATTTCAAGGCTTCTTCGAGGAAGTTCGCGGAGTCGAAGTAGAAGCGATCCTTCAATGTTTCTTTCGGGCTGTGTTTGAAGGAATCCCAGTCCTCGTAGTTATCTTCAACGCGCTGCATTTGGAAACCGAGGCCACCGCCCAAGTGTGCGATATGGAACTTGAGGTGTGGCAAGCGTGCCGGCAAATCAGATTTTAAGATATGCAAGACAGCTAATAAATCTTCAATCGGTGCGCCGACGACCCATTCGAGATCCCAATCATTAACCATTGGGGAGCAAGCGCCTTTACCGGTCGGATGAATGTAGACGATGGTATCCATTTCGTCGAGTGCCTCCCAGAACGGGAAGAATTTCTCATCGAAGGCGTATTCACCATTGATGTAGGTATTGACCGCAATGCCCAAGAAGCCAAGATCATTGATTGCTCGTTTGGCTTCATTGATCGCGGCATCGATGTACGGTAATGGTACGGCACCGTATGCCATGAATTTCCCTGGATAGTCTTTAATGACTTTTGCGTACGTATCGTTAATCATCTGCGCAGCTTTGAGGGCTTTGTCCTCGCCACCGAAGTATGGTGACTGTGGCGTTGCGGAGAGCACCTGCTGTGCGACACCGGCCTTTTCCATCATTTTCAGGCGTTTGTCCATCTCTTCAGGTGATGTCCCGGCGCCCATGCCTTTCGCAATTTCGGTTTCTTCCGAGCCATTTTCATGTAATTGATCTAAATACTCGTTGCTCCACAAATGTGCATGTGTATCAATAGCATTTACCTTTGCCATAATGTCCTCCTTGTACACTTCATTCGATTTATGATATTAATCATAGCTTTTAGAAGAAGAAAAAGTCAAAAAGGAAAGCGTATTAGAATTATCCTTTTTACTATTTTATTTAAAAGCAAGTCTGATAGTTTTAATTTTTGAAGAAATTATGCTAATAAACAATACAATACAAGCTGAAATTAATATATAAAATCTAGGACTAGTATATTTTAATATGTAATGAGTCGAAATAGCAGCTATCGGATTTATAAACGAGAATAATGTGAAAATTGTTCCTAAAATAGCTCCTAATAACTTTGTATCCGCCAATTTTTCTATGGTAGAAAAATATGAAATGGTCATTATTGTATTGAAGAAAAAGTAACTGCTCCATGACAAGAATAAAAGAAATAAAGATATATCTATATTTGTTATGTATAGTGAACTTCCAAAGCCGATAAGGCTAGCGCTTTGAAAGATAAGACTATGTATGAATAACTTATATTTATTTTTTATAGAAGTGAGTTTTTTTGTAAAGAAGATTCCACCTAAAATTCCTCCGAATGATGACATTAATTGGAGAAGACTATATGTATTTTTCCCATAATTATCTTGAGAAATTTTAGGTAGCATCAACGATATACTCCAAAAGAAAAAATTTATAGTTATAGCAATTGGAATCATAGCTTTAATATATGAAGATTTTTTAATATATACTAAGCCGTCATATATATTTTTCATAATAGAAGGATTTGCTTTTTTATCTGTTTTTGTTTTTTCGAACAGAAGCAATAAATAAGCAACTAAGTAAAGAAATATGCATAAAAAAATTACTGTATTAAACTTAAAGAAGTTGATCATTATCATTGATAATAATGCGGAAGTTATAGTAGCTAATTGTGAAAATATATGATTTAAGGAATTCAAGTAGTATAAATTATCTTTATTTTTCGCAAGTAATGGCAATAAACTTTCTAAAGTAGGAGAATAAATTCCACCAATAATAGTATTTAGTATCACTAGTAAGATGACCCCTTTATGACCAAAGTTTTCTACTAATAAAGCTAATGGAAGACTAACCATTCGCGAAATGTTTAAAAATTTCATCAAATATAGTTTGTCATACTTATCTGCGATACCTCCGCCAAGAGTGGTTATAAATATTGAAAGGAGTTCAAAAAAGCCAAGTATTGAAATAATCCATTGGCTTTGATATGTTGAATAAGCATACCAATATGCATAAATACTGATAGTACTGGTTGTAAGATTAGCTAAAAAATCGGATAAAAAAATTTTTTTAGTATTTTTATTCATAATTTACTCCTGTTAGATGAACGGATGATTTACATAGACCCTATTTTTACTATTTAACCCGGTGGCTTGCATAAATCTCTTAGTTAAAGGGACTGTGTCGCTATTAATATAAGGTTGCATTTTTGTAGAAAATGCTTTAGACAGGTAGCCAGTGTTACACTTTTCGATAGTATAGTATATACCTAATTCTTTAAGTGAATTGTATTGGTAGAAGCTTTTTGAAACAAAATTACTAGTATGGCGTTGAGGATAATTATTATAGTTGCAGATGTAGTCCTCGGGTTTATAATCAAATGTTTTAAGTTTAACAGCCTGAAATGTAAGGCCTGCTATAGTGGATATGCTTTCGTAGACAGCATGCAAGGCAGCATCTACTATATCAAAATTAGCAGCGGATCCATAGGCAATGAACGGGAAGTTGTTCATTTCTATTATTGATATAATTACGTAACAAGGTAAATTAGTGCGTACATTCAACAAAGTTAACTTTGCATTATTGCTATTGATTATTTTTTCGACATTAATAAGAATTTTATTATCAATTATGAGCTTGTCAGTTGGAATAGATCCATACCACCAAAACATTATGTTTTCTTTTTCAATTAATTCCATGATGGATTTGGTAATTGCTATACGTTTATTAAAATCAAATCCATAGCCTTCTGTATTTGCCCAGCTAAGTTTAGGCTGTTGTATATGATCTGTGTAAATAGAAATATCTTTAGGAATAAATGTTTTTTGGTGATTCTTAATCTCATAAAATTCAATAAAAGAAACATTTTTAGAATTATACCACAGTTCATCTTCTATATTCTTTTTATTCCACACATATGGGTATAAATCTTTTGGAAATATTATTTTCCCGCCTTTTTGTAAACAATCTTCATACGTATAGGTGTGAAATGGCTCTTGTTTAATAGATTCTATTTGGAGTTTTTCTAAATAGGTCTCTCTTATTGCACTTTTTCTATGAAGTCTAGATGAACAGGGTCTAAAAGAACCATCGATATTATCTCTAAAAGTATAAAATCCTGATAATCCTAAGTAGCTAACATCTTCCAATTTATACTCCCCCTTATTTAAAAAATGTGAAACAGAACATCCGTCTCACACTTGTATCTCTCAATTGTATTATGCCTTTTCAGCTTACGTTTTCTTTTTCCTCTATATGAATAAATTCATTAAATGAATTTTTTTTACCAAATTCACTAGGTAATTCCGAATACTCAATTAAACAGAAAATACCTAGTGCACTTAATAAGCTATTCATACTGGAAATGAATTGGATGGTTAATGGTGTAATATTAAATTCTAGATGACGTATAGATTTATAAGTACCTTCGCCTTGATTTACTTTGTCATTAAGTCGTTGATATTCATTAACTAATTGTAAAGCTGAATGATATAAATCATAACTATGTTCTTTCAAAAGATTTAAATAACCAATATCTCCATCCTTGTAGAGTGATTTGATAACTGTCTCCCATTCATTATCATCACCATTTATATTTGATAACTTAAATTTATTTTGTAATACTTCTAACTTCATATTTCTATAAAGCAGTATGTTACATCTACGTAATCTACCATCGGCATAATGTTTTTCAAAAGTTCTCAATAATTGATTAAGCTTTTCAATTGATTCATCAATACTAGCACATGATAAATGAAAGTATTGAATGATTTCACTTAAATAAAATGATGAATTTTCATTACCATCATTTCTTTCTGTTAAAGTCAATCTTTCAACATATGCATTTGCTGCATGAAAATATTGAAAGCTATTAAATAACGATTTCATAAAATCAGCATAACGTAATCTAGATAATTCAGGTCTAAGTTTTTTTATAGGCCCCATGCAATTAATACCACCCATAGATATGATCATCCTTTCAAATTTGATATATATTTAAAATAAATCTTTTATTATAAATTGTCAATAAATTTTGTATTATTATGAATAATGATATAATAATAAGAGGTAATTCAGGCGGGAGGAACTAGAATGAAATCAATCACTCTGCACCAATTGAAGGCCCAAGCTGGGGAGCGTTTGTTATTTGATATTAATGATCTGACTATATCTAATGAGGCCAAAATTGGTATTATTGGTGATAACGGTGCTGGGAAGACAACGTTATTAAAAGAAATTTGTCGTCAATTAGTAGAACAATCCTATAGATTTGGCTATTTGTCACAATTAAGTAATGTTAAAGAGAACCGTTCAGAGGGGCAACGTGTAGCATTGACGTTAAAACAGCTTTTTGAAGAAAGAATGCCGTTGCTTCTATTAGACGAACCTAGTCAAAATTTAGATATACGTCATCAAGAATGGTTAATTAAAAAAATAAAATCTTTTGGTGGACAACTGCTAATGGTTAGTCATGATCAGGAATTATTAGATGCAACGGTCAATACGATATGGGAATTGCATGATGGTAAATTAACAACTTATGCTGGAAATTATACGGAATATACACAACAACGGCGAACGGTTTTTAAACTTGCACAAAATGCTTACCATCAACAACAACGTCAAATACGTAGATTAGAACAAACTGTTGAACAACAGAGAAGACAGACAAATCAGGCAACCGCCAATCAAAAGCTAAAAAAGAAAAATAATTCTGACTTTAAATCGAAGTCATTAGACAAAGTTCACCATGCTAAAGCGCAAGCGAGTCATGCACGAGCTCTGTCTAATCGATTGCAACGAATTGATAGATTAGAAAAACCTAAGGAAAAAGTAGCCTTTAATTTTTATGCGTTAGATGATACGATTGCAACACCACATACGTTGTTTCACTTGCAGGAAGGAATGCTCTGTAGGAATCAACAACAATTATTTGCTTATCCATCACTCAAATTAGTGGGAAATATGCATTGGTTAATTACTGGTAATAATGGTGTTGGAAAATCAACCTTTTTGGAAAGCTTATCAAAGCAACAACTTAAAGGCTATTATGCACCAGAACTAGTGATAGGTTATTTTCGTCAAGATCTATCAATTGATGACGATAGACAAACACTTTGGCAGTTTATTTCACAACATTCCCCCTATGCACCGTATTCTATCCGTACATTGATGGCACAAATGGGATTCAATACTGCTGATTTAACACATGTCATGTCCACATTATCTGGTGGTGAGCGAGTAAAAGCGACTTTGGTGCGCGTATTGGTATCTGAAGTCAATGTATTATTATTGGATGAGCCAACGAATTATCTTGATTTGCGTGCTATCGAAGCGTTAGAGCAATTTGTAAATGATTATCCGAAAGCATTAGTACTTGTATCACACGATCAATCATTTATTGAAGAAATGGATGGCCAGCGTTTTAACATTAGCGAGGGACAGATGTATAAGTACGTAGCGCATGCTAACCGAACTCAGGAAAAGGATCAGCAATTATTGGAGGACATGCGTCGAATCGAGGCATTGAATGACTCCCCGCTCTCATTAGAAGAGCTACAACTAGAATTGCAAAAGAAAAATGATTAAAATGATTAAACTAAAACTGTCTTTGATATCGCGCCGCGCGGCCTCTTTCTGAAAAGTGATAATGAACTCCGCCACCGGTATTTGTAAGGAAAAATTAATACATCAAAAAATCACATCTCCGAAGCAATCCACTTTGAGGATGTGATTTTATTTTGTTTTCATATACTAATTTATCGCTTGCGTTGCATGACTTTTTCGAGTGGTATCAGGATCAACGGTACGAGAATAGCGGCAGCGATGATTTCAAATACAGCATTTGACAGGACGGACATGAGGAAGACGATCATGACTTTTGATTCTGGAATTCCCATTAAGGTTGCATAAGTTTTGCGCGAGAAGAGCGAAACCATCACGACCACTAAAGCTGTATTGACCATTGCGCCTGTCGCACCGAACGTTGTGCCAGAGACAACAGTGTTGAATTTGGCTTTGAGCTTTGGATAGCCAAAACCAACCATTGCACCGACTGCCAAACGGGGGAGGATGGCAACGAGCGGGTTGTAGAATAATGGCGCGAGCACACCGGGTGTCATGAGGTTTCGGATCATGGCTAAGATCCCCCATGAAAGTCCGAGCAGGGCACCACGTTTTCCGCCTATCAGGCTGGCACCGAGAATGACGGTGATGTGAACGATAGTGACGTCTGCGACACCGAGCGGCAAGTAACCGAGCCACGGCACGAACGTCTGTAGAATCAGTAGTGCGAGAAAAAGACAGAAGACAGCATTCTGTCTGAGTACATCACGGTTCATAGTAGTTCCTCCTAAACCTTAACCTTAACAATTCGAATGCTTAAATTTTTCCTCAGGGTATGTGAGTTCGTCGGTGTTCATCTCATCAATTTGCCACTGCATAACGATGAGTGAAGCGACGAACACAGCAAGCGTATCCAAAATAATACGTGCGAGCACATCGCTCCAGCTGATCTGGTAAATCATCCCGAAGAAGAGATGGAAGCTGAGACAGAGTGGGAAGAAGAAGCGTCCGGTAAACTGTACGGCTTTCGGGAATTTCTGCTGTTTCGAGAGGAAACGCTGAATCATACAGAAAACAAACCCGATCGCACTTCCCATCAACGTCGCCCAGATATAAGAGACAGCGAGGTGCTCTTCCGGTTCCGCATAGATATGAATCGCGGAATAAGCGATCCAACGAAACGTGATAAAACTCAACGCATAGACGAGAGTCGCCCGCCAGTAGATAAAAGGACGTCTAGCGGATTGATGGTGTTCGGTACCGAGCCAGGTTTTAATCGCAAACGCCTGCACCATGAACAGCAGCAGTAACTTCGCGATATTGAGGAAGTAATCCGTGCCGAGCAGATGCGGTTTTGGTTCGGAGATGTAGAGAATCATGAGGATCGCCTGCGACAGACTGAAGAAGATCGCTTTGAAGGTGCGACTTCCCGGCAGCCGGAGGTCGATGATCTCATAACTCGACGATACACCGAAGAATAATAGTGTATGAATCATGAAGAACACCACCATAAATAGCGGTGAACCTAACCAATCTCTCAAAGGCAGTACCGCCTGGAAGGTTGGGTTCTTGAATAGATAGACGAATAACAATAAGAAGACGCTGAGTAATGCGCCGATAAGCAGATAGCGCCCATTTCGTTTCAATCGCATGAGACGTCCCTTTCCAATGTTTTTTCTTTCGTTATTGCTCCAGAATACACAAAACGTCCCCGCTATTTATAAGAGAGGACGTTTTGTTGGACAATGTGTGATGGAGGGAGAAGGATTCGAACCTTCGAACTCTGAGAGGGCGGTTTTACAGACCGCTGCGTTTAGCCACTTCGCTATCCCTCCAAATGTGACGAGACGTTTCCTAACGTCTTGTAGTAATATAACACAAATATCTTGTGAAAATCAAGCGGGAAATTCTTAATCCTTTTTAAAGTTTCACGCTCGTGAAACCGCTTGGGAAATCGATATGCTATACTTGAAGCGAAAGGATTTTAGGGGGACGTTCGCGTATGGGATTCGATTGGTCAGAAGTGTTCACATGGCAACACTTCTTCAGCTTAATAGATATACTGATCGTTTGGTTTATTTTCTACCAAATTATCAAAATGATTCAAGACAAACGCGCGCTGAACATTATGTACGGCGTGATCGTGATTTTACTCATCAAATTACTCAGCACCATTTTTCATCTGGAGACGTTGGACTGGTTGCTCAACAGCATTATTCAATGGTCGGTGCTCGGGGTCATTATCATCTTCCAGCCGGAAATTCGGATGACGCTCGAACGGCTCGGCCGGCAAGTGTCGCCCGTGCGCAAACATAATCCGATTAAGGAAGGTGAACAGATGGTCGATGCGATTGTTGAAGCGTGTGAATACATGTCGAAACGCCGTATCGGTGCCTTGATTACATTGGAAAAGGAACGCCCGCTCTCTGATATTGCGAAGACGGGAATTGCGTTGGATGCAGAGATCACTTCGCAATTGTTGATCAATATCTTTATCCCGAATACACCGCTTCACGACGGTGCGGTGATCATTCAGGATGAACGCATTACGTCAGCAGCGAGTTTCCTGCCATTATCCGAAAATCCAGATATTCCAAAAGAACTCGGTACGCGTCACCGTGCGGCAGTCGGCGTTAGTGAAGTGACGGATGCGTTGACGGTAGTTGTTTCTGAGGAAACGGGGGAAGTATCCATCACTTCGCACGGCCGTTTGAACCGCAAATTGAGCCAGGATGAACTGCGTGAAGAGCTCACGGCTCGCTTCGTCAACGATGAAGACCAGAACAACTCGGCTTGGACAAACTGGATTGAATCCCTCTTCACCATAAACAAGAAGAAGGGTGGTCGCGATGAAGATTAATCAGCAAAAACCTTATCAAAAACGTATGATTGGGATCATCATTTCTTTCTTCTTGACGTTGATGGTTTTCTTCTACGTAAAGATTGAAGTACAGAATAATGATCCATCCGAGATTTTTACCAACGTGAGTGAAGAGACGACTGAGACGGTAGCTGATGTGCCGGTGCACGTGCAGGGCAATATTGATCAGTTGTACGTGAGTGGGATTCCAGATGCCGTTACGGTAGAATTACACGGACCGAAAAATGTGATTCGCCAGATTCTCGAATCGAAAAACTTCCAGGTTGTGACGGAAGATCTCGATGAGCTCGGTACGGGTGTCCACTACATTCAACTGTCCGTTGAAGGATTATCGAACGATGTCACCGCACGTATCTCGCCATCGACCGTTCAGATTACGATCTCGAAGTTAGAGAGCCGCAGTTTCCCGATCGACGTTGAGGTTCAGAACCCCAATAGCGTCGCGGCTGGCCGTGAAGTGCTCAATCAGTATACGACACCGAAAGAGATTGAATTGACGGGATCGGAAGAAACACTCGCTTCGGTATCCAGAACGTACGTGTCGGTACAATTGCCGGATCAACAGGCTGAACAGTATCGGACAGAAGCGACCGTCATTATCGAAGATGTGAACGGACAGATTTTGAATTTGACGGCTAATCCGACGAGTGTATCGGTGGTGGTTGAAATCGGTACACGCGGTAGACAAGTACCGATTGAACTGGAAATCTCTAATGGTGAGAGTGATGTCGACTATCAGGTCAATATCCAAAACAATACGAATACCGTAGAGCTTTTTGGTGATCAGAATGCATTGAATGGTATCAATCAGGTGGTTGGACGCGTCAATCTCTCAGGTGTGCGTGAGGATACGACGCAGGAGGTTGAACTCGAATTACCTGATGGTGTGGAGCGGATGATGCCAGAGCGCATTACCGTAGCGATCGATGCGACACCGATAAATCAAGGAACCAATAACACAGATAATAACGACGATGCAGCGGATCAAGATACCGATGCGTCGAATCAAACAGAATAATAGTTAATAAAGGAGAACATTATGCGTAAATACTTTGGTACAGATGGTGTACGTGGCTTAGCTAATAATGAATTAACCCCGGAATTAGCGTTTAAATTGGGACGCTTCGGTGGCCATGTCCTCAAACAGAAATACGGACAGGAAGATGGCGAACAGCCAACCTGTTTGGTGGCGCGCGACACGCGTATTTCTGGTGAAATGCTCGGCCATGCGTTGATTGCTGGGTTGCTTTCGGTCGGTGTGGAAGTGATGGACCTCGGTGTGATTACGACACCTGCCGTATCCTATCTCATTCGCCACACGGGTGCGGTTGCTGGCGTTATGATTTCCGCCAGCCATAACCCTGCACCGGATAATGGGATCAAATTCTTCGGTTCAGACGGTACGAAACTCTCTGACGATGAAGAAGAGATCATCGAAAGCTATATCGACGGTGATCAAGCGGATGACTTGCCACGTCCGAGCGCAGAAGGTCTCGGCCGTTACAGTCAATTCCCAGAAGGTGCGTCACAGTACATCAACTTCCTTGAAGACACGATTCCGAGTGACCTCTCTGGATTGAAAGTTGTGGTCGATGGTGCGAACGGCGCAGCTTCTCGCCTCATTAACCAATTGTTTGCGGACTTGGATGCGGACTTTGAAACACTCGGTACGTCTCCAGATGGTCTCAACATCAATGTGAACGTGGGGTCCACTCACCCTGAAAAACTCGCTGAACGCGTCAAAGAAGTTGGCGCTGACGCTGGGGTAGCGTTCGATGGTGATGCTGACCGCTGTATCGCTGTTGACGAGAACGGAAACCTGATCGATGGGGACTATATCATGTACATCTGCGGTAAAGCGCTCGATCAAAAAGGTCAGTTGAAAGACCATACGATCGTATCGACTGTCATGAGTAACCTCGGTTTCCACAAGGCCGTTGAAGCTGCTGGTATGAAAGCCGCCATTACCAAAGTCGGTGACCGTTACGTGGCTGAAGAAATGCGCGCCCACGACTACACAATTGGTGGAGAACAATCCGGACACATTATTTTCAGCGAATACGCGAAGACGGGTGACGGTTTGTTGACGGGCTTGCAGTTGTTGAGCGTATTAAAAGAATCTGGTAAGACGCTCTCAGAATTAGCGAGTGAAGTAACGAGCTACCCTCAGACCTTAGTTAACGTCAAGGTGACACGTGAAGGTCGCGATGAAGCGATGGCGGATGCTGACGTGAAAGCAGCGATCGACGCGGTAGAAGCTGAAATGGCAGGCGACGGTCGTGTCTTGGTTCGTCCGAGCGGTACCGAAAACTTGCTCCGCGTCATGGTCGAAGCTAAGACGGATGAACTCGCCGATGAATACGCAGAACGTATCGCTAATGTCGTGCGCGAACACTACGGTATCTAATCATTAATCACATAAATGAAAAGCACGCAATGATCAACGTTGCGTGCTTTTTTGTATGCGCTCAAAAGGAATTAAAAAACGACAGCCACTCGAAGTGACTGTCGTTTCATTTTAGCTATTTTATAGAAAAGCCATGATGATGTAGTTCATGATGAACAAGGCGCTGACAGCCCAGAGAATCGGATGAACCTGTTTGGCTTTGCCGGTAACGGTCATAGTAATGCAGTAGAAGATGAATCCTGCTGCGATACCGTTTGAGATGGAGTAGGAGTAACCCATGAAGATGGAGGCGAAGAATGCTGGGACAGCGATCGCCAAGTTGCTCCAGTCGATTTCACGGAATTCACCCATCATCATCACACCAACGATGATTAATGCTGGTGCGGTTGCAGAAGCAGGTACGAGACCGACGAACGGTGCGATAAAGATACAGAGGAAGAAGCAGATGGCGGTGATAAAACTGGTCATCCCACTACGTCCACCAGCACCGATACCGACACCACTTTCAGCGAAGGTGGTCGTGTTACTCGTTCCGAAAACGGCACCGAGTGAAGTACCAACCACGTCACCGAAGAGTGCCTTGTCTAACTTGGTGTTAGAGGATTTATCGATATTGTCGATGTCTTCCTTAGAGAAGATACCCGTTGCACGTCCGGTACCGATGAACGTTCCGATCGTATCGAAAACATCAGATAAACTGAACGCGAAGATGGTCACGATCACGAGTGGTAGACGCGATAAATCGCTGAACAGTGAACCGAACCCTTCAGCACCGAATGCGGCACCGAATGTGATACCGAGCTGACGAAAGGATTCGCCAATGCCAGATTCGGCAAAGTTGACAGCGGATAACGCGGATGGATCGATAATTAAAGATAGCGCGGTAATAGCAATGATACCGATCAAGATCGCACCTTTGATATCTTTCACCATCAAAATTACCGTAATTACGATACCGATGAGTGCAAGCAATGCAGTTGCGTCGGTAAAGCTCGTAATCGCAGGTACAGGACCACCATTCGTTTCGATCGCGGTAATACCACCTTCAAACGTCGTCTGTGCAGCATCGAAAGCCTGTCCGTTGATTGACGTAATGTTTGCAGGTTCAACAGTAAAGTTGATCAAGTTTGCGGATTTCAAACCGATGTAGGCGATGAACGCGCCGATACCGGCAGAAATCGCGTGTTGTAAATCTTCAGGAATTGCACGCATGATAGTACGACGGATGCTGGTGACCGTGATCAAGACGTTCACGATCCCACAGATGAAGACCATCGCGAGTGCTTCTTGCCAGGTAAAGCCGAGACCGAAGACCACCGTATAGGTGAAGAAGGCGTTGAGCCCCATCCCCGGTGCTAATGCGTAAGGGACGTTCGCGTAAAGTCCGATAAATAATGTCGCAATCCCGGCCGAGAATAGGGTAGCGAGGAATACCCCTTGGTACGGCATTCCCGTTTGCGACAAGATGGCTGGATTGACGAAAATAATATAACTCATGGCGAAGAATGTACTCAACCCAGCGATGATTTCATTTGATACCTTGGTGTGGTTTTCTTCTAATTTGAAGAAACGTGCTAAAGCATTCAAAAAGGATAACCCCCTAAATAAAAAGTATGCTCCGATTATACCGTAAAATTTCCAGTATGCAATACAGAAAAACGAACAATTTTATTAATAACTGTATCAAAGTTCATTAATAGCGTTTAAATTGGCGAAAAAGACGATAAGGATTATACTTAATAATGTATAGTATTGGGCACGATGAAAAGAGGCATCATCATGGATAAAGCATTGATTAATGTAGATTACACGTATGATTTTGTCGCAGATGACGGCAAATTGACTGCTGGAAAACCAGCGCAGGCATTGGAAGATCGTATTGTTGAACTGACGAAACAATTCCACGATGCGGGACAGTTTGTCGCCTTCACGATCGACCGTCACTTCGAAGAAGATCAGTATCATCCGGAAACAAAATTGTTCCCACCGCACAATATCGACGGCACATCAGGACAGGACCTATACGGCAAATTGGAAGACTATTATCAGGAAATTAAGTCAAATCCGAACGTTTTCTACACGCCGAAGAGTCGTCACTCCGCCTTCAATGGGACGGAACTGGATATTAAACTGCGTGAGCGCGGCATCAATGAAGTACATTTGGTGGGTGTAGTGACCGATATCTGTATCCTACACACTGCCATCGACGCCTACAACCGCGGCTATAAGATCGTTGTTCACGAAGATGGTGTCGCTAGCTTCAACCAAAAGGTACACGAATTCGCACTCGAACACTTCAAGAATACACTCGGCGCTGAGGTCGTGAATGGTGACGACTTCGAGTTGTAATGGCTATACAGTGAATGAACATCAACCTGGTGCAGTGCGCATCAGGTTTTTTATTTGCAGATTTTGGAAAAGTGAGCGCTGCAACATGCTAAAATGACAGTGATGACACGTTAATAAGGAGGGGAATTCGATGGTACTACAGGTCGAACACTTACAGAAAACATTAGGAGAGAGACAAATCATCAATGATGTTTCGTTACAACTCACTCCCGGACGCGTATTCGCATTGCTCGGTCCAAACGGTGCGGGTAAGACGACGATGATTCGGTTGATCTTAGGGGCATTGAAACCCGATCACGGCACAGTATCCTTGTTTAACCAGACACTAACAACAGCAAATGCTTCAGCGCTCAAGCGACAGATCGGGGTACAGAATGACGGCAATCTTTATGAAACGTTGAGCGTTGAAACGAATCTGTCGCTTTGGGGTGAATTGTTCGAAATGACGCCGGAAATGATCAATCAGCGCATCGAGGAATTGTTAGCGTTCTTCGATATTGCGCAGTATCGAACGATGGCGATCAGTCAGCTCAGCAAAGGGACGCGGCAAAAAGTGTTATTGGCACGTTCGCTCATCAATCAGCCGAAATTATTGATCCTCGATGAACCGACCACGGGATTGGATCCCGAAGCACGCGAGCATTTGATTTCCTATTTGAAACGTCTGGCAGCGACAGGCGAGACGACGATTTTTCTCTGTACGCATCAACTCGACGGACTCGAACAGTTGATTGATGATGTCGCAATTTTGAATCATGGGCAGATTCAGCGTGCGGGGGCTGTCAATGATCTGATTGCTGAACTGTGGCAGGACCAGCGTGTGTTGTTAAACGCCAAACCGCTCGATCGGGCTGAGGCTGTGCTTTTGACGATTCCCGAGATTCACGATCTTCAACGTGTAGATGAAGGTTTGCAGTTCAAGGCGGCGCCCGAAAGGATACCGTCACTTGTCAAACAACTCGTCGCAAATGATGTCTCGATTTACGCCATCAATCCACTGACGCCCACCATCAAAGATCTCTACTTCAAAACGATCGGAGGGATGACGCATGAATCTAAAACATCTTAAACCCCTTATCAAAAAGGAATGGCTCGAAATGGTGAAGGATAAGATGACGCTCGCCACACTCGTGGTCTTTCCGCTCATCTTTTCGATATTACTGCCGCTCGTTTTTATTATTGTGGCGACCACGCCTGAGGTGACCCAAACGATCGATGGTATAGATGCCTTCTTAGCGGTACTGCCATCGTCCGTAATCCCTGATTACGTGCCAGCCTCTAATCACGCCATGTATGCGATCGCCAATTTCGTTCCGCTCCCGTTGTTCGTGATGGTGCCTGTCATGATCTCGAATGTGATTGCGAGTACGGCCTTTATCGGCGAGAAAGAGCAGCATACGTTAGAAGGGTTGATTTATACGCCGATCACCTTCAAGGAACTCATTCTCGCCAAAGGTCTCGCTGCCTTCATTCCGGCGATGATCCTCGCGTGGATTGGGATTCTGATTTACCAGATTATTTTCACTGCGATGGAGTGGTGGCTCCTCCAACAATTCGTCCTGCTCTCGTGGAATTGGCTCTTATTAGCGTTCGTCATCTGCCCGCTCATTACGTTTCTGTCCATTCTCTTGGTATTTATGATGTCGCCGATATTCAAAACCGCCAAAGCGGCACAGTCGATGGCTGTGATCATTATCTTTCCAGTGATTGCGCTGCTTATTTCGCAAGTGAACGGATTACTGATTTTCAGTGTGCCTGCAGTGATGATAGGGAGTTTGCTTTTATTGTTGATCGATATCGTGTTGTTTTTAGCGGTTGTAAAGCGATTTGATGTTGAGAAGTATTTGTTAGGTTAAATTGTCGTTGACAGCTGACGGGAAATTAGCGACAATAGAGGCTGTAGAATAGTAGTTGATGTCGGCATTTGAGCGAGCGATAGTTGGTGGGAGTATCGCAATGTACGATCAGTGAACCTGCTACCGTGATGCATAGACACGTTGGTAACGTTATAACCCTAAGAGAGAAATTAAGTCATTTAATTTAAAAAAGGTGGTACCGCGTCATTCGTCCTTTTAGGTCGGATGGCGTTTTTTATTTGGAAAGGGAGTTAATCATGGAAGAAAATTTAATTCATACTGATTTTTCGAAGTGGTATTTGACCAGTATTCAGCAGGCGGATTTGTTCGCGTATGGTCCGGTTCGTGGTACGATGGTATTCAAACCGAACGGTTACATGCTTTGGGAATTGATCAAGGCACGCTTCGATAAAGAATTCAAGAAAGCGGGTATTCAGGACGTTTACTTCCCAATGTTGATTCCGGAATCGTTCTTCACGAAAGAAGCCGATCACGTGGAAGGTTTTGCACCGGAATTGCCATGGGTGACGCGTGCTGGTGAGGAAGAATTGGAAGAACCTGTCGCATTGCGCCCAACGAGTGAAACCTTGTTCGGTAATGCGATGAGCGACTGGATTAACTCCTACCGCGATCTACCGATGGAATTGAACCAATGGGCGAACGTCTTCCGTTGGGAAAAACGCACCTTGCCATTCCTCAGAACGTCTGAATTCTTATGGCAGGAAGGTCACTGTGCCTACGCGGACGAAGAAGATGCGCGTGCGCACACGATGCGTTACTTGGATCTCTACACGGAAGTTGTCGAAGACCTCTTGGCATTGCCAGTGTACGCGGGTCAGAAGACCGAATCCGAAAAATTCGCGGGTGCAGAAGATACTTACTCCATCGAAGCAATGATGAAAGACACGAAAGCGGTACAGGCGGGGACGTCTCACTACTTGGGTACAAACTTCGCTGAAGCGTTCGATATCCGCTACTTGAACCAGGATAACCACCACGTCCCAGTTCACACGATTTCCTTCGGGGTATCGACTCGTTTGATCGGTGCGATGATTATGGCGCACGGTGACGATAAAGGGGTCGTTTTCCCACCGAAGATGGCACCAACGCAGATTACCTTGATTCCAGTCGGTAACGTGAAGAAGAACCCACAAGTTATCGATAAATTAGCCGAAATTGAGCGCGAATTGAAAGATGCTGGCTATCGTGTGAAATTGGACGACTCCAATAACTCTGCCGGCTACAAATTCAACGAAGCCGAAGTTCAGGGTGTACCGCTCCGTATCGACTTGGGACCTCGTGATTTAGAAAACGGCACCTGCGTCATCAAGATGCGTGACTTGGATGACAAGATGACCGTTTCCTTGGACGAGTTATTAGAAACCGTGGAACGCGAATTGGCTGACATGCAAAAACGCCTCTTCGATAAAGCGAACGACTACCGCAAGGCGAACGAACACTACGACATCGAAACGCTCGAAGACCTCGAAGCGCACCTCAAACGTGCAGAAGAAGCTGGCGAAAATCCAGGCTGGGTACTTGCTGGTTGGGACGGTACGGAAGAGAGCGAAGCAGCTGTCAAAGAAGCGACCGGCTTCACTTCCCGTAACATTCCATTCAACCCACCAATGGAAAAAGCGGTCGACTTAGTGAGCGGTAAACCGGCGAAATACACCGTATGGTACGCACGTGCTTACTAATTCCTAACGATTAAATACATAAGCATCCTGTCATTGCGGGATGCTTTTTTTGATAGTGTATGTTTAACTTATGGATTAATTTCTATAACAAGAAAGTGAATAATGATTATATTTTGCGTTGAAAACGTTCGTTTGTCTTAAAAATTAAAGTTAATAAAAGAATAAGTATTCTTAATTAAAAACTTAAAAATAAACAATTAAAACGATTATAACCGTACGATAAAAGTTAAAATAAGTGGTAACCGTACGTTTATTAATTTTATCTCTTGCAAATGCACACTAGGATAGAGCTGTAAGTGAACAAGCACTTACACAGAGCAAGATTGGGAGCAATCGTGAATTTTTAGGGAACTTGTTTTAGGATTTGCGTATCACATGGTAGAATGAAGGATAGACAACTCAACGAAGGGAAGGTTGGACAGTGATGATTAAAATCTTTAATACGCTGACGAATCAAAAAGAAACATTCCACCCACTCAATGAAGGTCAGGTGAAGATGTACGTCTGCGGGCCTACTGTCTACAATTACATTCACATTGGTAATGCGCGCAGTGCGGTAGCGTTCGATACCGTGCGTCGCTACTTAGAATACAAGGGGTTCGACGTGACGTACGTGTCCAACTTTACCGATGTTGATGACAAGATTATCCGCCGTGCGAATGAGGAAGGCCTCACGCATACGGAAATTGCGGATAAATATATCGATGCCTATTATGAAGATACAGACGCTTTGGGGATTGAACGTGCGACTGTGAACCCGCGCGTCGTCGACAATATGACGGAAATTATTGATTTTGTTTCCACATTAGTGGACAACGGCTTCGCTTACGTTTCCGGTGGGGACGTCTATTATCGTGCGCATAAGTTCGAACATTACGGCGAATTGTCCGATCAATCACTCACTGAACTGCGCGCTAATGCCGGTCAGCGCCTCGGGGCGAATGCGTCCGATACAAAGGAAGATCCAGCCGACTTTGCGCTCTGGAAAGCGGCAAAATCGGGCGAACCTGCTTGGGAATCGCCATGGGGTGAGGGACGTCCCGGCTGGCACATCGAATGCTCAGTGATGTCTACGAAGTACCTCGGTGACACGATCGATATTCACGGTGGCGGGTACGATTTGACCTTCCCACACCATGAAAACGAAATTGCACAGTCCGAAGCGAAAACTGGTCAGAAGTTCGTCAACTACTGGATGCATAACGGCTTCGTGACGATGGGTGACGACAACGAGAAGATGAGTAAATCGCTCGGTAACTTCGTGCTCGTTCACGACTTGCTAAAGGAAGAATCGCCGCGTGTGTTGCGTTTCTTCCTATCGAGTGCGCATTACCGTGCACCGCTCAAATTCAGCGACAGCAACTTAGCGGATGCCGCAAACAACGTGAAACGCCTCGACAACACTTATCGCGCCATCACGTACCGTCTGGAAAGTGCAAGTGATGCATTGGCTGACGATAATGAAATGCTTAAACCGCTCGAAACGATCACTGCTGATTTTGAAGCGGCGATGGACGATGACTTCAATGTGCCAAACGGGTTGACCGTGTTCTATCAGTTGGTCTCCTTGATCAACCACTATTTAGATCGTGATGATGTCTCAAAAGTGGTGCTCGATGCCTACCTCGACTTGTTCGAAACATTGGCCGCCATTTTCGGTTTGACGTTTGATGTGGAAACAGCGCTCGACCAACACGTTCAGGAACAGATCCAAAAACGTGAAGAAGCGCGTAAAAACCGTGACTTTGAAACAGCCGATCAGATTCGTGACCAACTCAAGGCAGAAGGGATTATCTTGGATGATACGCCACAAGGTACCCGCTGGAAGCGAGTAGACTAATGAAACCGATCGCTATCGAACAGATTAACGGCCTGGCGCTCGCCTACCTCGGAGATGCCGTTTGGGAGTCCGCGGTGCGTACGCATTTGCTGGAAAAAGGTCTCACGAAACCGCAACAACTGCATCAGACCGCTATTCATTTTGTGAGTGCGGGTGCGCAGGAAGCGTTGATGCAGGCGATGATCGCGGCGGATTTTTTGACGGCGGATGAGTTACGTTTTTTCAAAAAAGGACGCAACGCAACGCCGCACAGTTCGGCGAAGAACGCCTCGCTCAAGACGTATCACCAAGCGACCGGTTTTGAAGCGTTGATCGGCTATTTGGATTTACAGGAAGATCACACTCGGTTGGACGAAGTGATCGCATATTGCATCAGTTTACGGGAGGCAACAGATGGCACAGCAAAGTAAACCAGCGAATGAAGATTTTGTGATGGGGATTCACGCCGTTCAGGAATTGGTGAAGTCCGAACATCCGATCAATCGTCTCTATGTCGAAGAAGGCGCACGTGATCGCAAGGTGGAACGCCTCGTTCAGCAGACGAAGAAAAAAGGTGTCATCGTCCAACCAGTACCGAAGCAGAAACTCGATCAGATGACGGATCACGGGGTGCATCAGGGTGTGGTTGCTGCGGTTGCCGCGTACGAATATGCGACTATTGATGACCTGTTTCAGAAGGCTGAAGCGGCCGGTGAGGATCCATTCTTCCTGATCTTAGACGGCATCAAGGATCCACATAACCTCGGAAGCATGTTGCGTACCGCGGATGTGGCGGGCGTTCATGGCATTATCATCCCGAACCGCCGTGCGGTCGGCTTAACCACCACGGTTGCTAAGATCAGTACGGGAGCGATCGAACACGTTCCCGTCGCGCGTGTCACCAATATTTCGCGTACGATCGAGGAATTGAAGTCACGCGGCGTCTGGGTCTTCGGGACCGATATGGCGGGACAGAACGTCTGGGAAATGGATGCAACGTTGCCGCTCGCGGTTGTGATCGGCGAGGAAGAAAAAGGTATTTCGCCCGGTGTGAAGAAACATCTCGACGGTGTGCTCACCATTCCGATGAAAGGCCACATGCAGAGCTTGAACGCGAGTGTGGCGGCAGCCTTACTCATGTATGAGGTTTACCGCAAGCGTTCGAATTAGTAGTAAGTTAACAATATAAGGAGGAAAGTGGTAGCGGTGCAAGAACGACTGATTGTCGATGGGTATAATATGATCGGCGCCTGGCCGCAGTTATTGGCGCTCAAACAGCACGATTCGATCGAAGCGGCGCGTAACGCGTTGTTGGAGGAATTATCCGACTATGCCGCGTACAACGGTATCGAAACATGGGTTGTTTTTGATGCGCAGTTCGTGCCGGGGTTATCGCAATCCTATGAGAAGTATCGCTGCCACGTGGTCTTCACCTCAGAGGGACAGACGGCCGATTCCTATATCGAAGGAATGATTAAGGAAACGACGGGTGTCTTGAAAAATGTGACGGTGGCGACGAGCGACCTCGCAGAACAACGCATCATCTTCCAACAAGGGGCAGTGCGAAAATCGGCACGCGAATTACTGGAAGATGTCGAAAAGACCAAGACGCATATTCGTTACGGTGATGATGATTATCGTATCGTATCGAATCCGAATCGCAGTCTGACGACAGAACAGCTCGCGGAACTCAATCATTTATTGAAACAACTCTCAAAACAAGACCCTAAATAATTCATGCGCTCGCTGTGCTCTGAATCTTAATATTCAGGAGGACGAGCAGATGATGATGGTATGGATGGCCGAGTACGATATGAATACGCCGATACATGAGGTGATCGCACAGTTTCAAATGTCGGCGGATCAGCGGGAGACGCTTTTTCCGCTCATACTGGCGCGCTATCAACCGTTAATTCAGCGTTATTATCGTCAATTCTATAATTTGTGTTTTGAACGGAGTGATTTTGGACAGGAAATGGCTGTTGTCGTCTGGCAAGCTGCACACCGCTATGATCCAACGTATAAAGTCACGTTCGGTGCGTATTTGAGCGTCAGGCTCTACAGTCGCTGTTTGGCTCTCTATCGTTTCCACCGCCATCCGAAGCGTTACCCGACAAAGGGGATCACCGCGCTCAATCTCAATGCGGACGATAGCTATCCGGTCAAGGAACTGTTGGTGGCACACACCGTTGACCAGCCGGATTATTCCTATACCGTGCAGGAAACGATGGATCATTTATGTGCGAAACTGTCGCCTTTAGAATCGGATGTACTCGCGCACAGCATGAACGGCAAAACATTCTCAGAGATCGCCTCTCACATGCTAGTATCAGAAAAAAGCGTGCGTTACGCGTATTATCGCGCACATAAAAAATTTCGAATTAACACCAAAGATCAATTAGTAGATGAGCATTAGTTCGGTCAGCGCTTGACAATTGAGGAGTGGGTTAACTATTATCAAAGGGATATCAGGAGGTCATCGCAATGGCAAAACAACAAACCGTCGTTCTCGCGTGTACGGAATGTGGGCTTAGAAACTACACGTACAAATCCAACACGCCGAAAACAGAACGCTTAGAAGTTAAGAAATTCTGCAAACATTGCGGAAAACATACCATTCATAAACAAACCAAATAATCATTAGAGAAAAGAGGCAAAACCATGGGAAAAATCTTCGGTGAACTTAAAAATGTAACCTGGCCAACAGGTAAACAACTCGGTCGCGACACCTCAGTTGTTATTATGATGATCATTATCTTTTCAGTTTTTCTCGGTGTCGTTGACGAAATCGTTACCGTCTTATTCAATTGGTTCTTGTCGATTTAATTTTTCTTGAAATGACTACAAACCATGACAAAGTGTGATACACTGAGTCAGTGAGCAAAAGCCTTTCAGTTTTTTGGAAGGTTTTTTATTTAGGATTTTTTAATAGAAAGTGAGCGAAACATGGCAGACGCATTAGAAACGAAAAAACAATGGTACGTATTACACACTTATTCTGGATATGAAAACAAAGTCGCACAGAACTTGCGCAGCCGTATTACATCAATGGGCATGGAAGAAAACATCTTCCGCGTGATTGTGCCAGAAGAAGATCATATTCAAAAGACCAAGACAGGTAAAGAAAAAGTCGTAAAACAGAATACTTTCCCTGGATACGTCTTCGTTGAAATGATCATGAGCGATGACGCGTGGTTCGTGGTTCGTAATACGCCGAACGTGACGGGCTTCCTCGGTTCACACGGTCAGGGTTCCAAACCAGTACCGTTGTTCCCGGATGAAGCGCATCGTCTCTTGCGTTCGCAAGGTATCTCCGCACCGAAACGCGACATTCAGTTCGAAGTCGGCGAAACGGTCGAAGTGGTCGATGGTGCCTTCCTCGGTATGGTGGGTCACGTTGAAGAAATCGATATGGAAAAAGAACGTCTCAAGATTACCGTGGAAATGTTCGGTCGCGAAACCTCTGCCGAAGTGGAATTCGATCAGGTGGACAAATTAAACGCCTAATTCTTAAGAATTTAGAAAGATTCTAAATTTCAGTATTTTTTATGTTGGATTTCGCCCAGTTTTTGCTATAATAATGTCACAAAGAAAGCGTATACTTTTTTTGAATATTAACTTTGACATATATGCTACTGCTTGTGGGCGGTAGTTCGCAAAAACAAGGAGGTCATTCGATGAAAATTGCAGTTTTAGGAACGTCTCATGGTGGTTATGAAGCCGTTCAGACCATTTTGGAACAACAACCGGACGCAGAAATTCATCTTTATGAACAAGGCAAGACTGCTTCCTTCCTATCTTGTGGGATCCAATCTTACTTAGAGGGCGAATCAAAATCCCTCGATGATTTACACTACGCGACGGCTGACTCCTACTCAAAACAAGGTGTCAACATCCACATCGAAACCCAAGTGATCGGTTTCGACGCAGAAAACCACACCGTAAAAGTGAAAGACAAAGATGGTGAACGTGAAGACACGTACGACAAATTGTTGCTCTTCCCAGGTGCTATTCCTTTCCAATTGCCAATTCCAGGTACGGACTTAGACCACGTGTACTACCTCAGAGGTCGTGAATGGGCTGGTAAAGTCAAAGACCGCATGGCGGATGCCGAGAAAGTCGTTGTTATCGGTGGAGGTTACATCGGTATCGAAGCCGCAGAAGCTTACGCTAAAGCTGGCAAAGACGTGACGGTATTAGACTTTGCGGACCGTATCTTGCCAACATACCTCGACGAACCGTTCACTAAAGTCTTGGAAGCACACGCTGCTGAAAAAGGCATGGCCTTCCACGGTGGCGAAAAAGCGCAAGAAATTATCGGTGACGAAAACGGCGTAACTGCTGTGAAGACTGATAAAGGTGAATACGAAGCTGACACGGTGATTATCGCTGTTGGTATTCGTCCAAACACGGCATGGCTCAAGGACTACTTAGACCTCGATGCACGTGGTTTCATCGAAATCAACGAAAAAGGTGAAACTTCTGCGACAGACGTTTACGCTGGTGGGGACGCAACGAAGATTAAATTTTCCGCAACGGGTGCTGACGTATCCATCGCCTTGGCATCTAACGCACGTCGTCAGAGTATCGTCGCAACCTTGAACGCCTTAGGTATCGATGCCGAAATGAATGTATTGTCCGGTACTTCCGGCTTGCACTTGTTCGACTACAACTTCGGTACAACCGGCATCAAGGACTCTAACGCTAGCTGGTACGACGGCGAAGTGGCTCACCACTATATGGAAGTCGGCATTCGTCCAACGTTCTTGAACATTCCAGAAGAAGAAAACAAGATCTACATGCAGATCAACTACGACAAGGAATCTAAGGTTGTCTTAGGGGCACAATTCATGTCCAAGACTTCAGTTGCGGAATACGCAAACATCATTTCCTTAGCGATCGACAACAAATACACGCTCGATCAACTCGGACGTTCCGACTTCTTCTTCCAACCAGAATTCGATACGCCATGGCACCCAATCAGTGTCTTAGCCTTCGCTGCTAACGGCCGTACATACGGTTCTGGTAAGATGTTGTTCGAACAAAAATAAGCATTAAATATTAATCTTTAAAGAGCGGGTGCTTCGTGTACCTGCTTTTTTGATTTCCTTTTTTGGAGTGGAAGGGTTGAAAATTCGCCAAAAGTATGGTTAAATTTATGTTTGTGTTGATTGCACACTGAGTGGGAGGGGAATTTCCCCACTTCACCACATCACGATATAACGAATAAGGAGGAATTTATCGTGGCTAAAAAAGTCGAAACGATTGTTAAATTGCAAATTCCTGCAGGTCAAGCAAGTCCTGCTCCCCCGGTTGGTCCAGCTTTAGGTCAGGCTGGTATTAACATCATGGGATTCACTAAGGAATTCAATGCACAGACCCAAGACCAACAAGGCTATATCATTCCGGTTGTCATCACTGTATATGAAGATCGTTCATTTACATTTGTGACTAAGACGCCACCAGCTGCTGACTTATTGAAGAAAGCTGCAAAAGTTGACAAAGGTTCTGGTGAGCCGAACACGAACAAGGTAGCGAGCGTTACCTCTGATCAAGTTCGTGAAATCGCAGAAATGAAGATGAAAGACCTCAATGCAGCAGATGTTGAAGCTGCTATGCGCATGATTGAAGGTACTGCACGTTCGATGGGATTCACTGTCGAAGGCTAATCAACCTTTAACACTGCGCCGTAACGTTAAACCGTTATGCGTGGGAGGGTAACCGTTAAAACCACAAGTAGGAGGAATAATAATGGCAAAAAAATCTAAAAAATTAAAACAAGCATACGAAAAAATTGATCGCAACCGTTTATACGACGCAAAAGAAGCGATCGAGGCTGTCAAAGAAGCAAGTTTCGCAAACTTTGATGAAGGTATCGAAGTTTCTTATAACTTGAACTTGGACGTTAAGAAAAACGAACAACAGTTACGTGGCGCTATCGTAATGCCTAAGGGTACTGGTAAAGACCAGAAAGTCTTAGTATTCGCACAAGGTGAAAAAGCTGAAGAAGCGCGCGAAGCTGGTGCTGACTACGTTGGTGACAGCGACTACGTTGAAAAAATCAACGATGGTTGGATGGACTTCGACGTTGTTGTAGCTACACCAGACATGATGGGACAAATTGGTCGTTTAGGTCGTGTATTGGGACCTAAAGGCTTAATGCCAAACCCTAAAACTGGTACGGTAACAATGGACGTTAAACAGGCTGTTTCTGACATCAAAGCTGGTCAGATTGAATACCGTACCGACAAAGGTGGTAACATCCATGTATTGATCGGTCGCGTATCTTTCGAAACCGAAGACTTGTTGGAAAACTTGCGCGCAATCAACGAAGTACTCTTGCGTGCACGTCCAGCAGCTGTTAAAGGTCGTTACGTCCAGAACCTTGTTGTTTCTGCAACAATGGGACCTGGCGTGAAGATCGACCCACTTTCAATCTAAAAAAAGATTGCACTCTCTAAAAGAGTGTGATAGATTAGAAACATATTCATATCGAGTGACCGAAGACCGTTAGCGGCTAACGCCTTAATGAATGCTAACCGAGGAAATACATTGATGTGTCTCGCTTTTTAGTGAGCGCGCATTGATGATGCTCTGTGTCTTTGGGGATGCAGAGCATTTTTTTATGACTAAGGTGACTTGAGACTAATCTTATGGAGGTGAAATAAACGTGAGCGAAGCAATTATTGAATCAAAGAAACAATACGTTAACGAAGTTGCTGAACAATTGAAATCTGCTGAAAGTATCGTCGCTGTAGACTACTTAGGATTAACGGTTGCTGAAGTAACTGAATTACGTCGTCAATTGCGTGAAGAAGGTGTATCTTTCCGCGTTATCAAGAACACGATGATCCGTCGTGCCCTTGACCAAAACGGTGTAGAATACAACGAAGAACTCTTCCACGGTCCTACCGCTTTAGCATTTAGCGAGGACGACGCAACTGCTCCAGCGCGTATCTTGAAGAATTTCTCCAAGGACGCTGAAGCATTGACCTTGAAGGGTGGTTTCTACGATGGTAAGGAATTAACCCTCGAAGAAGTTGAACGTTTCGCATCTCTACCAGGACGCGAAGGTTTACTTTCTATGTTACTCTCTGTATTGCAAGCACCAGTCCGCAACGTGGCATACGCTGTCAAGGCTGTTCAAGACAAGGCAGAAGAAGAGGAAGCATAAGCTTAATCGCAAGTTAAACATTACAATCAAACAGTATCATTATTAGGAGGAAAACTAAATGGCATTAGACGTAAATGCAATTGTTGACCAATTAAAAGAAGCAACAATTTTGGAACTCGCTGACTTAGTATCAGCAATTGAAGAAGAATTCGGCGTTTCTGCTGCTGCTCCAGTAGCTGCTGCAGGTGCTGCAGGCGCAGGCGCTGCTGAAGAAGAAAAAACAGAATTTGATGTTGAATTGACTGAAGCAGGTGCTGCTAAGATCAAAGTCATCAAAGCTGTTCGTGAAGCAACTGGCTTAGGCTTGAAAGAAGCTAAAGACCTCGTTGACGGCGCTCCAGCTGTTGTTAAAGAAGGTCTTCCTAAAGAAGAAGCCGAAGCACTTGTTGCTGCAATTGAAGCTGCCGGTGGTAAAGCTGAATTGAAATAATCACTTTTGATTATTTAATTTAAGCCAATGAAGAGCTCTCGGGGGTTATCCCGGGAGCTCTTTTCATTTTATGTATGGGAAGTGAATACACCATTATCAGTGTATTCAGGGAGGTTTGTTAAATTGGTAGAAGAAAAGAAAGACCAAGGGCGTCTACAGCGATGGCTGGATGGGATCGAGCGCATCGGTAATAAAATGCCGCATCCGGTCGTTGTCTTTATTATTTTAATTGTGATTACAATGTTAGTATCAGCGATTGTCTCATGGGCAGGCGCTAGCGTGAGTTTCTTCGACGCGAAAGCGGGTGAAGAAACGACTGTTCAGGCGGTTTCACTATTGAACGCTGAAGGACTCCGTTACATTTTCAATAGTGCGGTTGAGAACTTTACGTCATTCGCACCATTGGGGACAGTGCTCGTCGCCATGCTCGGAGTCGGTGTTGCAGAAGGTAGTGGATTGATCGGTACGGCGCTGCGTAAATTGATTGCTAAAGTACCACATTCGCTACTCACGGCGGTCGTTGTATTCGCTGGGATTATTTCAAATATTGCTTCAGACGCCGGCTATGTGGTTGTCGTTCCCTTAGGCGCCATTATGTTTGCGAGTGCCAAACGACACCCGCTCGCTGGTCTGGCGGCTGCCTTTGCCGGGGTATCTGGGGGCTTCTCGGCCAATCTCATCTTTGGCCCTACTGATGCGATTTTAGTTGGTATTACGAATGAAGCGTTGCAGTCAGTCGGTATCGATTCGAATATCTTAATTACATCGAACTGGTACTTCCTGATCGCATCCACGATTCTCTTGATGATTGTCGGAACGATCGTTACCGAACGCATTGTTGAACCGCATCTCGGCGAGTACAAAGGAAACTATGCAGCGTACGAAGCAGATGAAATCACCGCCGAAGAAAACCGCGGATTACGTAACGCCGGAATCACTCTATTCCTCGTATTCGTCGGTACGTTCTTACTATTGAATCCGTGGTTTGGCCCAATGCAGGAATTGAACCCAGAAACGAATCAGATGTCGCTCGACAACTTCATGTTGAACGGTTTGATCTTCCTATTGTTTCTGATCTTCATCATTCCAGGGATCGCCTACGGTAAAACAGTCGGCAAGATCAATAATTCAACGGATCTCGTTGACATGATGTCCGAAGCCATGCAGTCGATGGGTGGTTACCTCGTCCTCGCTTTCTTCGCGTCACAGTTGATCGCCTACTTCAGTTACACCAATCTCGGTATCATCATCGCCAGCAAAGGTGCTGAGTTCCTACAAAACTGGCACATTACCGGGATTCCGTTGGTGATTCTGTTTATTCTATTTTCAGCGTTTATCAACTTATTTATGGGATCAGCCAGTGCCAAATGGGCGATCTTAGCACCGATTTTCGTACCGATGTTTGTACAAGTCGGACTCTCGCCGGAAATGACGCAGATGGCGTATCGTATCGCTGACTCATCCACAAACATCATCACACCATTGATGAGTTACTTCGCGATGATTCTCGTCTTCATGCAGCGTTACGACAAGGATAGCGGACTCGGCACCTTGATTTCAACCATGTTGCCGTACTCCATGGCCTTCCTCGTGAGTTGGTCTGTATTACTCATCATTTGGTTTGTCTTGCAGTTACCACTCGGACCAGGCGCCAACGTCTTTATCTAATCGAAATGATCAAGCTCTTGGATGTTCCGGGAGCTTTTTTGTATGGCGAAGTGTTGCATCTACACGGTGGATTAATAGTTTTTACCGTGTGAATGCAACATCACAACTTTTTTGTCCCAAATATGCTACTGTTTTTGGGACATATCCTCCCTCCTCAACCACCGCCTCATAACAACCTGAATGGCGAGACTGACCGGTACACCGATGATAAAACTCAGATAGAAGGTGTACGGTGCGAACCAATAGATGATGAGAATCACTGTATGATTGAAGAAAGAAGCAGCGAGAATGCATAGGACGTGTGTTTGCCAAATTTTCCAGGTCTGCTGCCACGATGCGAGGAAGGATAAATCGTTCAAACATTGCCCAAAAGTATGTTCGATCATCGGTAGTGCCATACCGGTGAAGGTGAACAGCCCGATAAACAGAAGGGGGCGTGGAATGACCTGTCGGCTGAGAAATAGTGATAGTGCGAAGGCTAAATAGAGACTATCGCGCCAGAGAAAATGACAGAGTACGTTGAGCCTTAGTAACTGTTTTAAAGCAAAACCCGAACGCCAGATCCAGAGCGTGACGATAGCGTCTAACGCAAACATCCAGCCGATCAATAACCAGACATTAATCATGAGTAATTTCTGAAAGGCGGGTTGGAAGCCGAGCGAGGTTTCCGGGTGTGTCAGCATGCTGACGAGTAGCCCGACTGGATAGCTCATCAAGAGGCCGGTCACGACCACGCTAATCACACTGAAACTCAACCAAAATAGTTTTTCCATCCATAATAAAGCTACAAGTTCTCCAATAAATTGTTTTGCGCGTGCGTACATTCCATCGCCTCTTTCTAGCTGTTCTATTAATTAAATACGATCAAAATTCCAGTATTAGTCGCTAAAAACAACAATAAATACGGTATGATAGAAGAGATTAGTTCAGGAGGTTGTTATGGCACACCAATATTTTGATGATAATCGCGAATTAGCACATGAGTATTTAACATTTGAAACAACAATCCACAATAAGCCGTATCGTTTCAGAACGGATAGCGGGGTGTTCTCACGCCAACAGATGGATTTCGGCAGTCGCTTGTTGGTGGAAACACTGTTCGAGCAGCTTCCAATCACCGGAGACGTCCTCGATCTCGGTTGCGGCTACGGGCCGATGGGGATTGCAGTGGCGCAGGAGCATCCTGAGATTCACGTCGACATGGTTGATGTGAGTGAGCGTGCGTTGGAACTCGCACGCGACAATGCCAAACTGAACGGTGTCGACAATGTCACCATTCAGACATCGGACGGCTATGAAACCGTCACAAAGATGGACTACCAAGTCATTCTCACCAACCCACCGATCCGTGCGGGGAAGGCAGTTGTGCATCGCTTTATCGAAGAAGCACACGACCACTTAACAGCTGGCGGTCACCTCGTACTTGTGATTCAGAAGAAACAGGGAGCGCCGAGTGCAAAAAACAAAATGATCGAGACGTTCGGAAATGTGGAACGTATCGCCTTGAAAAAGGGCTACTGGATCCTCGACAGTCAGAAAAAATAGTGAAAAAAATACGATAATTCAACGGTTATGTTTTGAAGTTGTCGTGTTTTTTTGTTAGGGTTGTAAACGTGTTTGTGCCAAGTGAGGCACTTTGTGAAATCTATGAACAATGAAGGGAGTTACAATGGCAGGTATTCGTATTGAAAATCTGACAAAAATCTACGGAAATTCAGAACAAGTCCGTGAAGCCAGCAAAATGGTAAAAGACAATAAATCGAAGGAAGAGATCGTCGACAAGACAGGGGCGACGGTCGGGGTTTATGAAGCTTCCTTTGATATTCAAGAAGGCGAGACATTTGTGATCATGGGGTTATCCGGTTCTGGTAAATCCACGATCTTACGTATGTTGAATCGTCTGATCGAACCAACGAGTGGTGACGTCTACATTGGCGATCAGAACTTAACAAAGGCTGACAAGAAGGAATTACGCGAAATTCGTCGTAAGAAAGTCAGCATGGTATTCCAGAACTTCGCGCTTTTCCCACACCGTACGTTGCTTGAAAACACAGAGTACGGGTTGGAAGTGCAGGGAATGGACAAGAAGGAACGCCGTGAACGTGCAGCGAAAGCATTGGATAATGCTGGACTCGGCGCTTACAAAGATCAGTATCCTTCCCAGTTGTCCGGTGGTATGCAGCAGCGTGTTGGATTAGCGCGTGCGCTCGCAAACGATCCAGAGATCCTCTTGATGGACGAAGCGTTCTCCGCATTGGACCCATTGATTCGTCGCGACATGCAGGACGAACTCTTAGAAATTCAGGAAAACTTGAACAAGACGATCGTCTTCATCACGCACGACTTGGACGAAGCGTTGCGTCTCGGTGATCACATCGCCTTGATGCGTGACGGTCATGTCGTTCAGGTCGGTACGGGCGAAGAGATCCTTGAAAACCCAGAAAACGACTTCGTTGAGAAATTCGTTGAAAATGTTGATCGTGGTAAGATCTTCACCGCTGAACAGGCGATGGACGTGCCAGACGGCCTGATCAACGTTGATCGTACTGGAGCACGCGTTTCCTTGCGTATTATGCGTGACCTCAAGATGAGCAACATCCCAGTGGTTAATGATAAACGTGAGCTCCTCGGTTACATTAACGATAGCGATCTCGTGACATACATCTCCCAACACAAGAATGAGAAGAACTTGAATGTTCGTTCGCTCATTAAGGAAGATGTGCCAGTCGTTCACTTGGATACACCATTGAACGACGTCGTGAACGTCATGGGTAAAAACGACATGGCGATTACCGTTGTCGACGATGACAACATTCTGCGCGGTTACGTCAACCGCCGTCTCGTGATCGACCAGATGTCATCCGGTAGTGAGGATGATTTTGTGGTCGCTAGCGAACTCAGTGATGACCCATTCAACAAAAACTAATACGGAATTAAGAGAAAGGATAAGTTAAACAATGGATAATTTATTACCGGTACCTCGAATTCCGGTAGGTGAATTTGTCGAAAACGTAACAGAATGGATGACCATCAACTTGAGCGGCTTCTTTGATGCGTTCAAGAACGGTGGGGACACGATCATGGGTGGTATTTCAAACCTCCTACTCATGATTCCGCCATTCCTATTCATTATTTTACTCGCAGTACTCGCATACTTTGCAAGCAAGCGTCGTTTCGGTCTACCCGTCTTTGTCTTGATCGGTTTCGGTTACATCCTCAACCAAGGACTCTGGACGGAATTGATCGATACGATTACGTTAGTGCTCGTTTCCGCATTGATCTCCGTCGTGATCGGTATTCCGCTCGGTATCCTAACCGCCAAAAGCAAGATCGCGCACACGATCGTGGAGCCGATCCTAGACCTCATGCAGACGATGCCAGCGTTCGTTTACCTGATTCCAGCCGTTGCCTTCTTCGGTATCGGTATGGTGCCAGGGATGGTCGCTTCCGTGATCTTCGCTTTACCGCCAACGGTACGTTTCACGGAACTCGGACTTAACGAAATTCCAGAAGACTTGATCGAAGCGGCTGACGCTTTTGGTAGTACGTCTTCACAGAAATTATTCAAGGTCGAATTACCACTCGCTACCGCAACCATGATGGCTGGGGTCAACCAAACCGTGATGTTAGCCCTCTCCATGGTCGTTACCGGTTCAATGATCGGTGCACCGGGTCTCGGGGATAACGTCCTCACCGCCCTCCAGCAATCACAGGTCGGTAACGGATTTACGGCCGGTTTGGGTATCGTTATCTTGGCGATCACCATCGACCGCATGACCAAAACATTCGCCGCTAAACGCAACTAATACGAGGAGGCAATAATACATATGTTCAAAAAAATCGCATACGGTATTCTCGCCATTTTCGGTTTAATCTTGACGCTCGGTAGCCGCGGTGCGTATGAATCTGACTTGATTCAGGAAGATGCACCGAACGGAACGATCACCATCTCCTTGGTGAACTGGGATTCTGAGATTGCATCATCCAACGTCCTCGCCGAAGCATTCCGCCGTGCCGGTTTCGATCCTGAAATTGTCTCCGTGGAAAACTCTATCATGTGGGAATCCCTCGCAAACGGTGAAGCGGATGCGTCCGTTTCTGCGTGGTTACCAACATCTCACGCTGCACAGTACGAACAATACCAGGATCGTATCGACTTTATCGGGGTTAACTTAGAAAATGCAATGACGGGATTGGCCGTGCCAACGTACATGGATGTTGATTCAATCGAAGATTTAACTGACGAAGCAGGTAAGGTCATTACGAGTATCGAACCGGGTGCCGGTGTCGTTGAGAAGACGAAAAACTTGATTGAAGACTACCCGAACATGGATGATAGCTGGACGGTCGCAACGTCTTCATCCGGTGCCATGGCGACGCAGTTAGGTAAAGCCTACAACAATGGGGACGAAATCATCGTTACCGGTTGGTCACCACACTGGAAATTCCAGAAGTACGACCTCAAGTACCTCGAGGATCCACAAGAACACTACGGTGTTGAAAGTGTCTACACGATGGCACGCCTCGGTCTCAAGGAAGAGAATCCAAAAGCTTACAAACTCTTGGAAAACTTCCACTGGGATATCGACGACAGTGAAGAAGTCATGTTGAAAATCAACGAAGGGATGCCAGCTGAAGAAGCGGCACGTGAATTCGTTGATAACAACCCAGAACTACTCGAAGAGTGGTTAGAAGGCGTCAACTAATATAGCAATCAAACGGTACAGCATTCACGGTGTGCCGTTTTTTTGTAGGAAGAGGGACGACGGAAACAGAGCCGTCGTCTTTTTTTGCGCATGCAAAAAATCCTCCCCGCAGCGTGCGAGAAGGATTTTGAGGTTGCTTAGGCTTCTTGATATTTAGTGCGGTCGAGTTCGCCTTCGAGTGAAGAGACGATCACACCAGTTGAAGCGGCGGCTTCAACATTTGTTGCGGTACGGAAGATGTCTGCGATACCTGAGATCGGCGCGATGATTAAGATCATCTCGAGCGGTAAGCCCATCGCTGCGAACATACCAGTTGCGGTAATCGTTGCGGTGCCTGGGACACCGACTGTACCGAGGGAAACTAAGAGTGCTACAGCGATCATCGTTACGTACTGTACGAAAGTAAATTCGATACCGAGTGAATTCACGGTGAAGATCGCGAGTGTGACTGGCCAGATCGCAGCACAGCCCGGCATACCGAATGTAACACCGACTGAACCAGCGAATGAGGCGATTTCTTCCTTAGTTCCCATGTTCATATCGGTTTCGATAATGGCTGGGAGGGTAGCGACCGAACTCTGCGTGCCGGCACCGAGTAACCATACAGGGAAGAAGTTACGGATGAACGTCCACGGATTCACACGACCGAGAATTGCCAATAAGGCTGGCGTCGTAATGAATGAGTGGAAGAGGCAGGCGATGATCACCACAAATAATAATTTCAATAGTGCAGCAACGAATGATAGATCCAAACCGCCGACCTGATCCGCAATCAATGAGAGAATTGCGTACGGCGTGAAGCCAACGATATTCCCAACGACTGCGTTCATTAACTGACGACCGGACTCGATGAATGACATCACCGGTTTAATTTCATCCTTGTCTTTGTACAAAATAATGCTGACACCGATAATAACGGCGAAGAATACGATTGGAATAACCTGTAACTCCAACAAGTGTTCACCCAGGTTACTTGGGAAGAAACCAACAATCGTTTCGGTCACTGATGGGACCTCGCGGATTTCACCCTCAGCTGCCAAGTTCGCAACCGAAGTGTCCCCAACTTTGATGAGGAACGTAAACGCTATAGCTGTCAGTGATGCGATCACGTTGTGTGTGGAGAGCACACCGAGTGTTTTGGAACCGATCGTTCCCAGTTTTGAGAGTGATCCGATACTCGCAACGGTTGCGATAACTGAGAAGAGTAGGAACGGAATCACAAATGCTTTCAAGATATTCGCAAAAATTTGACCGAACAAGACGATATATGAGGTATGTCCTTTGAAGACTAACCCCACGACGATCGCCATGGCGGTAGCAGTTAGGACGCGGACGGTCAGTGAGAGCTCCTTCTTCTTCATCAAGTGAAGAATATAGAAGAGCACTAGCGTGACGAGTACGCCTAAAAACTCTAGCACTATCATCATCTCCTTACAAAAAGTGCTTACACTTTAAAAGTGTAAGTATGAAGATAACAGATAAAATTTACGAACGCAACCCGTTGCACTCAAAAATTCCATTATTTGATAAAATTTTTCTACAATACATACAAAAAAAGACATACAAAAAAAAAGCCCACCTGTACGCGCAAGTGGGCTGATCATTGGTTATATGAATAAATCGTCTAATTAATCTTATTTACCCGCTTGCAACGCAGCCATTGTTACGTAGTTGTATGGCTGGTTGAAGTGTGGCAAGAAGAAGAGGTCTAATAATTGTAATTCTTCGATCGTCTTACCGTCTTGAATTGCCAAGGAGAACATGTGGATCAACATGGAAATGTCGTAAGTTGATGCCAACTGTGCCCCAACGATGCGGTGACCGTCTTTTTCGAAGATAATACGGATCTTCACTTTAGCATTTTCATCTTCTGGCATGAACGCAGGTTTCTGCAAGTCTTCGAAGTCAACGTGTTCTACTTCGATGCCGGCTTTTTCTGCGGCATGCAAGTTCAAACCGCTAGAAATCAAGTTCAAACCGAAGATGGAGATACCGTTAGAACCTTGGATACCCGCACCTTCGATAGATGTACCGCCGATGTTGTGTCCAGCCACGATACCGGAACGAACCGCGTTAGAAGCCAAGGCAATGTAGGCAGGTTCCTTCAAGGCGTTGGAGTAGTTGTTTGCACAGTCACCGATTGCGTAAACGCTAGGGTTGCTTGTTTGGAAGTGACGGTCAACTTTGTAAGCACCGTTCACGAAGCGGTCGAGGTGGTCGCCGCCGAGTTCAGCGTTTGGACGGAAACCAACTGCACTGATCACCATGTCGAGATCGTAAGTGCCTTTGTCGGTACGTAAGCCAGTCACACGGCCGTTTTCACCGATAAATTCTTGTGCTAATTCACCGAAGTGCGTTTCGATACCGTGTTCTTCCAAGTTGTCGTCCATCAATGCAGCGAATTCTGGGTCGTAGTAGCTTGCCAATGACGTTGGTGCAGCGTCGAATTGGATGACTTTCTTACCGCGGCGTTTGCAGGCTTCCGCAATTTCCACACCGATGTAACCTGCACCGATGACACCGACAGTTTCCACACCTGGTTCGTCCAACGCGTGGTCAACCGCTTGACCTTCTTGGAATAATTTCAAGAAGTGGATACCATCGAGGTCATGACCTGGAATTGGCAAGACGATTGGTGCAGAACCGGTTGCTAAGATCAGGGTGTCGTAGCTTTCTTCGAGTTTTTCGCCGGCTTTTGTTTCAGCGAAAACAACTTTCTTGTCGAAGTCGATGTCGGTAACGGTCGTTTCTAAGGAAATCTTCGCACCTTTTGCTTCGAAGTCTTCCGGTTTCGTGTAGAACAACCCTTCATAGCCGTCGATCTGGCGACCAACCCATAATGCCGTCCCACAACCCAAGTAACTCAAGTTCGTGTTACGGTCGAGCATGACAACTTCTTGGTTATCGTAGTTGTCGAGCAACGTATTCGCTGCCGCGATACCCGCATGGTTCGTTCCGATAATGACTGTTTTCATAATAAAAGAGCCTCCTCATAAGTGTACGATCATCTGCATGTGATCGATTTCATGATATCCATATTATACTCACTACTTTCTGAAAATAAAATAGACAATAATAAAAAATGAAAAATTTTATAGAAATTTAAACATCACAAACGTTAAATTATCGACCTAAAAAATAGGAAAGAAAAAACGAGAGACGGGGGGATGCCTCTCGTTAAGTTGTTTGTAGAGCCAGGAATGAACGGCTACCACAGCGATTCCGATAAGTAGAACGGCACCGAACTCTGACCAACCATCAAAGGGGCGCATGACCGCGTGTACAGCGGCACCAATAGCAAAGAATTCAAAAATATAGAAGAAAAATTTCATTAATTTCATTTTAATCATCAATTTTCATTATTTGAATGTAATCGCAAACCACTGACTCGGATCTTTTCTGGCGCTTTCGGTCGCTTTACCAGCTAGATAGTTGTAGAGAACCATGCCCATGACGATACTGGCACCAACGACGAGACTACCACCGCGTACTTGTTTCAGCTCATCAGTCGTTAGTGCTTTGAATGGTTGCTTTTCGATAGTCATTACAAAACCTCCTTCATCGTATACTGTGTAATCGCTATCTTTACTTCTTTTAATATCATGGCACAAGCATTAGCAGTGTAGGAGGACTGTTCCTAAAAAGTCGCAAAATGTGCGTGAAGCGACAAAATATATCTAATAGCGTATTTTTAGGTGATCTATAATAAATAGAAAAATTTGAACGAAAACGTAGGTTACTTTTATTTTATCCTTATATGCCTTCCGACTTGACAACCGTCTAGAAGAGGTGTAGAGTAACGGATACTGTTGGATTTTTAGACAATGTCGTGCGAAATATTGTCCGTGCGGCAGATGGGGAACAAAAGAATTTTTGACTACGGTCATTGGCTCTTTTGTCTTTTTTTTGCCTTTATTTTGTCAGAGAATGGCTCAATAAAGCGATTTTATTCAATTTTCAGTGCTTAGAATTTATTAATGAGAGGTGGCCACTGAATGCCAGGACATGATGTGAAATACGGTAAGCATCGCGTACGTCGCTCCTATTCACGAATTAATGAAGTGTTGGAGTTACCAAATCTGATTGAAATTCAGACCGATTCTTACCAATGGCTGTTAGATGAAGGAATCAAGGAGATGTTCCAGGATATCTCCCCAATCGAGGATCACTCTGGGAAGTTACAACTCGAGTTCATCGATTACCAATTCGATGAGCCAAAATACACAGTAGATGAAGCGCGCGCACATGATGCGAACTACTCACGCCCAATGTACGCGAAATTACGCTTAGTGAACAGCGAAACCGGTGAAATCAAGGATCAGAGCGTCTTCTTTGGTGATTTCCCGATTATGACGAAGAGCGGTACGTTCATTATTAACGGTTCTGAACGTGTTATCGTCTCCCAGTTGGTGCGTTCACCAGGTGTATACTTCCACGACCGTATCGACAAGAACGGTAAACAATCATTCGGTTCGACTGTCATCCCTAACCGTGGGGCGTGGCTCGAAATGGAAACTGACGCCAAAGATATTTCTTATGTACGTATCGACCGTACCCGTAAGTTAGCATTGACGGTATTAATGCGTGCACTCGGTTTTGGTTCCGACGACCAGATCCGTGAATTGTTCGGTGATAGCGAAACGTTAGACTTAACCTTGGAAAAAGACGTCCACAAAGATGCTTCCGATTCCCGTACGGAAGAAGCGTTGAAGGATATTTACGAACGTCTTCGCCCAGGTGAACCGAAGACAGCGGAATCTTCACGTAATATGTTGATTACCCGTTTCTTCGACCCACGTCGTTACGACTTGGCGGCGGTTGGACGTTACAAAGTCAACAAGAAATTAGACTTAGTGAACCGTCTTCGCGATCAGGAACTCGCTGAAAACATCATTGATGAAGAAACCGGCGAAGTTTTGATTCCGGAAGGTACCGTTTTCGACCGTGAAAACTTAGAAAAATACGAAGATGTTATTAAGGGCGGCGCTGGTAAGATGACCGTTTACCCTAACGAAGATGGGGTATTGCCAGATCCAGTTGATATTCAGTTGTTCCGCGTTTACGCACCGAAAGACCACGACCGTGTGATCAACGTGATCGGTAACGCGTACCCAGAAGATGACGTTAAAGCATTGACGATTGCTGACGTGGTAGCCTCTCTCAGCTACTTCTTGAACCTTTACGAAGGTTTGGGCGACACGGACGACATCGACCACTTGGGTAACCGCCGTATCCGTTCTGTCGGTGAATTGTTGCAGAACCAGTTGCGTATCGGTATGAGCCGTATGGAACGTGTCGTTCGTGAACGTATGTCCATCCAAGACATGGAAACCGTGACACCACAACAATTGGTGAACATTCGTCCTGTAGTTGCTGCGATCCGTGAATTCTTCGGAAGCTCTCAGCTCTCCCAGTTCATGGACCAGAACAACCCATTGTCCGAGTTGACGCACAAACGTCGTCTCTCCGCATTGGGACCAGGTGGGTTGACGCGTGATCGTGCCGGTTATGAAGTTCGTGACGTGCACTACACACACTACGGTCGTATGTGTCCGATCGAAACGCCTGAAGGTCCGAACATCGGTTTGATCAACTCGCTCGCAACGTACGCGAAGATCAACAAGTACGGTTTCATCGAAACACCTTACCGTCGTGTCGACTGGCACACGCACAAGGTAACGGACCGTATCGACTACTTGACCGCTGACGAAGAAGATAAATACGTTATCGCGCAAGGTAACACGCCGTTGAATGACGACGGTTCTTTCGCAACGGATAACATCATGGCACGTTACGTCGAAGAAAACATCGAAGTTGCACCAGAACGCGTCGACTACATGGACGTTTCGCCTAAACAGGTCGTTTCTGCCGCAACCGCATGTATTCCGTTCTTGGAAAACGACGACTCTAACCGTGCCTTGATGGGTGCCAACATGCAGCGTCAGGCTGTACCATTGTTGCAGCCACACGCACCACTCGTGGGTACGGGTATGGAATACATCAACGCGCACGACTCCGGTGCAGCAGTTGTTGCTGAAGCAGACGGTGAAGTAGAATACGTTGATGCCCGTGAAATCCGCATTCGCGAAACAGACGGCACATTGCGTCGTTACGAATTAACGAAATACCAACGTTCAAACGCCTCTACCTGCTACAACCAGACACCTCTGGTTAAACACGGTGAAACGGTTGAACGTGGCGATATTCTAGCAAACGGTCCATCCATGGAAGATGGCGAAATGGCGCTCGGTCAGAACCCAGTCGTTGCCTTCATGACATGGGACGGTTTCAACTACGAAGACGCGGTCGTTATTTCCGAACGTCTCGTGAAGGAAGACGTCTACACGTCCATTCACATTGATGAATTAGAATCCGAATCACGCGATACGAAACTTGGACCACAGGAAATTACCCGTGAAATTCCAAACGTCGGCGAAGATGCCTTGAAGAACCTCGACTCCCGCGGAATTATCCGTGTCGGTGCCGAAGTTAAAGACGGCGATATCTTGGTCGGTAAGGTTACCCCTAAAGGTGTGACCGAATTGAGTCCGGAAGAACACTTACTGCACGCCATTTTTGGTGAAAAAGCACGTGAAGTTCGTGACGACTCCCTCCGCGTACCACACGGTGGTGGCGGTATCGTCAACGACGTTAAAGTCTTCTACCGTGAAAACGGTGACGAACTCAAACCGGGTGTTTCCATGATGGTTCGTGTATACATCATTCAGAAACGTAAGATCCAGGTTGGGGACAAGATGGCCGGTCGTCATGGTAACAAAGGGGTTGTCTCCATCGTGTTACCAGAAGAAGACATGCCATTCTTGCCAGACGGTACGCCAGTTGATATCTGTTTGAACCCATTAGGGGTGCCTTCGCGTATGAATATCGGACAGGTATTAGAATTGCACCTCGGTATGGCTGCACGTAATCTCGGTATCCACGTTGCGACACCAGTATTCGACGGTGCCATCGACGCTGATATCTGGGATACCGTTGAGGAAGCGGGTATGGCTGAAGACGCTAAGACCGTGCTTTATGACGGACGTACCGGTGAACCATTCGATAACCGCGTATCCGTTGGGGTAATGTACTACCTCAAGTTGTCCCACATGGTCGATGACAAGTTGCATGCCCGTTCAATTGGACCTTATTCACTCGTTACGCAACAGCCGCTCGGTGGTAAAGCACAGTTCGGCGGTCAGCGTTTCGGTGAAATGGAGGTTTGGGCATTGGAAGCTTATGGTGCCGCCTACACCTTGCAGGAAATCTTGACCTACAAGTCCGACGACGTTCAGGGTCGTGTACAGACTTATGAAGCGATCGTCAAAGGTGAACGCATCGGTCGTCCGGGTGTCCCAGAATCTTTCCGCGTGCTCGTTAAAGAATTACAGTCACTCGGTATGGACGTTCAGGTACTCGACGCTGAGAACGCAGAAATCGATCTCCGTGATGAAGATCCAGTCCTTCAACAGAATCTCGCCAATATGGCTAAACCAGCCGAAGACGCGAGCGAAGAAAAAGCGGACGACGCCAAACAAGCTGACGTTGATTCCACTGAGAAAGCAAAACAATAAGCAACCGTTTGATAGAAAAGGGAGGTTGGCTTCTTGGTCGACGTAAATAAATTTGAAAGTATTAAAATCGGGATTGCTTCACCAGATAAAATCCGCTCCTGGTCACACGGTGAAGTCAAAAAACCAGAAACGATCAACTATCGTACCCTCAAACCTGAAAAAGACGGGCTATTCGACGAGCGTATTTTCGGTCCAACGAAGGACTGGGAATGTGCCTGTGGTAAATACAAACGTATCCGTTACGCCGGTGTTGTTTGTGACCGCTGTGGGGTAGAAGTAACACGTGCTAAAGTTCGTCGTGAACGCATGGGACACATCGAACTTGCCAGTCCAGTAACCCACATCTGGTACTTCAAAGGGATCCCAAGTCGTATGGGGCTCGTCTTGGACATGAGTCCAAAAGCCTTGGAAGAAGTCATTTACTTCGCATCCTACGTGGTAACTGACCCAGGCGAAACAGAACTCGAATACAAACAATTACTCTCTGACGCTGAATACCGTCAATACAAGATGGAACTCGGCGATCAGTTCAAAGCTGAAATCGGTGCCGAAGCGATCAAGACCTTGCTCGGCAACGTTGACGTCGCATCTGAAATCAAAGAATTGCGCGAAGAATTACGTACCGCAAAAGGCCAGAAACGTACGCGTGCCGTACGTCGTTTGGATATCCTTTCTGCCTTTGCACGTTCAAACAACGATCCACAATGGATGGTTCTCGATGCGATTCCAGTCATCCCACCTGAGTTGCGCCCAATGGTTCAGCTCGACGGTGGCCGTTTCGCAACCAGTGACTTGAACGACTTGTACCGTCGTGTCATCAACCGTAACAACCGTTTGAAACGTTTGTTGGACTTGAACGCGCCGAACATCATCGTTCAAAATGAAAGACGTATGTTGCAGGAAGCTGTCGACGCCTTGATCGATAACGGTCGTCGTGGCCGTGCCGTTCAAGGTAGCGGGGACCGTCCGTTGAAATCACTCTCTCACATGTTGAAGGGTAAACAGGGACGTTTCCGTCAGAACTTGCTCGGTAAACGTGTCGACTATTCCGGACGTTCCGTTATTGCCGTTGGTCCGCACTTGAAGTTCTACCAGTGTGGTCTACCAAAAGAAATGGCATTGGAATTATTCAAACCATTCTTGATCCGTGAATTAGTGGCTCAGGAAATCGCAACGAACGCGAAACATGCGAAACGTTTGATCGAACGCCGCGATGAATCTATCTGGGACACCCTTTCAAGCATCATGCGTGAACACCCAGTACTATTGAACCGCGCACCTACCTTGCACCGTTTAGGGATTCAGGCGTTTGAACCAGTCTTAGTTGAAGGTAAAGCGATGCGTCTTCACCCATTAGCCTGTGAAGCGTACAACGCCGACTTCGACGGGGACCAGATGGCGATCCACTTGCCATTGAGTGAAGAAGCACAAGCTGAAGCGCGTCTTTTGATGCTCGCTGCTTCTCATATCTTGAACCCTAAAGATGGTCAACCGGTTGTTACACCATCTCAGGACATGGTGCTCGGTAACTACTACCTCACCATGGAAGAAGCGGGTGTTGAAGGCGAAGGAATGCGCATCAGTTCCTTAGAGGAAGCGCACCTCGCTTACTTGAGTCACGCTCTCCAGTTGCATACACGTGTAGCGATCGATACCGATCACTTCCCTAAATATCGCTGGACGGAAGACCAAAAAGATAAGTTGATGATTACGTCTATCGGTAAATTGTTCTTCAACGAGATCATGCCGGAAGACTTCCCATTCCTCAACGAACCGACCGACTACAACCTGAATGTTCAAACACCGGATCAATTCTTCGTTGAAAAAGGTGCTGACGTGAACGCTGCCGTCAGCAAGTTGGAACCAACCTTGCCATTCAAGAAAGGTTACTTGGAAGACATCATTGCTGCCGTCTTCAAGAAAGACAAAGTGACAAAGACCTCAATGTTCCTCGACCGCTTGAAAGCGCTCGGTTACTACTACTCCACGAAGTCCGGTATCACAGTAGGTATCGCCGACATCACCGGTTTGTCTACGAAGAACGACTTGGTAGAAAAAGGTCACAAACGCGTCGACAACATCACGAAACAGTACCGTCGCGGTTTGATTACCGACGACGAACGTTACGAACAAGTCATCGCGACTTGGAACAACGTGAAGGACGAAATCGAAGACGGATTGAAATACTCACTGTCTGCCGATAACCCATTCTTCATCATGATGAACTCCGGGGCTCGTGGTAACATCTCCAACTTTACCCAGCTCGCTGGTATGCGTGGTTTGATGGCCGGTCCTAACGGTAAGATCATCGAATTGCCGGTTACTTCAAACTTCCGTGAAGGGTTATCCGTACAGGAAATGTTTATCTCCACGCACGGTGCACGTAAAGGTATGACCGATACCGCGTTGAAGACGGCCGACTCCGGTTACTTGACCCGTCGTCTCGTTGACGTGGCTCAGGACGTTATCATCCGTGAAGTTGACTGTCACACTGACCGCGGTCTCATCGTTCGTGCGATCAAGAACGGTAACGAAATGATCGAACCATTAGCTGAACGTTTGAACGGTCGTTACTGTATGAAAGAAGTTCGTGATCCAAACACAGGCGAAGTACTCGCAAAACACAACCAGCTCATGACACCAGAAGTTGCACAACGCATTGAAGATGCTGGTGTTGAAGAAGTGACGATCCGTTCTGCCTTCACTTGCCGTTCCAAACACGGTGTCTGCAAACGTTGTTACGGTTCCGACCTCGCCACAAACGGTGAAGTCGAAGTCGGTGAAGCAGTTGGTATCGTAGCCGCACAATCTATCGGCGAACCAGGTACGCAGTTGACCATGCGTACATTCCATACCGGTGGGGTTGCTGGGGATGACATCACACAAGGTTTGCCTCGTGTACAGGAAATCGTTGAAGCGCGTCATCCGAAAGGGGAAGCGGTCATCACAGAAGTTACGGGTGAAATCGTCGACATTACGATCGAAGAAGACAGCCGTAAGAAGACCGTTACCGTTAAAGGTAAGACTGACGAACGTGAATACAAAGTGCCTTACACTGCCCGACTTAAAGTGGCAGAAGGCGACTTCGTGAAACGTGGCGATCAGTTGACGGAAGGTTCAATCGATCCGAAAGAACTCTTGCGTGTCACTGACGTCTTAACCGTTGAAATGTACATGCTCTCTGAATTGCAGCGCGTTTACCGTCTGCAAGGGGTGGACATCAACGACAAGCACGTGGAAGTTATGCTCCGTCAAATGCTCCGCAAGATCCGTGTCCTCGATCCAGGTGATTCCGACTTGTTGCCAGGTAAACTCTTGGACATCGACGACTTCCGCGACCACAACGAGAAGATGGTTCGTACCGACAAAGTCCCAGCAACTGGACGTCCAGAATTGCTCGGAATTACCAAGGCTGCCTTGGAGACGAACAGCTTCTTGTCTGCCGCATCCTTCCAGGAAACGACCAAAGTCCTCACCGACGCATCGATCGAAGGAAAAGTCGATCCATTGCTTGGTTTGAAGGAAAACGTCATCATCGGGAAGATCATCCCAGCCGGTACGGGTATGCGTCGTTACCGTGACATGGAACCTGAAACGGTTGGCCAGTCCGAACATCCGATGACCTTGCGTAAGGAAGAAATGTTGACGGTCGACGAAGCTGTCGAAACCGTACAGGCTGGAACCGTCGCTGAAGAAGACGTTCCGGAATACCACGGAATGCCTTAATCACACGTATTAAATCAGTAACAGAGGAAAACTCAAACAGACGTATGGCACGAATGCCATACCGACCATTAACCGCACAGCATCTGATGTTGTGCGGTTTTTGTATGCCGTGAAACCGAAATGAAGCAGGGCGAGGAAGCTGGCACTGATAATGAGATGATTAAGTGACACGATACCGAACCCGACCGTCAAAATCACCAGCAGTTTGATATCGGCGCCACCGATTCCGCCGTCTGAAAAAATCGTGAGCGCAACGAGCAACGTAAAGACGATCGCTCCGTGCGATAGGTGATCGATGAGGAATGACGCTCCGCTCGTCCACCAAATCTTCCAGATGATCAGTACACCTAACAGCACCTGCAGCCGGTCAGGCACCCACTGCTTCTGGGCATCAGCGACGGCCATCATGAAGATAATAGTGAAGAGGATGAGGTGATAGAACGGTTGCGTTGAAACCACAAAAATCGGCCAAGCATAGCCGATGTACAGTAATTCCGAGAGCGGATACCACGGTGAAATGCGGTAATTACAGGATGTACAGCGCCCGCGCACTAAAAAATAGCCGATGATTGGAATGATTGCGTACCAAGGAATGGAAGTGCAGCAGTGGTCACAAGTGGAACGACGCCACAAAGCGGTACGCGTATCGGAAACGAGCGACGTACTGACAACCGTGAGAAATGATGCGATTGACGCCAACAACAGACTGAGAAGCAATATCAAACTAAAAATCCAAAACATAAAAATACCCCTTATTGAATAAATACGATAAGAGGGGAAAATAATTATTAGTGATTAACCGAAGAAATACGCTAAGGTGTATAGCACAATGAGATGTGTTGGATAGAAAATATAGAAGAGCTGTTTTTCCCAAGGTTTCCCGTAACCGCCGCGCTGACCGTTATAGCTCAATAAGAACGGAATGACGGTCGCCATCATAAATTCGTTGTCGAATGTTAACGTCTGATACAATGAAATATCGCCAGCCGCACCGGAGAAATGATTGAACAATGCTTTTGCTAATAGCACAGCCGACCATCCCGCGATAAAGAGGCTGACTTTCTTCGCATCATTCTTGAAGTAGAAGGATGCTAACGCAATTGGCAGTAGATAGAATCCACCTTCAGCCATTAAAATTAGCGGGGTTAGTAACAGACTCGGCAGAATGAACCATTTGGATTGTTCCTTCACCTTCGTCAGTAAGATAAATAACGCAAAAATTAAGAATAACGTCCAGAAAATATTTAACCCGTTGATGAGTTCAAATAATCCCGTCTCACCAGTCACTGGATTGACGTAGTTACCCGTCAGGAGATTGCGGGCGATATTGATACCGTGCATAATCATTGCGACGGTAAATAGACGAAGGAGGTAACGCTTGCGATTGCTGGTGTGGATGAATCCCTCCATCAATAAATAGAGAAATAACGGCGCAACGAAACGGCCGAGCCAGGAGAACCATAGCGGTAGACCGAGCGGATGGCCGAGAAAAGTATTAATATGGTCGATCGCCATAAAAATCAGTGCGATAAGTTTTAATGCAAAACCGGACATGACATCCTTCCTTTCGATAAGAATATTTGCTGTCGAGCATCAGCAGCATGAACTATTATGCCTGAAATGTTCGGAAAAAGGCGGAATAATGTTCGGATTTAAATAAAACTTAGGAAATTAAAAAGTGCCGCCCGTGAAAGGCAGCACCGTACAGGGAAGTGTCAGTTAGAGGACGTGCGCTCATAAACGTTCGTCATGAACGCTGTCAAACTAACAGGGAAATAGTGAATTAAATCACTAAATATAGTATACGCTATCTTCTGAAAAAAGCAATAGCTTAAAAATTATATTTTTCAAGTAAATGAATAGTTTCTGGAATGATTCGTTAACTCAGTATGAAAATAAAATCGGATTGACGATTAATGGAAAATATTTAGATGAAAAAACTGACATTGTACTAGATTTTCCATACAAAGATACTATTTTAAAAGCTAGCATGTCCAAAGAAGACCTAGATAAGGATGAATTGAAACCTGAGGAACCTTTTTTAAACGAATTAATTGAAGCAGAAGAAATTGATCAACTATTAGATAAAAAAATACTAGTGAATGCGAAACGCTACTCATCAGGGAAAGCTGAAAAAGCTGTTAATCTTTCTGACACAGATAATTTGATTTTGAAAGGGAACAATCTAATAGCGTTGAGCTCAATATTAGAACGATATAAGGGCAAGGTTAAATGTATTTACATTGATCCGCCTTATAATACAGGGGGAGATAGTTTCAATTATAATGATCGATTTAATCGTTCGACCTGGTTAACTTTTATGAAAAACAGATTAGAAATATCGAAGGGGCTTCTGAGAGATGATGGAGTGATTTTTGTAAGTTTAAGTGATGAGGAAGCTCACTATTGTAAAGTTTTAATGGACGAAATATTTGGTGAAAACAATTTTTTGAATGATATTATATGGAATTCAACAAAATCTGTAACTAACACAGCCATTATTTCAGTATCGCACGCTCATACTCTAACGTATTTTAGAAATAAAGATTATTATGTAAAGAATCGAACTGCATTTAGATTACCTGAAGATAGTGAAGGATTTGATAACCCGGATAACGATCCAAGAGGTCCATGGAAAGCAGACCCGTTTCAGGTTGGTGGTTGGCGTCCGAACCAACAATACGAGATTGTAAATCCCAATACTGGAGTATCCTATTTCCCAAATGAAGGCAATAGTTGGAAAAATGACTATAAAAAATTTAAGGAATTAGTTAAAGATAACAGAATAGTATTCGGCGTTAATGGTACAGCCGGTCCTCAGAGAAAAAGGTTCTTATCCGAAGCTAAGGAACGAGGGCGAGTTGCAAAAACTATATGGGATGATTTGGGAACCACCACGAATGGGACACAACATATGAAACAACTATTCGGGAAAGCAGTTTTTAAAAATCCAAAGCCGGAACAATTTATTCGTAGAATAATAGAACTTGCGACAGAACCAGATGATATAATACTAGATTTTTTTGTAGGCTCTGGTACTACGTGTTCAACTGCTCATAAAATGGGAAGAAGATATATTGGAATAGAGCAAATGAATTACATTAAAGACATCACCTTGAAAAAATGGAAAAAGTTATCGATGGTGAGCAGGGAGGCATATCTAAGGAAGTTGACTGGCAAGGCGGGGGTTCATTCGTATACGCAGAATTGATGGAAAAGTCTCGTGACTATATTGATCGAGTAATGAAAGCGGATAATCCTCATGAATTGATGTCAGTTTATGAAACAATGTTAGAAAACGTTGATTTAGAATTTAGAGCCGATTTAGACACTGTTCGGGAAATGATTGAAGATCCATCGATTTCACTTGAAGATAAGCAGCGCACACTAATTAAGACTATTGATAAAAATCAGCTATACTGTAACTACTCTGAAATTGATGACAAGAATGTACGCGATCTAATATCAGATAGTGACTATGCATTTAATCAATCGTTCTATTCAGAAGGGAATGAGTAATGTGAGTAAAAAAAATATGAAAAAACGCAAAGCATTACCATTACTAGAAGAACTAGTTCGATTAGATGAGGACATTTTCGTAGATCAAGAAGAATATCAACTGCCAAAATATATATCAGATAACTTGAAGCATACGTTACGGTATTACCAGGACAATGCGATTAGATATTATCGTTATATTCAAGAATTAGATCAATTTAAATTTCGTCATTTAAATCACTTTCTTTTTAACATGGCTACTGGATCAGGCAAGACAGATTTAATGGCTGCATTGATTTTATATCTATACGAACATGCTCAGTATCAAAATTTTTTGTTTGTTGTTAATGCAACGAGCGTGCTTAACAAAACAATAGCTAATTTGATTAATAGTCGCTCAGATAAATTTCTATTCAAGAATACAATCGAAATAAAGGGTAAAAGATTAAATATTGTAAGGGTTAATCGATTCCCAACGCGACCACAACCCAATTTTGTTTATATTAAATTTGCGACAATTCAAAGTATATCTAATGACCTGGCTAGACCAAAAGAAAATACAATGGGTCTTAGAGAGTACTCAAAAAATAAAGTCGTCGTGTTAGCTGATGAGGCACATCATTATTCTGCAGCCACTAAAAAAGCAGAAAAGGATGATGAGAACTCCTGGGAGTATGCTATATCATCCATATTAGATTCGAATGATGATAATCAACTATTGGAATTCACAGCAACTGTAAATTTAGATGATGACAAAATATATAGTAAGTACGAGGGCAAGATCATTTATCAATACACTTTAGATCAGTTTATTATGGATGGTTACTCAAAAAATGTGAGACGAATCCAATCAAGTAATACTGATAAAGATAATATGTTGAATGCAGTTTTGCTGAGTGAATTTCGCCGGCAGTATGCGCTACATATGTATGGAGCACACATTAAGCCTGTGATACTGTTTAAATCTCCTAAAATTGATGTATCTAATAGCGCAGAACAAACTTTCAATAATATGATTGAGAATTTGACTGTTGAAAAACTGTCAAAATTTATTAATCTTCAACAAAGAAACGAGTCAGAAGAATTTAGTGATGCTATGACTCGGACTTTTGATTTCTATTTAAAGAATAAAGATAATTTGTATGAGATTATTGACACGATAAAGCGTGAATTTTCTCCAAACAGAATTATTAATGCTAATGACTCTGATCGATCTAAGATGCTTGAGAAGGGTCAGTATGAAGCATTAAATAGTCTTGAAAGTCCAGATAATTTATTTAGAGTTGTATTTGCGGTAGCTAAACTAACAGAGGGCTGGGATGTACTTAATCTATATGACATAGTTAGGCTCAGTGATTCTGAAGCAGCTAAAGGAACGAAGAGTGTTACAAATTCTGAAGCTCAACTAATTGGTCGAGGAGCACGTTATAATCCTTTTGTAGTGGATGGTAAATCAAGTTTTAAAAGGCGCTTTGAGGATGGGTCTAGAGATAGTGTTCTATTAGAAACGTTACATTATCATACCATTAATGAACCACAATATCTTAAGAATCTTGTTAAATCACTCGATGAAATGAACTTGCCAACGGAAGAGGATGTGCGTAATCCTTTACTGGATTTCAAGGTAAAACCGTCGTTTAAAAAGACTGAACTCTGGAAAAAGGGTAATATTTATTACAATGAAAAAGTCGAAGTAAATCCTAATTATTATGATAATTTAAATAAATATGCGATTAATAACAGTGAAGATATTGTTGTTAAATGGAAGACTTCGGCTAAAGAAGTTAACTATAATGCAAATATAGTACGGGAAGATTATTCTAGTACGCACAAAGTGCCAATCAAAATTGATAAGCGTTATTTGAATAAGATAATGAACAAGATTTCATTTTATTATTTTGATAACCTGACTAAGTTTATTCCGACACTTAGTTCCAGACAAGAATTCCTTGGAAAAGATTGGTTAAACATTGATAATCGTACGATTTATGCGATTATGCCTATGGACATTGATAGTAGAGATCTAACACCAGATGATAAATTAGAGATTTTAGAAATATATTTCACAGAGCTATCTCAAAAAATTCAGTCTGGGTTTAAGCGCCTAGTTGGTACTAATAAATTTATTGGGTATCCAATTCGAGAATATATTTCCAATTACCGTAAGAGAGAGCCGCAATATGATACCGGTCAGATAAATATGAATGACTTGCACCAACATGCTCATCGTCGTGAAAAAAGGGAAGATTATTTTGTCTATGATGCTGCTATGATGAACGATCTTGAAGATCAACTAGTTGATCGCATAGGGGAACGAGTAGATGAACTTAAAGAAACCTATGAATCGGTTTATTTAATTCGAATGGATGAAAATATGCATCGAGAATCGGTTAAAAATGAGGCATTGAAATTACATCAATTTGGTGAACAAGAACAGATTAATTTAGAAGCGTTTCAACCTGATTTTATATTGCTACTAGTTAATGAGGAGCATTATCTTCAAATTTTTATTGAACCAAAAGGTACTCAGTTGCTTGAAAAAGACCAATGGAAAGAAAATTTACTCACCTATTTAGAAGATAATCAAGGAGAAATAGTTTTTGAAAATGAAATAAATGGGTTGAAAGTTACTGGATTAAAATTCTTTATATCGAATGACGCGAGAGAAACAATAAAACAACTGGGAAATGTCGCTTTAGGTAAAGAATTTAAATGACTCTCATTAGGAACAATTGAGAAATTTACTGACTAGAAGCGTAATTACTGTATTCTGTTCGTCAGCTGGGAAATTAAGTGTATCACTTAATTCCATAGTTATAATAAGTCTATTGATATTTATAGCGGTAATTAAATATAACTGAAAACTCGCACCTTTCGCCTAGGTGCGAGTTTTTGTCTACTCCTTTTTCTCCCCCAAGTACGAGTACCTCACAACATTCTCGTTTTCCTCAATTGTATGCCGCTCGAAGTAAAAGTAATGGTCCTTGTGGTCTTTGGCATGCTTCTTGTTGAGGATGAAGTAGTCCTTGTCAGAGGCGCTGAGGGCGTGCAGGATGTCATCTATCAGGAACGTCAGCGGGATGTTGAGGTCCGTATATTGATAGAAATCATCCTCGAAGTGTTTGTAGTTCTCTGAGAAGTAGTCGAATTGTATGCTGTTGGCTTCCAATGCGTTCATGCGTCATCCTCCAATCGTTGTAATCGGATAATGTCTGTGTAATGTATCGGCAGCACCGTGCCGTCCGTTCTGAAGTAAATCGTTTCGTTTTCCATGTCGATGATCTGACCGACGAAGGGTTGGTAGTCCTCTTTGGTGTAGAGGGCGATGGTGAGGTGATTGAGGTAAACTTGCCCGAGCAACATCAGGATTTCTTCCTCGCTCATCTGTTTGGAGAAGTCGATCTCGTGTCCCATTTCGAGGAGAGCGCTGGTGTGCTCTGAAATGAAGAAGCCCATCCACTTCGCCATGCCACGGTCGACGTACTGCCGTGCGGATTCGTAGGGGAGATAATGTCTGAAGATCATTGGATGCCGTCCAATCCACCGGCGTGGCCTGCGATGAGATGACTGCGGTCTATGGCGCGCGAGCCACTCATCAGGGCGTTGACGGGAAGCACAGCGGTGTAGCCGAATTTATCGCGGATGGTGTCGACGGCGCGGTCGAGTTTCTCTTGCTTTTCGCGCTTGATGTTGTCGTCGAACAGGGAGTAAGTCATATAGCCCTCATCGACGAGATCGTGATAGCTGACGCCGACGTTTCTGACGGCGCCACCTTTGTACAAGGGATGTAAGTCAAGGGGGTGATATTAAAGAGTAACGGAAGAATAATTAGCTATAAAATAAAATCACACCATGAGCTATCGATAGTGCGATTTTGTGTTCAATTTATAATTATTTAAAAATGATTGTTTACTTACTTGTCTTTAAGTTTTTTGATCTGCTTATCAAAGTCTGAATTGATCTTCTGTATTGGATTAAATTGATCATATTCAGCGTTGGCTTTTTGTTTTGCCGCATTCATTGATATTGAACCGTGATCGGGAAGAATTTCATAATCACGAAATTCTAGGAAACGGTCGATGCTGTTTGCAAAGTCTTTCATCGTGAATGTGTTACGGCGTTCGATGAGATCTTCAATATAATCGAAGAATCCTGACACGTTACGCTCTAAAGCCTTAATTTCCTTTTCAGAGAGATAATTTTTAGCAACATGTGTATCAGATTTTAGGATTCGGCCATCCGGACTATTTTTCCAAGTCGTGAGCCCCATATTTTCCTTCTGATGATCTGCGGAGGTATAAATAATTTCTGCTGCCGTCTTACCGGTAATAGCATAATGGAATTTATTCTGCACATTAGCGTAGAACAATTTTGCAGTTTGACTATCCTTATCATAATCAGTACTAATTTCTGCAAAAATGTCTGTAATTTGTTGCCAGATGCGACGCTCACTGGCTCGAATAGAACGTACCCTTTCGAGTAATTCTTTGAAGTAATCTTTACCTAGCAATGTTTCACCTTGCTTTAGACGGTCGTCATCGATAACAAATCCCTTAATCATATATTCTTTAAGTGTAGTTGTTGCCCATTGTCTGAAGTGGGTCGCTTGTTTTGAATTTACGCGATATCCCACTGCGATAATCGCATCAAGATTGTAGAAGTTAGTATTACGCGAGATTTTCCTCTCACCTTCATTTTGAACTATTTCCATTTTGGAAATAGTTGCTTTTTCATCTAACTCACCTTCAGAAAATATATTCGATAAATGCTTATTTATTGCTGGAACACCGACTTCAAATAAATCGGCAAGTTGTTTTTGTGACATCCATATTGTTTCTTGATCAATGATGACGTCTGCAATGACTTTATGGTTGTCGTTTTCGTAGATGACCATTTGCCTATCCAATGTAATTTACTTCTTTCTCTTTTAAAATTAGTGTTGGATATTACAATAGCATGAGGATCTAGACGTATCCACCCTTTTAAAATATCTATAAGTATTTTATAAATAAAGCGCTTAAATTCTGTAGAAATGGTTGGATAGTATGCTATACTCCTAGTATACAGATTAGAATGATTATAATTTATTGGCTTGTAGCATTTTGAGGAGGATTTTTCATGAAAAACCCAATGGATAAGAACGGTTTGGATAAGGAAGAGCCGAGCCGCAATCAACATATCGGCGAGAATCCGGAATTGAATTCGGACTCTGGTTCTCCTGTCTACAACAACGAGGACACTAAACGTGCCGGTGCACGCGGGAGTGTATCCTTAGACGATGTGTGGTTGATCGAGAAGTTAGGGAACTTCGCGCGTGAAGTGATTCCAGAGCGCCGTATGCATGCGAAAGGCTCCGGCGCTTGGGGGACCTTTACCGTCACGAAGGACATTACGAAGTTCACGAAGGCGAAGATTTTCTCCGAAGTCGGTAAACAGACGGAAATGTTTGCGCGCTTCTCAACGGTTGCCGGTGAACGCGGGGCAGCTGATGTGGAACGCGATATCCGTGGCTTCGCACTGAAGTTCTACACGGAGGAAGGCAACTGGGATTTAGTTGGTAATAACACGCCAGTCTTCTTCCACCGCGACCCGAAGAAATTTATCGATTTGAACCGCGCCGTGAAGCGTGATCCGCGCACGAACCTGCGCAGTCCGAACAACAACTGGGATTACTGGACGTCATTGCCGGAATCATTGCATCAGGTAACGATTACGATGAGCGACCGCGGGATTCCGTCATCCTACCGCTACATGCACGGGTCGAGTTCGCACGCTTATAGCATGATCAATGCGGATGGCGAACGCGTCTGGGTGAAATTCTACCACCGCTCCTTGCAGGGTATTCAGAACCTGACTGATCAGGAAGCAGAAATCGTGAATGGCTCCGACCGCGAAGCCATGCAGCGTGACCTCTATAATGCGATCGAACAGGGGAAATTCCCGAAATGGCGTATGTACATTCAAGTCATGACGGAACAAGAAGCAGAAGAATGCCCATTCAATCCGTTCGATTTGACGAAGGCTTGGCCAAAAGCGGACTACCCGCTCTATGAAGTCGGCGAGTTCGAATTGAACCGCAACCCGGAGAATTACTTCCAGGATGTTGAAGAAGCAGCGTTCAGCCCGGCGAACCTCGTACCGGGTATCGGCGTATCCCCAGACCCGATGTTGCAGGCACGTTTATTCTCCTACCCGGACGCTCAGCGTTACCGTTTAGGTGTGAACTACCACCAGATTCCAGTCAATGCACCGCGCGGGGTGAAGAATCCACACTTCTACAGCCGTGACGGCCAGGGACGTATGGATGGCAACAACGGGAGCGAAGTGCACTACACGCCGAATAGCTACGGGAACTACACGGATCACCGCGATTTAGAAGAACCGGCAATCAAGGGTGACGACGTAAAGGCGTACGATTTCCGCGAGGATGACCACGACTACTTCACGCAGCCGGGGATCCTGTTCAACCGCATGACGCCGGAACAGCAGCTCGTACTGTTTGAGAATACCGCGCGCAACATGGCGGATAGCACGCTACAGATCAAACACCGCCACATCAACAACTGCTACCAGGCGGACCCTGAATACGGGAAAGGTGTCGCTAAAGCGTTAGGGATCGATATTAACGATGTCGATTTGACACCGTGGGACCGCAGTTCGCGTGAGGCGAATGACCGCGCCAATGCGCAGGGCCACGACGACCTCAACGTACCGACCGAAGCCGTTGAACCGGAATCTGCCAAAGACTTACCGGAAACCGGCCGCGACACGAACTACGACGACCCAACGTCGGTTGTTGACCCGATGGATGATCCGTACTTCTTGTAATTATAAAAATGTAATAAACGCCAAATAAAATCGCACCGTTTCGCGCAGTTAGCGTCAGCGGTGCGATTTTTTGTGTATTCAATTAGAGATTATTTGTTGACGACAGCGTCGGATTCGCCCGTCTCCAAGTACTTCACGGCTTCATCGAGCGCGGAATAAATCATATTGTGGAGCGCCGTTTCCGTGTAGAACGCAAGGTGCGGCGTATAGGCAATATCATCACGTTTGATGAGTTCATCGTAAATTGGATCGTTGAGATCTTCGCCACTATTATCGCGGTTAACAATACCGTCTTCGTTTTCGTAAACGTCGATGCCGGCAGCTTTGATTTTGTGTGAATCGAGCCCCCGGATTAATGCTTCCGTGTCGACGATGGCACCGCGCGCCGCATTAATGAGGATCACGCCGTCTTTCATTTTGGCGATGGCGTCATCGTCCACCATGTGGTAGGTGTCATCGGTAGCTGGAATGTGGAAGGTAATGATATCGCTCTGGGCGTAGAGTTCATCGAGCGACACAAAATCGAATAAGTCCTTCAGCTCGTCGTGTACGCGGTGATTATAGCCGATCACGTGCGCCCCTAAACCTTTGAAGAGCTTAGCTGCAGCTTGTCCAATGTGACCAGTACCGACAATCCCGACAGTAAGTTCCGGCATTTCTTTAGAAAGAATTGGGATATTCCATCTGAAATCCTGATTTTGCACGTTTTTATAGATGGTGTTGAGGTTGCGCGACAGGTAAAGTGCAGTAGCGACAACGTACTCCGCAATCGCATTCGGTGAATAAGTCGGAACCGTGATTAGTGCCATGCCTAAGTCATTCACTGCATCCATATCGTACATATCAAAACCGACCGAACGCTGAGCGATGACGTCGACACCACGATCGTGCAATTCGCCGAGAATATCGGCTCCCATATTGCCTGGCGCCGCTAAGGATATCGCATCCGCACCGTTGACACGATCGATGTTGTCGAGGGTCAATGTGTCATTATAGACATCAACGTCGATATCGTTGTGCTCCTTGGACCATTGTTCAAGCTCTCTGTCTTCGCCTTCTCTAACATTGAGGGTAACAATTTTCATAGGTCATTCCTCCTAAATTCATTAGTCATGCCTATTATAACGAGAAAAAATAGTCAGAGTTTGTGATATGTTTGTCCCTTATTCACGAGTTAGCATTTTGACCATTTCAATGTGGCGAATCCCGGCATCCATAAATTCCTCGCCGCGTGCGGTATAACCGAGCGTTCCATAAAAGCCACGCGCAGTGAGTTGACCATCTAGCGTAATGTGCTGATAGCCATTCGCTTCTGCGATCCCTTCAGCCTCTGCAATCAGCGCACGACCGTAACCGCGCTGGCGATACGCCTTGCGGACGGCCATACGCTGGAGTTTAATCGTGTCTTCCCCAATCGGTAATAGACGTAACGTCGCAGCGGGCGTATCATCCACATACAGCACGAGATGCGTGGCACGTGCTTCATCATCGTCGATCTCTAACTCGCGAAGGACGTGCTGTTCGTCGATAAATACCGTCTCACGAATAGCTAGGGCATCGTGGTACACAGGGCTAGTGATATCTGTTGTCTGTTTAATGGTGATCAATTTTATGCTCGCTTTCTCGATAATAGTCAACATCTTGCCAATCTGCACCGAAAAACGTCTCAACATCACGTGAAGTGTCAATATCCCAATAGTCGATATCATCAAGCCAGGCGATGAAAAACGTATAGGTTTCCATCTCTGGGTATTCGGAAGTGGCTATCTCAATGCCGTCTTCTAAATGATATACCTCAGGATAGCCCGCCGCTAGACAATCATCGAAGTCATCGGACATGTCCAAAACACCGATAGAGAGCTTGATATGGTCGGGACTATACAGCCCGACCGTTGCCAGCAGCTCATCATTCTCAATGGCACGCATTAAAGGAGTACTTGACTGGAGCCTGCAGTTAATAATATGTATCATATGCAATAATTTAGCTTCAGGTAGTGGTACAGATAACTGGTAGTGACCGAGCAATTTAACACCATGTGCGCTAACCGTGTTTAATTTTTTAATTTCGTAGGGAAATACTTCGCCATTGACAGTTATATTAATCGTCCCTAATGGCGTTTTTAATGGGGTAAAATTTTCCATCTTCGGTACTCCTTGAGTCTATCATTAGCCAGCAAACCTAGCCTAATGTTCGTATCTACATTAAGTATACACTTTTCTTATTATTTAAATTTAAAAAGTATCTTGCGAAGTTATTAACAAAAATCTATAATTATATAAAAGCGTTTTATTTTTTGAAGGAGGAATAGAGAAATGAAGAACACCCCATATCAGAAGTCGCTCGGAACGATGCTGATGACATCGGTTTCGATTGCGAGTTTATTAGCGATTCACTCAGCAACGATCAAGGCAGCTGAGACTACGGATCAGATACCTGCCGATCAGGTTGCAGTTTTAGCTGCAACTGGTGAAAAAGCAGCGGACACGCAAACTGAGAAAACCGAACAATCCTTTGTACCGGAAACCCCGGCGAAGGATTACGATCACTACGAAGATGTGACGACGCATCAACCGAATGGCGCTGCAGCCAATGCAGAGAGCGTTGTGGAGGTACCGAAAGCGGACGCAGTCGCTGAGGATCAAACGGTAACGATTGAGAATCAGGGAATCCGTGAATCAATTTCGATTAAAGACGGTAAATTCCACACGGATTATGTTGAGAATAAGTTGACGGATGATCGTCTGACGTTTGAAGACGACTCCAAGGACTTTGTGTTGCAGTTCCGTTCGAATGATGCAGGTGAACTCTACAACAAGTACGTCCCACGCATCAATGAACTGAAACAGGAATTAGCGAAATTCCCATCACTCACTGATGATAAGAAGGATTGGCAGTTCTCTGCGACTTCCCACGCAGCCAATGAAGGTATTGAGAATGCGTTCGACGGTAATGTCGATACCATCTGGCACAATAATTACGGCGGTGGCGAAGGTGAGGTTAATACGATGCCGCAGATCGTGACGATCGACTTCAACACACCGCGCGATGTCCAGACGATCATGTACATCGGGCGTCAGGACGTGGGTGTCAACGGTTTGATCAAGGATTACGAGGTTGAAGTCCAAAAAGCGGGCAGCGATGAATTCACGAAGATCAAATCGGGCGTGTTAGAAAACACGAAGCAAATCCAATTTATCGACCTCGGTCAACAGGTGGATGTGAAATCATTGCGTTTGATCATCAAGTCTGACGTCAATAACTATGCCTTTGCCTCGGCTGCTGAGATCGATGTGAGCGATAAGGATGTTGCTGCGATCACCAAGCAACTCCAGGACTACGCACAGAACGTGGCAGCACCGCTCGCTGCTGAATTGCAGGCGCTCCAAGAAGAATATGCAAAAGCCCAAGAAAAAGAAGGCTTAGCCGATCCGAACCGTCAGATCAGTACTGATCGTTTGACTGTGAAGAAGGATGGCGTCCACCAAGAGACGCAGGACGGCATGACGCGCACGACATTTACGTTCAACCCGATTCAATACAACAACACAACGATTGAAATTCGCTACAACATCGTGAGCCACGAAGACGAAGATTTTGTACAGAAGTTTCTCGAATTCAAGACGCTCGACGGCAACCCGGCGGATGCGGTGATCGACTACATCGATTTGATGAGCTACAGCTTACCGGATGGCACGAAAGAGTGGCACTTGCCAGCACAGCAGAATATCAATGAGATGGCTGGCTTTAACGGCTATTACGCTGGTCTGGGGCAGCCAGTTTACCTTTCTAGTTTCTACACAGGATCGGAATTTCCGGCGACTGAGAACACCGTCAAGGATGGCGTGGCGTACGCCCGTTACTTCTCTGGAAAATCACTCGCACAGTGGGCAACGAATGACGACGGCTATGCGCAAGCGTGGAATACCGTTATCGGTGCGGCACACTCTGACCAGTACGAAGTCATTCAACAGGACTTCTATAATTATATTCGTCGTATTGGTACTGGTACGAAGTTCCGTAAACAGTACAATTCCTGGTTCGACCACATGACGAATATCAATGCCGACAATATCCAAGAGAGCTTCAACGAGATTGAGCGTGGCTTTACGGCTAATGGGGTGTCCCCGATCGATTCTTTCGTTGTCGACGATGGCTGGCAGGATATGAAGACGCTGTGGGACTTCAATGAGAAATTCCCGAATAAACTTTATGGTCCAAGTAAGCAGGTGCAGCGTTTAGGGTCTAATTTTGGACTTTGGATGGGGCCACAGGGTGGTTACAGTAATCCAGGAGCGATGGCTGATGCGCTGGTTGCACAGAACTTAGCCTCCAAGAATGCCGGTGTCATCTACATCGGTGACAAACGCTACACGGATGGCCTCCGCCAATTATTTGAGAATTACGATCAGGAATTCGACATTAATTATTGGAAGCTGGATGGCCTATTGTTGAACCCGCGTCCGGATACGGACAGTGATGGTAACTTTATCGGCGGTGGGTACCGCAATATGTATTCGATGACGGAAACGCACGAGCGATGGATCGGCCTCTACAACGCGATCCGCAACAGTGCCAAGGATCCGGACAATATGTGGATCAACTTGACCTCCTACATTATGCCGTCGCCGTGGTTCTTGCAGTGGGTGGATTCCGTCTGGATGCAGAATACGTCTGATGTCGGTTACGAAGATGGTGTGAAGGGTCAGGACCGCAAAGATCTCGACTTCGGTAACGATATGAACGAAACATTGACGTTCCGTGACCGCAGTTATGAGCAGTTGGTCAACACGCGTCAGTGGCAACTACCGTTCTCAAACATCTATAACCACGACCCGATTTACGGAATGATGGCAAACTCTGGTAAAGTTGTCGACAGCAGTGTACCGAGTGATCAACGTGAACCACGACCACAGATTAACTTCTCAACGGATGATATGCGCACATATCTATACTTCCTCGGCACGCGCGGTACCGGATTCTTTGAATACTATCTCTCCTACGATATGTTGACATCAGAGCACTGGCAAGTGATCGGCGAAGCGACGCGTTGGATGGAAGAGAACTTCGATATTCTGAGAAATGCGAAATTCCATGGTGGTCAGCCTGGCCAAGGTGAAGTCTACGGCTACTCGGCATGGGATGAACACAACGGCATCCTCTCGATGCGTAACCCGATTCAAAACAAACAGACGTACACGATTACGTTGGATGAAACGATCGGCGTACATCCGGGAACTGAGAACTTGACAGTGGAAACGGTGCTCGGTGACAAAGCGCATGACACGACGAAGACGTACAAATACGGTGATACGCTGACGATTGAATTGAACCCGTATGAAGCATTGATTTACCAATTCAGCGATCAGAAGGACGAAACCCCGGCGAATATCTACTACACGCAAGTGGTGGATGACCACACCATCAATATGACCTTCGATGAACACGTGGTTATCGATAACGCTACCTTTACTGTGAATGGTGAGAAGGTTGAAGCAACTCTGCAGCCGAATTTCCGCACGGTAACATTGAAGACAGCTAATGCACTCAAAGATGGTGAGAGCGTTGCGATTGCCTACAACGGCTTATTGGATAATGCTGCTGATGCGAATGAAGCCACTGGCGAAACAACGGTTGTCTTCCATACCGATCAGCGCGCCATTGCGTTACCTGAAGCTACAAACGGAATGCAGGCAACGGATGCGGGAATCGAAGGACGCGCACCGTTCACCGTTTCTGCCAAGGTTACGGTCGGCGCACACGGCGGGACGATTGCGAGCCAGGGCGATCAGTGGTCACTGAAACTCACTGATGATGGCAAGGTAGCCTTTACTGTTGGCGATACCACAGTTGAATCCGCACCGTTCGCTGAGCTACACGCTGATGATAAGGATCAACCGGATCAATTACTGAAAGCAGGCGATCAAGTCTTTGTATCCGCTGTCCGCAATCCGAACGGGTCATTGCGCCTCTTCATTAACGGCGAATTAGTAAATACGGCGTATAACGCAGAAGATATCAACAAAGATCTCGAACGCGACAGCATTCAATTCGGTACGGTAGGCTTCGATGGCAAGATCGAAAACTTCAGCATCGATCTATTTGCGCGCGACTTTGAAACGGCTGCTGATGATGCCCTCGTCAGAGGTGACATCACGGATAGTAGCGTTGCGCTCGAAGAGATTCCTGAACCGGAAGCACCTTCCGATGACGATAAAGAGGAGACGGATGATACGGTGGATGAGGGGGATAAAGATACCACCGATACAGACGATGGCAAAGACACCACAGATGACAGCGACAAATCGGATGAGGATACGGACAAAGATTCTGATACCACCGATGAAACTGATAAGGATGATGATGGTCAAGAATCAGAGGACGATCACGCACACGGCATCCTCCCTGGCGATGGGGACCACGACGATTCGGTAACTGATGAGACAGCGCCGGGACAGTCTGGGACATCTGGAACCTTGCCGAGCGATCAACAAGCAGGGACAACGGGTGCGATCACGACAACGACACCGGGGCAAGTTGTTGAAGCGGCTGGTATTGCGGTCGGTAATGCTAAGGTACCAGCCACAGCAGCGCCGGTTTCTGGCACAACAACTGATGCTCTCCCGCAGACAGGGATCGCAACAGTCGGTTTGGGGCTCGGCGGCTTATTGACCGTTATCGGATCAGCCCTCGGATTCCGTAAGAAACACTAATTTAGGACACTTTTAATACATCAGTAATCACAACTATAAGACGTCAGTGTTCGGAGGAATGCTGGCGTTTTTATGTGAAAAAAGAACAAGAATACTTAATTGTGAATGAGTTATCTTTTTTTAAATTTTAGATGATCACGCAACTATTGACTTTTGGAAACGTTTGCTGTTAAATATTACTGTAATCGTTCACAAGAGCAATCAAGTGAAAAATTAATAATAAAAATTGAGAGAAGGGTTAGTATGTCAGATACAGGGTACATTATGACAATTGACCAAGGGACGACCAGTTCACGTGCGGTTATTTTTGATCACAATGGGCATTCCCTTGCCGTTGCCCAAAAAGAATTTCATCAGTATTTTCCGAGTAATGGTGGTGTTGAGCATGATGCTTACGAAATCTGGACATCCGTACTGTCAGTGATTGCTGAATCCTTAATTAAATCCGGTGTTAAGCCGAGTGAGGTTAAAGGGATTGGGATCACTAACCAGCGTGAAACGACGGTCATTTGGGATAAAAAAACTGGCCGTCCAATCCACAACGCAGTAGTTTGGCAGTCGCGCCAATCAGAAGATATTGCCGATGAACTTCGCGATCAAGGGTATGAGGAGATGATCCATGAACATACCGGACTCCTCATTGACCCATATTTCTCCGCCACGAAGATTCGTTGGATCTTAGATCACGTTGAGGGTGCGCAAGAGCGTGCAGAAAATGGTGAATTGCTGTTTGGGACAATTGATACGTGGTTGCTCTGGAAGTTAACAGATGGTGAAAGCCATATGACTGACTACTCGAATGCTAGCCGTACCATGTTGTTCAATATCAATGATCTCGAATGGGATGATGAGATCTTAGATATTTTGAATATTCCAAAATCAATGTTGCCTGAGGTCAAATCAAATGCAGAGGTTTATGGTGAAACGCAACCTTACCACTTCTTCGGTAGTCGTGTGCCAATCTCCGGGATGGCCGGTGACCAACAAGCGGCACTGTTCGGACAGATGGCGTTTGAAAAAGGTATGATCAAGAACACGTATGGCACTGGGTCTTTTATCGTGATGAATACGGGTAAGGAGCCACAGCTTTCGAAGAACCAGCTATTAACGACGATCGCTTATGGTATTGATGGCGACATCAACTATGCACTCGAAGGGAGTATTTTTGTTGCTGGCTCATCCATACAGTGGTTACGCGATGGTTTGGAAATGATTGAAAGCGCCAGTGATTCTGAAGAAGCGGCGAAACGTTCCGATGACGAAGATGAAATCTATGTGGTCCCAGCTTTCGTTGGACTCGGCGCACCATACTGGGATTCTAAAGCACGTGGGGCAATGTTTGGACTGACGCGCGGTACAACAAAAGATGATGTCATTAAAGCCACCCTGCAGTCGATTGCTTACCAAGTACGTGATGTTGTTGATACAATGAAGGAAGATACCGGAATTGATATCCCAATGTTGCGTGTGGATGGGGGTGCCAGTGCCAATGATTATCTGATGCAATTCCAATCAGATATTTTGGATCTACCAATTCAACGTACCAAGGATCTCGAGACTACAGCATTAGGTGCGGCCTTCTTCGCAGGCCTCGGTGTCGGCTACTGGAAAGATATAGATGAAATTAAGGAATTATATGAATCCGGTAAGCTATTTGAGAGTAAAATGGATGAGGAAACACGTGAACACTTGTACTCACACTGGCAGAAGGCTGTCGAAGCGACACGTGTGTACGAATAGGAGGTAAATAATGTTTTCAATTGAAGAAAGACAAGCAAATATTGAGAAATTAGCAACTATCGATACGGATGTACTGATTATCGGTGGTGGGATTACGGGTGCTGGATTGGCTGTCCAATCGCAGGCCTCTGGCTTACAAACGACGCTTCTTGAGATGCAGGACTTTGGAGAAGGGACGTCTTCACGTTCGACAAAACTTGTTCATGGTGGGATTCGCTACCTTAAGAATTTCGATGTCGAAGTGGTATCCGATACCGTTAGTGAACGTGCTGTTGTACAGGGTATTGCACCGCACATTCCAAAACCAGATCCAATGCTTTTGCCGATTTATGACAATGAAGGGGAAAACACCTTTGATATGTTCTCTGTCAAGGTGGCCATGGACCTTTATGACCGTTTAGCGAATGTTACCGATGAACGGTATACTAACTACACCTTAACACCAGAAGAAGCATTGGAACGTGAACCATTATTACGTAAAGATGGTTTACAAGGCGCTGGAGTTTATCTCGACTTCAACAATAACGATGCGCGTTTGGTTATCGACAATATTAAGAAAGCTAACGAAGACGGGGCAATTTTATTGAGCCGTATGCAAGTGACCGGTTTCCTTTATGATGACCAGCATCAAATTATCGGTGTTAAAGCTAAAGATCGCGTCAATAATACAACGGTAGAGATTCATGCGCGGTTAATTGTTAATACGAGTGGCCCATGGGTAGATAAAATCCGTCATCTCAACATGGAACGTCCCGTACGTCAGATGATGCGCCCAACGAAAGGGGTACACCTTGTTATTGATTCCAAGAAGTTGCCAGTGCCACAGCCGACTTACTTTGATACAGGTAAGCACGATGGCCGTATGGTCTTTGTGATTCCACGTGAAGACAAGACATACTTCGGAACAACCGATACGGATTACACAGGCGACTTATCACACCCAACAGTGACACAAGAAGATGTTGACTACTTGTTAGAAGTTGTGAACTACCGTTATCCGGAAGCTAATATTACTCTAGATGATATTGAATCGAGCTGGGCTGGTTTGCGTCCATTATTGAACGACAATTCCGGCTCTGACTACAACGGTGGGGACAATGGGTCGCTGGCTGATGATAGCTTCGAGGCTGTGATTGATATTGTTTCCAAATACAACGCCAACAAAGCGTCACGTTATGATGTTGAAAAGGTTCTTGGTAATTTGGAGACAAACCGTGGTGAGAAATCGCCATCGAGCGTTTCACGTGGAAGCTCATTAGAACGTGAATCTGATGGTTTAATTACATTGTCTGGTGGTAAGATTACGGACTACCGTAAGATGGCTGCTGGTGCAATGAAATTAATTAAGCAAATCTTCAAAGACGAAGATAATCGTGAGATTGAACTGGTTGATTCTAAGCATTACCAGATTTCTGGTGGGGAATTTGATCCAACGACGCTTGAAGAGACGGTAGATGCTCTCACTAAAGAAGGAACCAGTCAAGGGGTTCCAGAAGAGGCTGCGCGTTATCTAGCTTCTTTCTACGGACTCAATGTGCGTAAAATTTACGACCGTTACGATGAACAGAATACTTTTGAAGGCCTCGATGCCGTCGAATCTGCACGGTTACGTTACGCTTTTGAAGAGGAAATGACGTTGACACCAGGCGACTACTTCATTCGTCGGACGAACCACTTATTGTTTGAACGTGAAATTGTTGATGACTTACGCGAGCCAGTAATCAACGCATTCGCTAAACAATACGATTGGGATGACACAGAGAAAGCTGAACAGACTACCGTGTTCGATCAATTGGTTCGTGAGTCTGATTTAGCTGATTTAAAAGGTTAATTAAAAGGAGTACATTACAATGATTGATTGGCGTGTAGTGCTCGGTGAATTTATCGGCACGGCGATCCTGATCCTCTTAGGGGACGGCGTCTGTGCAGCTGTCAACTTGAAGAAAAGTAAAGCCGAAGCATCCGGCTGGATCGTAATTGCGACCGGTTGGGCAATGGCCGTGATGATTGCGGCGTACATCTCAGGATTCATGAGTCCGGCACATCTGAATCCGGCAGTGACCTTTGCGATGGCCTTGCACGGCGGCATCGCTTGGAATATGGTTCTTCCTGTCATTATCGCCCAGACCCTCGGTGCGATTGTGGGCGCCGCGCTTGTCTGGCTCGCATACTTGCCGCATTGGGAACTCACGGAAGACCAAGGCCTCATCCTCGGCACATTTGCGACAGGTCCAGAAGTGAGACGTCCGGTAGCTAACCTGATGACTGAAATTATCGGGACTTTCGTTTTAGTGCTCGCACTGCTTTCGTTCGAGCAAGTCGAATTTGTCGGTGGACTCCAGAACTTCGCAGTGGCCGGCGTCATTATCGCGATCGGTCTCTCGCTCGGTGGGCCGACCGGTTATGCGATCAACCCGGCACGTGACCTCGGTCCACGCATTGCCCACGCTATCCTTCCTATCGCCAACAAAGGTGACTCCGACTGGGGATACGCCTGGGTACCGATCGCAGGTCCGATGATCGGTGGTGTCCTCGCTTGGGGACTCTACCTGTTGATGATTTAGAAAAATAACATATAAACCTCGGAAACACGCATTGTTTTCGAGGTTTTATTGTGCTTACTAAAAATTAGTTCATAAATGTTGACGGTTTCATTAATAGAAGAGTAGACTGATAATAGTGGATAAATGAGCGAAAATATATACAATTTAGGCAAAAATATACTAAAATTGAAGAAGTGGAAGATATTCCAGGCTTGACAGTTCCTGAGATACCATCAAGGACCGATGGTGATCAATCTAGCGCTTCGGCTGAGAATGGGCAGGCAAATGATGTAGAAATTCTACATGATATTGTTGATAATCAATGGATTGATGATATCGAAAAGGCTGATATTATCGAAGGGTCAAGAGAAGCGATTGAAGTTATCAAAGAAGCATCCTCAATAGATACGCATATGCCTGTAGTGATTGACCATGAGCCTAAAGAGTTGGTAAATTCTCATTCAGATGAAACGCACAACCAAGATATAGAAAATGATAAAACGACAGAAAGTGTATTATCTCAATCATATCTACTTCAAACGGGTGTGCTGACAGCTGGTGTAGGGATTGGATTATCTTTAGTAGTAGTGGGAAGTGTATTTACTCTTAGACATAAAAGGAATTGAAAGGAATAATATCAAGTAGCAAATGAGAAACCCTAGGAACGGTTAGAAGGATTGTTTCTGGGGTTTTGTTTATTTAAAATTGTTTAAAAATGTTTATTTTTAATGTTCGATGTTGACGGTTTCATTTTTAGAGTTTATAATAATTCATGCAAGATAAGCCAAAGGAGGATAGCAATGGCAACAGAACAACTCTTTTATCCAGAAACAGTATTCATTAGTCAAGCAAAGACGAAAGAAGAAATGTTTGAAACTGTCGGAAAGAAACTTCTCAAACAAGATTTAGTCACAGAAGATTTCTGTACAAAGGTTATCGAACGAGAGAATAATTATCCGACAGGTATGGATCTATCACCAATTAATCCAGATTATGAGGATATTGCAATTCCGCATACTGAAACAGATTATGTGAAGACAACGCGAATTGTGCCGATTAAGTTCGAACAACCGATCACTTTCCACAACATGATCACGCCAGATGACACCGTTGAAGCTCGCATGGCATTTATGATTTTGAATCAGGATCCTGAAGCACAGGTGAATATTCTAGCGCAGATTATGGACTTCATTAATCGCCTATCAGCCGAAGAAGTCAGCGAATTATTCGCAATGGAAGATACGGAAAAGATTTACCGATTTTTGAATGAGAAATTTTAGAAAGATATATATAGGAGGAACTCAAAATGATTAAGATTTTAGCTGCATGTGGTGCTGGTGTTAACTCAAGTCACCAAATCAAAAACGCAATCGAAGAAGAAATGAAGAACCGTGGTTACCAAGTGTCTGTGGATGCACACATGATCAAGGATGTTAACCAAGAAATGTTGGAGAAATACGATATCTTTGCTCAGATTGCCAAATCTGACTTCTCTTTTGAAGTGCCGATTCCAGTTGTTGATGCAGGGGCTATTCTCTACCGTGTACCAGCAATGGCAAAACCTGTTTACGATGAAGTTGAACGCATCATCAAAACGTTACAGTAGTCACTGAATAGACTAGAAAGGATGTGACATCGTGGACGCTTTTGTATCTTTTGCCAATAAGATATTGGATCCGCTAATCCAACTAGGTGCGGCACCGATGATGACGATTGTGCTGACGTTAATTGCTTGGGCATTCGGCGTGAAATTCAGTAAGGCACTCTCTGGTGGGTTGAAACTCGGTATCGCGATTACCGGGGTTGGGGCAATCATGAATATCTTGACCACCTCGTTCTCTAATGCTTTACAGGAATTCGTTGCGAATACTGGACTTAGTTTGAACGTTACTGACGTTGGATGGTCACCACTCGCAACAATCACTTGGGGTTCTCCATACACGCTATACTTCATGTTAGTACTGTTAATCGTGAATGCTGTAATGATCTTTACCAAACGTACCAATACGTTTGACGTCGATATCTTCGATATTTGGCACTTATCCATTACCGGTTTGTTTGCGATGTTCTTGGGAGCAAACTTATTCTGGACCACATTGTTGGTTGTATTCATCGGGGTATTGAAGATTATTAACTCCGACTTGATGAAACCAACCTTCAATGACTTGTTGGATGCGCCAGACGGCAACCCAATGACAACGACACACATGAACTATATGATGAACCCAATTGCCATGTTCTTGAATAAGATCTATGACAAGACGTTCTTCTGGCTTGACCGTTACGACTTCGACTCAGCAACCTTGAATAACAAAATCGGTTTCTGGGGTTCTAAGTTCGCTATCGGTATCTACCTCGGCTTCTTTGTTGGTATCCTTGCACGTATTCCAATCAAAGACATGTTAACGCTCGGATTTACAGCCGGTGTCTGCTTGGAGTTGTTCTCTGTTATCGGTCAATGGTTTATTGAATCTGTAGAACCACTCTCACAAGGGGTTACTAACTTCGCAACAAAACACTTTGAAGGTCGTCAATTCAACATCGGTTTGGACTGGCCGTTTATCGCTGGTCGTGCCGAAATCTGGGCAAGTGCTAACGTTTTAGCACCAATCATGTTGCTCGAAGCATTGATCTTGCCTAAGAATGGTATCTTGCCACTCGGTGGTATCATCGCCATGGGATTAACGCCAGCCTTGTTGGTCGTTACACGTGGTAAAATTATCCGCATGATTGTTATCGGTGCGGTATTATTACCAGCATTCCTTTACTCTGGTACATTGATTGCGCCAGCAGTTACAGAAATGGCAAAATCAGTCGGCGCCTTCCCAGAAAACTTGCCAGCAAGTTCATTGATTTCACACTCAACACTTGAAGGCCCGATCGAAAAATTCGTGGCTTACTTCTTCGGTAATGCGACAACAGGTGATATGAAGATGATCATTTACGCAGTTATTGCAATCGCAATCTACCTCGCATTGTTCATCTGGTACGCACGTGAAATGAAGAAACGTAACGCAGAATACGCTGCGAAGAAGCAAAACAACTAACAACTACGCTTACCAAATTGTTATTCCTTAAAAACTCGAAAGTCTCCTACCAGGCTTTCGAGTTTTTGTTTACACAAACAAACAGTCATGACGCATTCATGACTGTTTGTTAATTTTTAATTGAGTTCAGGATAATGCACTCTCACAGGCAAGACATACTTCTTATCCAGCGGCGCATCGACATCATTAATTCGTTTAATTAATAGATCGACGAGGATACTCGCGATATCTTTGATCGGTTGTTCGATGGTTGGGAAATAAGGGCAGAAGTCTTTGATGAAGGCTGTACCGTCGTAACCGATGAGTTTTAGATCGTCTGGGACGCTGATGTTGCGTTCTTTGCACAGATTATAAATCATCAACGCTGTGAGATCATCGGTGCAGAAGATACCATCGAGGTTTTCATGATCCAATAGTTTCTCTAATTCCATCCGTTTCAAGGTTAGGTTTTGAGAAATGGCACCGACCTTGAAGACGTGTGGTTCGAGTCCTCGAGTTTTTAGGTAATCGAGGTAGCAATCTAATCATCATTCGATGGTGAGTCGGAGTTCTGAGAACCGGTCACGATACCGATTTGTCTGGCCCCTTGTTGGTAGAGATATTCTGCCGCAAGATAGCCCCACCACGATAGTTGTCGCTGCTGACGATTGGAATGGTATCGGCAAGCGAACGATCGAATGAGATGATCGGCATGTTGAGCTTTTGATACTCATCAATTTCTAAGTTGTGTGCGCCGGCGATAATGCCGTTGGCTTTGTTGGCTGAAAGCATCGAGAGATAGTTTTTCTCTTTTTCACGGTCGCTCGCACTGTTACAGAGAATCGTTTTGTACTCCATGTTGAATAGTTTTTCTTCGAGCAAATTGATCAACTCACCGTAGAACGGATTTGCCACGGTTGGGAAGATTAAACCGATGAGTTGGTTTTTTTTTACCTTGCAGGGAACGTGCCATCGAATTTGGATAATAGTCGAGTTCGCGCATGGCTTTTTTGACTTTATTGATAGTTTTTTTGACCTGGAATATCTTCGGTCTTGAGATTTCGCAAGCTGGTTATCAGGGATCGGTGCTTCCGGTACTCGTGGTCGCATTCGTGCTCGCGAAACTGGAGAACTTCTTCCACAAGATTATGCCAAATGCGATAGACTTCATTTTGAGTCCGTTGCTTGCGATTATTATTTCCGGTTTCTTGACTTTCTCCGTGATCGGACCGGTTATGCAATGGGTAGGTAACGAGATTAATACAGGATTAGTTTGGGCGTACACGACATTTGGCGCAGTAGGTGTCGGAATTCCCGGTCTGTTCTATTCACCGATCGTTATTACCGGTCTACACCAAAGTTTCCCAGCTATCGAAATGAGTTTATTGTCGAACATCGCGCAAACGGGTGGTAGTTTTATCTTCCCAGTCGCAGCGATGGCGAACGTCGCGCAGGGTGGTGCCACACTTGCCATGTCACTACTCCAACGTGACAAGGAAGCGAAGAGTGTCTCCCTCTCTGCTGGTATTTCTGCTTTGCTCGGAATTACTGAACCTGCCATTTTCGGTGTTAACTTGCGCCACAAATTCCCATTCTTTATCGCGATGGTGGCGTCTGGGATTGCGTCAGTATTTATCGGCTACTTCCATGTTTTAGCGATCGCACTCGGTTCTGCCGGAGTGATCGGCTTCATTTCGATCGCACCACAGAGTATAGTTGCATTCTTATTCGGTGTCGTGATCAGTCAGTGATCAGTTTTATCGCGACATATGCGTACGGTTACATGCACATGTGTAAGACGAAAGGTGAAACGGTTAGCGATGATGCCAAAGCAATGACCGTTAGTGTACCGGTAGCTGGCGACGTCATTCCGCTGAAAGATGTCAATGATGAATTTTTCTCTAATGAATTAGTAGGTAAAGGTATGGCAATTCGTCCAAGCGATGGTACGATCTATGCGCCTGTCGATGGCACAGTTGAAGTCACTTATGCTTCCAATCACGCCTTCGGATTTAAATCAGATAGTGGGATGAAGTACTCATTCATATCGGTCTTGAAACAGTCGATATGAACGGAGAAGGTTTCAAAGCCTTCTGTGAACAAGGGGATCGCGTCAAACGTAACGACAAAATTTGCGAATTCGATCGTGATCTCATTAAATCAAAAGGTTACGATGATACCGTCATGGTTGTGATCACTAATACGGATACCTTTGCGGATGTTACTTGAGACAAAGCAGGAGAAATCACAGTAAATGAAGATTTGTTGAAGGTTGAATAATTGATTATAGATAGCGAAACGCTCAGAGTGATGAAGACTCTGGGCGTTCTTGTTCGCACAAAAAAAGACACCTCTTCAGGCGTCTCTTTCCTCACTACTAGTATGTAATCTTCAATCCTTCAGCGACTTTTTCAGCTTCCGCAAATAATTCTTCAATAATTTGTTTGGCAGGTCGGATTTGTTTCATCATTCCGGAAATTTCACCAGCCATGACAGAGCCGTTCATGGTATCACCTTCGAATACGGCGCGCGAGAGAGAACCTGCGGCGAATTCAGCCATCTCTTCTTTGGAAGCACCGGCCATTTCCTTATCGTAGTAGGCGAGCTGGAGGTTGTTCGAGATGGTGCGCACGGGATCGCGGTAGCGGCGCCCAGTGACGATTGTTGCGGTGTCGTTTGCGCCTAACACCATCTGCTTGTAGCTATCTGGGACGGGGCACTCCTCAGCGGTGAGGAAAATAGTACCGGCTTGAATCCCTTGTGCGCCCAACGCATACATGGCAGCGACAGAGCGCCCATCGCCTGTACCACCCGCGCCGAGGACTGGAATATCGACCGCATCGACAATCTGCGGAAGTAATGACATTGTGGACGTCTGACCAATATGTCCACCGGCTTCCTGTCCTTCGGCGATGACCGCATCGACATCGAGTTTTTCCATTTTAGTGGCATGTTTGACGGCAGCGATAACCGGGATGACTTTGACGCCGGCTTCTTTTAACTTCGGCAGATATTTTTCAGGGGAACCGGCACCGGTTGTGACGACCTGAACGCCTTCTTCGATAACGACATCAACGAGTTCAGGGATATTATCCATCTGAAGCATGAGGTTGACGCCGAACGGTTTGTCGGTCATTGCCTTGGTTTGGCGAATTTCATCGCGCAGCTGATCGGCACTCCAACCACCCGCACCGAGGATACCGAGACCGCCTGCTTCAGAGACGGCACCTGCGATTTCGTGTGTGGTGATGCGCGCCATGGCACCACAGATGATAGGGTATTTCGTTCCCAAAATTTCAGTAACTGTTGGCATAATATACGTACTCCTTTTCGTTAGGACGTGCGACACACATTAATGTGTGATTATCGGTACAATAAGTATTGAGATAGATAACTAAATCGTTATCTCACTACTAAAAGCGCTTTCTGTCTATTCTAGTTTACATTTTTACTTATAGTTTTGAATTGTTGAAAGCTATTAACTTTCACGAATGATCAAGTCTGTACTAGTTACAACATTAACTGGATAAAGTTGTGAACCTTTTATCATATTCTGCAAAACGAAAGATCCGCTACGTCCCATTTGTCCTGGATGTGGATCAATAGTAGATAGTTTAGGAGTCATATATTCTCCAATTTCAATATTACCAAAGCCGATAATACGAACATCTTTTGGAGAAGAGATATTGTGATCTTTGAGTGCTCGTAATGCTCCTATTGCCATGGTATCGCTAATACAGAAAAATGCAGAAGGTAATTTTTCTCCAAGATTTTCAATAGCTTCAGTCATAGCTTGGTAGCCACTTTGTATACTAAAATCCCCATGAAATATAAATTTTGGATCATAGATATCTTTTTCTTTTGCAATATCTATATAATGTGTAATACGCGGGTCTAGAATATTTTTGGATTGATAGAAGTTAGAGTTAGCAGCTATCAATCCGATATACTTATTACCTTCATTTAATAAATGATGCATGATTTTATTAACAGCATTTTTGAAGTCAATAGTGACACAACTTAGATCGCTATCGAGAGTATTACTATTGAGAAAGACTATTGGTATATCAGCAGATTTAAGTGAAAGAAGTGCTGACTCATCAAAATCACCTATAGCTAATATCCCATTGTACTCGCTATAATCTATACTTTTTGCTTCGAAAGTTATTTGATCAATTTGATATCCAGCATTACTTAATGAAGTTTCTACGCCCCACATTAGCGAACGATTAAATAAATCAGAAATTTCGATTTTTTTACGATGTGAAGTAATCGATAATACCTTCCCTAGAGTGTTCTCTGATTTTATCTTACGTCCCACATAATGCATCTCTTCAGCGATGCAGAGTACCTTTTTTCTCGTATCTGGACTTACTTTAAGATTGTGGTCATTACTCAAAATCCTAGAAACGGTTCCGCTTGAAACGCCAGCTTTATTGGCAATATCTTTTAATGTAACCATTAATTTTCTCCTATAACTTTAATATCTATTCTATTGTATCGAGTAAAAGGCCATCCTTCAAAAAAATATTTTTATATACTTTACTAAATTATATTGATTTTAGTAAAAAGAAAGCGTATTCTGTAAAAGAAGAGAAAATTATAAGTCGTAATGTATGCAAGGAGGCTTATCATAATGCAGGATATTACATATACTCAGATGATTCTATTAACACTGTTAGCAGTGCTTGGTGGAATTGACCCATATATTTCTGGATTACAATTTAGTAAACCAGCGATTGCTGGCTTTTTGGCCGGTATCATTATGGGGGATATTAGTACAGGGTTGGTTGTAGGATCAACACTCCAATTAATGGTTCTAGGTGTAGGAACATTTGGTGGTGCAACAATACCTGACTTCGGAACAGGAGCTATCATTGGAACTGCACTGGGAGTAGTTAGTGGTAAGGGAATTGAATTTGCGATAGGTCTATCGGTACCAGTTGGATTGCTCTTGGTTCAGCTTGATATTCTGGCACGTTTTTGTGGTGTTTATTTCTCACATCGTATCGACACTTACATTGATCGCGGTGAATTTAATAAAATCAATATTATATCTTGGTTAAGTCTACTTCCAATGGCTCTATCTCGTGCTATTCCAGTATTAATTAGTTTAATTTTTGGTAATAATGTGATTAACGTCGTTCTTAATTATGCACCAGACTGGTTAATGGGTGGATTAAAAGTTGCTGGGGCTGTATTACCTGTTGTTGGTATTGGTATTTTACTCCATTATTTACCAGTCAAACGTTTCTTTGGTTTCTTGTTAGTAGGTTACTTACTCGCTGCTTATCTCAATGTGCCGATGATGGGTGTTGCAGTTGCAGGAGCAGCAGCTGCTTTCATTCACTATAAACAACTACAGGAAAAACATGAATTAAAGACACAATTTGCAGATGTTGCAGCAGCAAATACTTCTGCTATGAGTGAGGAGGATGAGATTGATGATGATGAACTCTAATGAAGAAACAGTTAATAAATTAACTAAAAAAGATTTACGACAAATCAGCCTACGCTATATGTTTGGTGGACAACTAGGTTGGAACTATGAACGTATGATGAATGTAGCATACACACATGCAATTTATCCTGCTATAAAAAAATTATATTCAAATGATGATGAAAAAGTTAAAGGCATGTTGAAGACAGAAATGCAATTCTTCAATACAAGTCCGTTTATGAATGCACTAATCATGGGAATGGATTTAGCTTTACAAGAGAAGAATGGCTATGAGTCTAAGGAAGCTGTTGCTGCAGTTAAAACAAGTTTAATGGGGCCGTTTGCTGCGATTGGGGATTCTTTATTTGGTGCTGTAATTCCGGCCATATTTGGTGCATTAGCGGCTTATATGGGACAAGAAGGGAATCCAACAGGCGTTATTATTTGGTTAATTGTAGCGGTTGCAATTTTGATTATGAGATATTTCCAATTACCATTTGCATACAAACAAGGTGAGAAATTGGTTTCAAATATGACCGGATTGCTTCGAGATCTTACAGAGTCCGCGACCCTACTCGGTGTTTTTGTTGTTGGTGGCTTAGTACCATCTGTTGTAAATGTACAAGTGCCGTTTCAATTAACAATTGGGGAGAAAGTCATTGCTATTCAAGCTGATATGTTAGATCAGATTTTACCAGCGATGGTACCAATCGTATTAGTAGGATTAGCATATTGGTTGCTTGGTCGTAAAAGTTTAAATTCTACACGCGTTATTTGGATTTTCTTATTCTTATCCATTATTTTATACGCAACTGAACTTTTAGATGTCGCAGGATAATCAATTCGTTATATAATTAAATAGAGGAAAATAGCCTTTTGTTTAGATGGTGACAAAAGGTTATTCTTTTTATAGGGGGATTTGAATATGGATCAAGACAGACCAAATGTAGTGCTGATTGTAGTTGATCAGATGCGAGCAGATGCGCTGTCGATCAATAGCAAAGATAAATTCGTAAGCACACCAACATTAGATATGATGGCATCACAAGGCTATAACTTCGAAAATGCTTATTCACCAGTACCGAGTTGTGTTCCAGCGCGTGCAGCTCTGCTATCGGGATTGGATCAAGAGCATTCTAGACGTGTAGGTTATGAAGATGAAGTACCTTGGAATTTTACTCATACACTACCTAAAACCTTCAGTAATCTCGGTTATCAAACCGAGTGTATAGGGAAAATGCATGTATATCCGGCACGTAATCGTCTAGGATTTGATCATGTCGTGCTGCATGATGGCTATCTACATGTTGATCGTAAATATGATAAACCATACGGCTCACAATTCGAGTATTCAAGTGATTATTTACAATTTCTAAAAAATGAACTCGGTCATGAAGCGGACTCGATTGATGATGGTTTAAATTGTAATTCTTGGGAAGCGCGACCATGGCCATATGCAGAACGTCTGCATCCAACCAATTGGGTGGTGACCGAATCAATAAAATTTTTGCAGCGTCGTGATCCGACTTCACCATTTTTCCTAAAAATGTCGTTTGAAAAACCGCATGCGCCGTATGACCCTCCTGAATATTACTTCAATATGTATATGGATCGATTGCCAGATGAGTTTGACCTTCATATTGGAAATTGGGAAACTGTAGAAGATGTCATTCCTGATATAACAGCGAAGCGAGGAAAACTCAAATCGGATGACGAGAAGCGTATGCTAGCAGGATACTTCGGATTGATTAGTCATATTGATCATCAGATCAGTCGCTTTTTGATTGCATTAAAAGAATTTAGAATGGATAAGAATACCATCTTCTGGTTTGTTTCTGATCATGGTGATCAATTAGGAGAACATTATCTTCTGAGAAAAGGATACCCTTACCAAGGAAGCGTTCATATTCCATCTTTTATTTATGATCCAGGTAATCTTATTCCTGCTCAAAATCATAAAGTAAAACAGTTAATCAAAATTCAAGATATTTTCCCGTCACTTGTTGACTTGGCGACAGGTGAAAAGGTAAATACAGATGGTAAAAGCGTGAAACAGTTGTTATTTGGTGAATATGAGGGATGGCGTACATCTTTCCATGGTGAACACAGTCTCGGAGAAGATTCTAGTCAATATATCATGACAGATCGCTGGAAATTTATTTGGTTCCCAGTACGCGATGAATATCAGCTATTTGATATGGTTCGTGATCCAGATGAAATGGAGAATCTAATTGAGCAAAAGAAGTATGCGCCAGTAATCAAAGAATTAAAACAGAAATTGACAGAAATATTAACAGGACGCGAAGAAGGATTTGTTCATAATGGAGAATTAACACAAATTCCACTTGATCAAATTGTTGCAACACTTAAAAAGGATGATAATTAATGCATTTTATTCCAATGAGCGGTGGAACATTCAGGATGGGGACAGATGATGAGAAAGGTTTCGTTGAAGATTATGAAGGACCTAGTACAGAAGTAACAGTTGATGATTTTAAAATAGCAGATACCACGGTTACCAATGCCGAGTTCAAAGAGTTTGTGGAAGAAACTGGCTACATAAGTACAGCTGAAAAACTCGGCTATTCATTTGTCTTTCACAAGTTATTGTCAGAAAAACTTCAAGAGGTCTCTCCACATGTTCAAGGTACACCGTGGTGGCATGCAGTTAAGGATGCTAATTGGGCGCATCCATTTGGACCAGATAGTGATCTACATGGATTAGAGGAGCATCCAGTGGTTCATGTGTCATTGCGTGATGCATTGGCATTCTGTGATTGGGCGGGGGCAACATTGCCGAATGAAGCAGAGTGGGAATATGCTGCCCGGGCGAATACTAATACTGAATATCCTTGGGGAAATGAATTAACAGATGGAAATATTTATCATGCTAATACTTGGCAAGGCGATTTTCCGAAAGTTAACGAAGAATTAGACGGATTTCTAGGTACAGCACCAGTCAAACAATTTGAACCAAATAATTGGGGACTGTATCAGACAATCGGAAATGTTTGGGAATGGTGTCGTAATCCACGCTATACATTACTAGATGATTTTAATAACGATAAATTTTCTATTGAAGTAGAATCATTAAATGGTGAGTACGCAATTCGTGGTGGTTCTTTCCTTTGTCATGCTTCTTACTGTCATCGTTATCGTGTGGCTGGACGTAATGGTGTAGATCATATGTCGACAAGCAGTCATTTAGGTTTTAGATGTATTAAAAAATAAGTTAAGATAATCTTCAGAAGCTCTCTGAAGATTTTTTAACAAGGAGGATTTATGTATTTTCTAATTTACTTCGTCGTGATTGGTATTTCCGTCTTCTTCGGTGCACTCGCAGGCCTCGGTGGTGGTGTCATCATTAAACCGGTGCTCGATGCGATCGGTCATCACCCGCTATTCATGATCAACTTCTTCTCAAGTGTGGCGGTATTTTTGATGTCTGTGACCTCGATCGCCAAGCAACGTGAGCAACGTAAACACTTCCCTGTAAAACAGATGCTTTGGCTTGCGCTCGGCTGTGTGATCGGTGGGATCATCGGTAATCAGGTATTCAATGTGCTCGTCGCGTCGTTCGGCGATGAAGCAATGGTGAACCTCGTTCAAATTATCGTGACCGTGATTCTACTCAGTGCGGCGATTCTGTACTCCAATTTTGGGAATAAAACGCTCGATATGAGTGGGAACGTGCCGCTTCTCATCAGTGGTGTGATCCTTTCCGCACTCTCCGTCTTCCTCGGTATCGGCGGTGGTCCAATTAACGTGGCGTTCTTCCTGTTCGTGTTCGGCATGTCGATCAAGCAGGCCGCGTTCTCCTCAATTCTGACGATTTTCTTCGCACAGTTATCGAAACTCGTAACAATTGCGGTAACGACAGGATTTGGCGAATACGACCTCGTCTACATCATCCCGATTGCGATCGCGGCGATTCTCGGTAGTTATGTCGGATCGCTCACCCAAAACAAACTCACTGATAACCGCGTCCAAATGATTTACACCGTGATTACCGGCTTGATCTTACTTTTGAACATCTACAACGCCGTACAAATTTTAGTTTAATGAATAACGAAGCACATCAACGCGAATTGGTGTGCTTTTTTGTATTCGAGCTAAAAGTTGCTTTTAGGGAAATAGATAAAATAAACTAATATTGGAATTAATACAATGAATGATAAAGAAGGAGATTGTCATATGGACACGGAAGAATTTGTGACCTATCGTATGGTCATTCAGGAAGATCTAAATCATCATGGGACGCTGTTCGTAGGCCGTGCAGCTGAATGATTTGTGGCAACGTCTTTCTATATTCCGGGTAACGATGTAGTGATGGTAAACATCCACCAAATGACATTCGAAAAACCGATTGAACTCGGCAGTGTCGTGAAATGTACCGGGCGTGTCGTGTATGCGGGTCAAACGAGCGTGAGGGTGTACTTGAAGTTTGAAGTTGACGGTGAAATTCACGTCGAAGGATTTATTTCTTACGTGAATGTTGATGAGAATGGCGATGCGACATCGCATGGCATCGAAGTGTCATTAGACGATCCAGAAGTTGCAGTGTTGAATGAACGTGCAAAAGCATTTTTGAAGAAATAGGAGGAAACGATGAAAACAGCATTTGTATTTCCAGGTCAGGGCAGCCAATACCTCGGTATGGGACAATCCATTTACGATAATTTTGAAGTCGCGCGTGAAACCTTTGATAAGGCAGCTGAAGTGACGGGACGAGATATTGCCAAGCTTTGTTTTGAGGGTAGTGACGAGGAATTATTGAGTACGTTGAATCAGCAACCAACGATCCATACGGTTGAAATTGCGACTTTGCGTGCGATTGAAGAAGCTGGCATCAAACCGGACATGGCGGCAGGATTCAGTTTAGGTGAATATGGTGCATTAGTTGCCGCAAATATTATTGATTTTGAAGATACCGTGCAGCTTGTCGGCAAACGTGCGAAATTCATTCAGGACGTTGTCGCTCAGGGCGTCGGTAAAATGGTGGCAATCCTCGGTTTAGATCGCGATAAAGTTGAAGAAATCGCTAAAGAAGCTTCTAAAATTGATACGGTAGAATGCTCAAACTTCAATGCGCCAGGAAATATTGTAGTCTCCGGTTATAATGACGCTGTAGACAAAGCGGTTGAGCTCGCTATGGAAGCTGGTGCGAAGAAGGCATCGCCGTTAAAGGTGAGTGCGCCGTTCCACACCACCTTGATTAAGGACGCTGGTGCGAAAATGGCCGAAGAATTGAAAAAAGTTGATGTTCGTAACCCTGAAATTGCCTACTACACGAACCTTACGGGTAAGTCAGTTACTGTAGAAGATGACCAGATTGACATTCTCGATCGTCATATTTGGAATCCAGTACGTTGGGAAGAAACCATCCGTGAAATGGTTAAAGACGGTGTGGAATTAATCGTTGAAGTTGGCCCTAAAGGCGGTTTGGTTGAAAATAGCCGTCGTACCGTACGCAAAATCAAAGGCAAAAAAGTTAAATTTATGAATGTTGAAAATGCTGAAGATATCCAGAAACTAAAAGAATACATCGATAGCCAGGAATAATGAATGAGGTGGATGACGAATGAGTCGTTCACCTTTTTTATTTTTCTAAAAATTATCATGTGCATTTATGATCATATTATTTGAGTGAAACATATGTGATATGATACACTAACTATGTAAGCGGATAACATTTAAGAAGAAGGAGGTAATTTAATGAAGAAGTTTAATGATAAAGTGGCTTTAGTTACCGGTTCTGGTAATGGATTCGGGAAAGTATTTGCGATTGAAGCGGCACGTCGCGGGATGAAGGTTGCTTTAGTAGATATTGACCGCAGTGATATCGCAGGTGTGAAAATTTTATTAAGACAGCTCGGTGTTAATGATGTGATGACTATTCAAGCCGATGTATCCATCCAGGAAGAAACCAAACATGTGGTAGAAGAAGTCATGGCTCAGTTTGGGTCGATTGACATCCTGTTCGACAATGCTGGGGTGTCACCACTAGCAGACATCACCACATTACCAGTGAAAGATTTTGAATGGGGTATGACGACCAACCTTTATGCGCGTGCTTATATGTTGCATGAAGTGCTGCCAATTATGATTGAGCAGGGTACGCCAGCACACATTATCGAAGTATCATCGATTGCGGGGATCTTGCACGGTCTCGGTAACGGCGTGACATATTCAGCGTCGAAACATGCGAATGTGGCGCTCGCTGAAGATATTCGTAGTTACTGTAAAGCGAATGAGATCGGTAATATTGGTGTGTCGGTATTCTGTCCTGGATTTATTCAGACGGATCTTCACCACTGTGAACGTCATCGTCCGGAACGTTTCACTGACACCGAAAATCCATTCTACAGTTCAGAAATTTACAAACAACTTCAAGATTACTTGAGTATTTCAATTCAAACGGGTATACCGATCGATGAGATTGGTTTCCGTCTATTCAAAGCGATTGAGGATGAACAGATGTACATTCTCACGCATCCGAAATTCCTCGAAAAAATTGAAGCACGTCATCGTGCGATTGAAAAAGACTTCGAACCCAAAGATGCGCTCAGCGTAACCGTTGACTATACCGATAAAGTGGCATTCATTACTGGTGCAGCACACGGTTTTGGTTATGAATTCGCAAAAGAAGCGCAACGTCAACATATGAAATTGGCGTTGGTCGATATCGATACTGAAGCGTTGGAAAAAGTCGGAAAAGAACTTGAAGCGAAAGGTGCAGACGTATTAATTTTACCAACAGATACCTCAGTGTATGAAGAAGTTCAATCTAGCGTTCAAAAGACGATGGATACGTATGGGCAGATTGATGTGCTCTTCAACAATGCGGGGGTAGCTGCGACGGAAGACCTGATCAATCTCCACCCACAAGACTGGGATTGGGTACTTGGCGTTAACTTAATGGGTCAGACTTACGTCCTCAAAGAAGTCTTACCAATTATGATTAAACAAAAAACACAAGCGAACGTGATTACGACCGCATCGATTGCAGGATTGATTCCAGGCTTTGGCTTTAACCCAACGTACTCCTCCAGCAAGCATGGATCGGTAGCTGTGTCAGAAGCCATTAAGAATTCATTAGAGCTTCAGAATATTGACTACATCAAGATCCAATTGTTCTGTCCAGCGTTCATTCAGACGAATTTACATCACTCGGAAAGCTATCGTCCAGAACGCTTCAGCATTAATAATGCGCCAGAACATTACCAAACAGAAGGCTACAAAGAATCACAGAAACGTCTGGAACACAATATTACGACAGGTATTCCGATCGATGGGATTTCTGAACGTCTCTTCCAAGCAATGGAAGCTGACGAGACGTATATCATCACGCATCCAGAGAACTTACCATATGTTGAAGCACGTCACCGCGAAATCGAAGCCGACTGCAAGCGTGAGCTGACATTATGGGATATTTACGACAAAATGTATTAAGAATGAACGAGTTATAGAAAGGAAACTAACGCATGAAAAAATTAACAGATACAGTGACTTTCCGCCACGGCGCAACGGTTGAAACGCGTATTGTGCAACCACCAATGACGACATTCAGTGGGGACTCAGAAGGTCGTCCGACACAGGCGACATTTGACTACTACGACGCACGTTCAGAATCTGCGGGTATGGTGATTGTGGAGTTCAGTTACGTCCACGAAACGGGTGGCTCCAGTAACCCGGTCGGGCTCGGTAATCAGCTCGCATTCTACAATGACTCCTACTTGGAAGATATGAAACGTATTGCGACATCCATTAAACGCAACGGCAACAAAGCTGTGCTCCAAATTCACCACGGTGGTCGTGAAGCGCGTAAACGTGCGCAGGAAGGTAAGGAAGTGCTCGCACCATCTGCGATCGACTACAGCTTCCTACCGTACAAAGTGCGCGAAATGACGAACGAAGAGATTCTAGACATCATCAAGAGCTTCGGTGCCGCAACGAAACGTGCGATCGATGCCGGTTTCGATGGGGTTGAAATCCACGGTGCCAACCACTATGGTATTCAACAGTTCTTCTCCAAGATTTCAAACCACCGTACCGACAACTGGGGTGGCTCACTCGAAAAACGTATGGCGTTCCCACTCGCCATCGTGAAGGAAGTGACACGTGTCGCGCGTGAATACGGTCCAAAAGACTTCATCGTCGGTTACCGTATCAGTCCGGAAGAAATTCACGGCGAAGACATCGGTTACGACTACAAGGAAGCGCAGGAACTCATCAAGGAAGTCGACAAGTTCGAACCGGACTATATCCACATTTCCTTGTTCGGGGGTTACAGCTCCGGTCCTGCCAATGTGGATCGCTCCTATGCGGAATTGTTCCGTGATGTATTGAGCGAAGATACGAAGCTGATCATCGTGAACGGTATTTTCAGTGAAGAAGCAGCGGCGGACGCCTTGCAGTACACGGACTTCATCGCAGTTGGTCGTGGAACATTGATCGACCCAGAATTCGGTAAGAAAATCAAAGAAGGCAGAGGCAACACCATCGTCCACGAAATCACGCCTGAACAACTTCAGGAACGTTCCCACTGGACACCAGGATTACTCGAAGTCTTCGCTGACCCTGACCACCACGTAGGCCTTCCTTACATGCCAGGTTGGGAATCCATCACCCAATTCTACGAAGGCTGGTCACAACCGGACGAAAATGGTTGAAAATGCATAAAGATGAAAAATAATCGATAGATAAGTCGACATAAACAAAAGCTGGTGACGACCTACGCATGTAGGCTCACCAGCTTTTTTGTGTGGGTTAAATCAACCCCAATAGCTTCAACACCGAAACTTCCAACAACGGTAAGCTGTATGGCTCACTCTGATCATTGAAGACGCTGTTGATAATTTCCCAGCAGTCCATTTCATCCGCCGTGAAGTCGATATCGTCGTCTTCCGCGTAATTGGGTAGCGTCATGGCGAAATAATGCAGTTTACTGAGAAAGATGAAGTCATTGATATCCTTGTTTTTCTTGAGAATAGGCAGATATTCATTTACATAGGCGGTCGTTCTTGCGTTCGGATTGGTTCGGTTCAAAAGTTGTTGAAGCTTGATAACAGCAGCGAATAATTCGTCAATCGATGGTGTTTCCTGTGATTTCATCTCTTCCGCCTCCCATTTCTTAAATCGCTATCATCGTATTCCTATCATGGCTAAAAGTAAAGCAAACAAAAACCGGACGCATGGTGACGTCCGGGCGATTGATTAGTATAGCGGTTCCTCTGGCATGTCCGCCAAGATACGCTTGTCTTCGTGTCCGAGGATCTGCAGGGCATCATCGTTTGGATTGATGATGTAGTGAGAGATGTCGTTCATTGCGTAGAAGGCGTAGAAGTCCTTCTTGCCGACTTTGGAGTCGTCGATGAGGAGGAAACGCTCGGCCGCATTGTTTAGGGCGATTTTCTGTGAGACGCCTTCCTCGAAGGTGGCCGTCATGATCTGATCGTTAGAGACGGCGTTGGCACTGCAGAACGTTTTGTCGAAATACATGCTCTCCAACGTCTGGCAGGCGATGTCGCCGTGGAAGGACTGCGTGATTTTACGGATAGCACCGCCGATCAAGTAGAGAGAGAGGTCGTTATCCGAATGATTCAAGGTCTGGAAGACGGGCAGGCAGTTCGTGATCACACGAATGTTGTCCTGTTGAATGAATCCCGCCAGCATTTCGATGGTCGTCCCAGGCCCTAAGAAAATCGTGTCGCCTTCTTCGATGAAAGACGCGGCTTTCTTCGCGACGGCCGTTTTTTCGTCAATATTTAGGATCTGTTTGTCTTTGTGTGAGAGTTCGTGGCGCAGGAAATTATTTTCGGTCGCAATCGCACCGCCTCTGACACGGACGAGTTTGCCGGACGCTTCTAATTCGTCGAAGTCACGCCTCACCGTCATGTCGGAGACGTCCAGACTGTCGACAATGTCGTTCACGCTCACCGTGCCCTGGGTGTTCAGGCGTTTGAGGATTTCCAGTTGCCGTTCTTCTTTGAGCATAGGTTGCCTTTCTACTGTAATAAAATAGGAACATCCAACGTGAATGTTCCCAGTGTGATGTCATGTGTTTTGTGTTGTTGTGTTTAGATTAGATTTCTTCGATCTCAATCTGATCGTGTAATTGTGGGAAGTTGGCTTTGTTGATGTAGCCCGTTTTTTCTTCTTGGGCGTTCAACATCCCGCATGTCATGCCGTATTTGAGGATTTCCTCAGCGCTCAATCCACGCGCGATCGCTACCGCAAAACCAGCGATGGTTGAGTCACCGGAACCGACCGGGTTAACGACGTGGTCTAGGGTAGGGATGTTGGCTTTGTAGCATTTGTCGCCGATACGTCCGATTGCGCCGTCCTTACCGAGAGAGACGATCACGCATTCGATGCCTTTGAGTTCGTCGGAGAGAAGCACGTCTTTGAGTTCGTCCGTGCTGTTGATCTCGCGTCCGAGCAACGCAGCGAGTTCCGCATCGTTCGGTTTGATCAAGACCGGTTTGTGTTCGGCTTTGATAGATGCTTCGAGCGCCTGGTTTGACGTGTCGAGTAGGACTTTCACGTGACAGTCATCGCACATTTCAATCAACTGACTATAGAATTCCGGATCCAATCCCTGTGGCAGACTGCCGGACAAAGTCACAACGTCCGCGTCGTCTAAAAGTTGTTCAAAGTGCTTGATGAAGGCGCGTTTTTCGTCGTCTGAGATGGTTGGGCCAGCTTCCAAGATTTCCGTTTGGTTACCGCCATCGTGCAAGAGTGCGATCGATTCACGCGTGCTGCCAGCGATTTCTGTAAATGCGCTCGTAATGCCGTCGTTTTCAGCGAGGACGATTAATTCCTTACCGTAGTTACCGCCAACGAAGCCGGTCGCAGTGACGTCTTCGCCGAGTGCCTGAGCGACACGGGAAACGTTGAGTCCTTTACCCCCAGCGGTACGGCTGACGGTTTTGACACGGTTCACGTTATCGACGTCCAAGTGTTCCAATGGATAGGAAATGTCGATCGATGGATTCAAGGTCACGGTTAATATCATGGGTTAGCCTCCTAAAATGTTTTGTATCCCAAGTTTACCATAAAAACAATGAAAAACCGCGCGCGTTTCAAAAGATTTAGTCGTGGTAGACGCCAGCGTCCCATTTTCTGAGCTCTTCCGCGAAGAAGTCTGGGTCGTGTTTGGCTGGATCGTGGCTCTCCAAGTCAGCGATCTTTTGGATCAGTTTCTGGTTTTCTGGGGTTGGGTTGTACGGCTCGTTCACGAACGCTTCGATGATGTCTTCCATCAAGAACTGACCGGAGATCGTACCACCGAATGCGATCACGTTGGCATCGAGTTCGCGGCGTGCGTAGAGAGCGGAAGTCATGTCACGCACTAAAGCTGCACGGACGCCTTCGACTTTGTTGGCGCTGTTTGAGATCCCAACACCCGTCCCACATAAAACGACACCGAAGTCCACATCGCCGTTGTAGACGAGTTCGCCGACCTGTTTACCGTAGATTGGGTAGTGAGTACGTACGAAGCCGTGTGTGCCAACGTCGATCACTTCGTGGCCTTTTTCGCGTAAGGTGTCCGCAACTTTAATCTTCATGTCTGTCACAATATGATCATTTCCGATAGCGATTTTCATAAGTGATGTTCCTCCTTAATCTCTTGTCCTAGCACAATGCATTCATCATGTCGACGCGCACTTGGTGACGGCCACCGTCGTAGTCGGCTGATGTGAATTCTTTGACGATATTTTTGGCGAGTTCGGTACCGACAATTTCCTGTCCCATCGTGATGAGGCGGGCGTTGTTGTGGCGGCGTGTCATGTAGGCGGTACGTTCATCGGAGAGTTCAGCTGCCACGATGCCTTGATGTTTGGAAGCTGCCATGAAGCTACCAACGCCATATTTATCGATAGCGATGGCGATCGCTTTTTCATCTGCGTTCAATGCGTCAACAATCGCATTGGTCGATTCTACAAAATCTTCTGCGGGTGTTTCGGTCACATCTATCACGTCGTGTCCTTCTGCTTTCAAGTAATCGATCAACTGCGCCTTGAGCGTTTCGCCGTCGCGGTCACAACCAATAATGACTTTCATACTAAATACTCCTTTTCTAAACAATAGTTAACGTTTAATTTGTTTATTTATGTTTGTTTATAGTTTAATATTTGTTTGAAAGTGTGTCAAATAGAAATTCAAAAAGTTTATAGATGTTTGGATAACAGCGCTCGAATCTGATCAAGAAAGCGGATTTTTGATTGTGGTAATAGGGAACGCAGCTGAGCGTTTAAATTTGAGCGTTTGGGCGTTATATCCTATAGTAGATGTATCGTGATATTTTTCATTTATTAAGCGCCGAAAACAGTGAAATTGTGCTACACTGAAAACACGAACACTGAATTGGAGGATTGACAATGGAAATTAAGACTTTCAACACTGCAGCAGAAGCTTCACGCGAAGCCTTTATTCAATATCGTGATTTATTAGAGGAAGGCCCAAGTGTCTTCGGGTTAGCGACAGGTTCCACACCAACTGAACTCTACCGCTTGCTTCGTGAGTCCGACTTAGACTTTTCACGTTCCATCTCATTCAACTTGGATGAATACCTCGGTTTGCCTGCGGATCACCCACAGAGCTACCAATACTTCATGCATGAACAGTTGATGGACGCGAAACCATTCCAACATTCCTACTTCTTGAACGGAATGAACACCGACGAACAGGAAGAAACATCTCACTACGAAGACTTGTTGGAAAAACACCCAATCGAATTACAGTTATTGGGTCTCGGTCGCAACGGCCACATCGGTTTTAACGAACCGGGCAGTTCTTTTGAATCGAAGACGCGCAAAGTTGGCTTGACGGAATCAACGATCGATGCCAACAAACGTTTCTTCGAACGTGAAGAAGACGTGCCACGTTACGCGTACAGTATGGGTATCGGCTCCATCATGAAGGCTGAAAAGATTATTTTGATGGCTTTCGGTGAAGATAAAGCAGAGGCTGTCCGTGCGATGGTGAACGATGAACCGTCCGAAGACGTACCCGCAACTGCACTGCAGAACCACGACAACGTGTTAATTCTTTTAGATAAGGACGCTGCGAAATTATTGTAGAAAGCAGGTGACTGGGATGGCGTACAACCGTCCAATCTATCTCTCTCCCGCCTTCCGTGAAAAAGTATGGGGTGGGAATTATATCAAGGAAGCATTCGGTTTCGACACACCGAGCGATCACACGGGTGAAGCGTGGCTGATCAGTGCCTACAAGGATGATCAGAGTCTCGTTCTCGAGCCTTCGCCGTATGCGGGAATGGGACTTCGTGACCTTTACGATGCACACCCAGAGCTGTTCGGCGAGCCGCATCCGGAACGCTTTCCACTGCTCGTGAAATTACTCGATGCGAAGGATGATCTCTCCGTTCAGGTGCATCCAGGCGACGACTACGCGCTCGAACACGAGGATGACCTCGGCAAGACCGAATCCTGGTACATTATGGATACGAAACCGGGCACGACGTTAGTTTACGGACACAATGCGGAGACGAAGGCACAGTTCGATCAGATGGTGGATGATGGCGCATGGGATAAGTTGTTGCGCCACGTCCCTGTTCAAAAGGACGACTTCTACTACGTACCGAGTGGGACGATTCATGCGTTAGAAGCCGGCACTGCCGTGATCGAAACGCAGCAGAGTTCTGACGTGACGTACCGTGTCTATGACTACGATCGCCCGGACACTTCCGGACAGTTGCGCGAGCTTCACTTGGACGATGCCAAGGCTGTGACTAACGTCCCAGATCAACTAGAAAAACAAGAGCCGATCACGACACAGATCGGTGATAGCGAATTGACACAGTTTGTCGATGCGACTTACTTCAGCGTCTACAGAGCGGAAATTCACAGTGAAGCAACTTACGACTTACCTGAGAATTACTACTTACTGACAGTGATTGAAGGTGAAGGGGAGCTTGTGATCGACGGTGAGAGTACACCTTTGAAACTATCTGATTCGTTGATTTTGCCGACGGATGTTACTGAGGCGACGATTACGGGTAACCTCACTATCATCGCGTCGCATCCGAATTTCAAAGCGGAATAGTTAATGTTTGCGCTTACCTCCTACGTTTGCATGATAGGCATATCACGGACTATCGTTAGGAGGTGAACGCTCATGAATCTGAAACGCGCCATGATCTTAGCGATGATTGTCGCCCTCAACGTTGCGATGGCATTCTTTATTTTGATTCCTGTTCCTGCAACGAACGGTAATATTAATCTATGCGATGCGGGAATTATTTTCGCGGCGTTGTTGTACGGCAAGCGAGAAGGTGCCATTGTCGGCGGTTTGAGTGGCTTGTTGCTCGATCTCGTTTCGGGCTATGCGATTTTCATGCCATTCTCACTCGTCGTCCACGGTCTCGAAGGTTTTGCGGTCGGTGCGATTGCCAAGCGCGACGATAATAAATCCAAAGCGCTCGCAATTGTGGTCGGCGCCATTATCGTCGTATCACTAATACCATTCGCTACGGTGTCACGGCTGGGATTCCGGGATTATTCACCGATACCATTCAAGCCGTTGTCGGTAGCGTGGTCGGTCTCGTACTGTACCATATCTTGCACCGTGTACCGCAAGTACAGAACAGTTAAACAGCAGCATAGCAATAGAAAAAGCGTTTTGAGCACTCGTTGACTCAAAACGCTTTTTTGGTTGCAAGTAATTAATGATTGTCGTTATTTCTTCTTGAAGAGATGGCGGAAGTTCTCACGCTGACGACTAAACGTTTCGCGTGGGAGATGTTTCCGCATGACTTTCAAGGTTTCCTTGGCATCCTTCACGATAAATTCAAAGGACGACGTGGTATTATCTTCGGTCGTTTGAATGGTGAAACCGCGGACGTAGCGGTCGAAGAACATGAACTGTACCTGAACCGCTGAGATGGATTGCCACGGAATTTGAATATAACCGCGCGATTTTTCACTCTGGAATTCAACCCCCTTGTTCCCGATCAGTAAGACGCCGGATTGTGGATTCATGGGTTGATAATTCGAGTTGGCGCGAGTTGCGTAGTCGATCTCATCATTCAGTGGGCGATAGTCGACCATCTTAGGACATGATTCCTAGTGCGTTGAAGATGATACCAAGCAAGAAGATCAAGAGAATGATCTTGATTGGGCTGACGTTCTTACGTAACAACCAGATACAGAAGAAGGTCAACGCGAGTGGCATCATTCCTGGCAAGATTTGTTGGAAGATGTCGCCTAAGGTCTGAACTGTCGTCGGGTTGACATTCAAGCCGTCGTTCATCTGGTTAATGACGTTTCGAATGGCGTCAGGACTCAGGATATTTTGGTTCACTTGTTGAACGAGTTCGTTGAAGTTCACCATTGAGTCCGCGGAGTTTTCGATCTCAGAAATCTTCATGGAGAAGTTCATCGTGGTCCAACGTGGCACGAGCACACCCATAACGAACATCCCTAAGATAGATGAACCGAGCGTGATTTTCTTGAGTAAACCACCGCTCAAGTCTTCGGTAATGCTTTCCCCTTGGCGGTACGCGAATTCCTGCGTGTACCACATGAAGCTGATACGGATCAGGTTCCAGAGCACAAAGAATAATAATGGCCCGAGCATACTCTGCGAGAGTGCGAGTGATGCGGCAAAGGCACCGATAACCGGACGGATCGTTCCCCAGAAGATTGGATCACCGACACCGGCTAACGGTCCCATCATACCGACCTTCACACTGTTGATCGTTGCATCGTCGATCGGGGTACCGTTCGCTTTTTCTTCTTCGAATGCCATCACGACACCGAGGATCGGTGCTTCAAGGTATGGATGACAGTTGAAGAACTCCAAGTGACGTTGGAGTGATTGTTTGTATTCTTCAGGATCTTTGTAGAGTTTCTTGAGTAAAGGCAACATCACGTAGGCCATACCAACGTTGTGCATACGTTCGAAGTTCCAGCAAGCCTGGATAAAGGTGAGTCGCCAGCTAATGTATAAGCGATCGCGTTTTGAGATTGTTACGCGTGGTTCTGCAGTTTGTTCACTCATCGCTGTACCTCCTATTCGTAGTCTTCGAGAATGGCATCGAGCGCGTCATCGACGGTTCCACCGCCGCCACCTGAGCCACCGTTTTGGTTATTTTTGTTGAATTGTGGAGCGAGCTGGATGTAGACGATCGCGAGGACCAACCCGATAATACCCATCGCTACCAAGTTCAAGGATGAAATGGCAGAAAGCGCAAAACCGAGGAAGAAGAACGGCCAGTTTTCACGGGTCGCCATCATGTTGATGACCATCGCGTAACCGACTGCAACGATCATCCCACCACCGACGTTCAATCCACCAGTCAACCATTCTGGAATGGATTGGAGGGCGTTAGTGACGACGTCAGTTGGTACGGCCAATACCGCAAGTGCTGGCAAGGCGATACGCATTCCTTGCATGAACAGTCCGGTGTAAGTTGCGACAACGACCCCGCGTGCGGAACCTGATTCAGCGGATTTGTCGGCGTAGTGACCGAGACCCACTGTTAAGGTACGAACGAAGATCGTCAACAACTGTCCGGCAATCGCTAATGGAATCGCGAGCGCAATCCCTTCGCTGATGTCGGCACCTTTGATGGTTACCAAGATGGAAGAAACGACACCGGCTAAGGCGGTATCTGGTGATGCAGCAGCACCGATATTCATCCATCCTAAAACGATCAGCTGCATTTGCCCACCGAGGAGTAATCCTTCAACGGGGTGTCCAGTCACGATACCGATCAAGGTACAAGTGATGATCGGTTGGTGAAGCTGGAACTGGTCGAGGATACTTCCGAAACCGGCAAAGAGGGCAACAATGAAAACAAGTAAATAACTAATAGCTGTCATGAGTTTTCCCTTTCCCTATGATTTCATTTCGTCGAGTATCTTTTTGAAGTCGCGCGGTTTGTCGTTCGGCACGGGTTGTGCGTAGAATTCGACACCATACTCATTCATCATGGTGCGGAAATCTTCGACATCCTGAGCATCGACAGAGACCGTGTTCGTGAGCATTGTTTTCCCGTTCGAGTGCGCCATCGAACCGACGTTCACACGTTTCAGTTCCACGCCGGCTTTCAAGGCAGCGAGCACGTCTTGCGGGGTTTCGAACAACAGCAAGGCGCGGGTGGTTCCGAAACGAGGATCCTTGTCGATTTCTGCAAATTTGCTGATCGGGATCACGTTTGAATACATCCCAGCCGGTGCCGCCTGACTGATCAAGGCTTTACGCATCTTGTCGTGTGCGACACTGTCGGAAACCACGATGATACGGTTCGGATTAGTGGCTTTCGCCCACCCAGTAGCGACCTGACCGTGCAAGAGACGCGTATCGATACGTGCGAGGACGTATTCGATCTTCCCGTCGCCGAGAACCGTGCCTTCTGGGATCATCCCGTTTGAAGCTACGGCTTTCGCATCAGTCGCATGTTCATCCGTTTTTTCTTCTGAAGCTACTGGTGCGGTATCCTTCTGCAGTGCTTCTGGGCGGACTTTGACACCTTCAGCAGCTGGTTTCAGGATGTTTTCTGCGATCTCATGTGCCGATTCACTCGCAAAACGTTGACCGAGTGCTTCGACCAACATCGGGAGGTTTAACCCCGTCACCATTGCGAAATTGTCCGGATGTTCCTCGAATAGGAGGTTCGCCTGATTGAACGGTGAGCCACCCCACAAATCGATCAAAAACAAAATCTCTTGGGTATCGCCGCCAAGTTTGTCGATAGCTTCCAAGAGATGCGCCCGCAAGTCTTCCGGACCTTCGTCGGGCTGGAAGGTAACTGCCTCCAATTGTTCTTGCGCTCCGAAGATCATTTCACCCGACTGTTTGATGCCGGCTGCGAAATCCCCGTGACTAGCAAGAATAATGCCTACCATAATATTCCCTCCTTGTAATTTTTTTTGACGCTCACAGGCTTGGGTAGTCCTGTAGAACGACTACACATTCACTATAGCAGACCGAGTTTCATCAGGGTGAGACTATGAAAATGAGTAATACCATATTATAATGGAAACGGTTGTTTGAAGAAAGGGGACGATTAAAATTTTAAAATTAGGAACTATCGGCACGAGCTGGATCACGGAATCCTTCATTAATGCCGCACTCGAAACAGGCCACTATGAACTGACATGGGTCTACAGCCGTCATGCGGATCATGCCGAACCGCTTGCAGCTCTCGGTGAAAATGCTAAAGTGACGACGGACCGCGAAGCCTTTTACAATGTAGATGATATCGATGTGATTTACGTCGCTGGACCGAACGCCTTGCACTTTCAACAGGCAAAACAGGCGCTCGAACACGGCAAGTCCGTCATCGTCGAAAAACCGATCGTGCAGTCTGCTGAGGAACTCAAAGAATTAGAAGCTATCGCAGCGGATAAAGGGCTCATTGTGGTTGAAGCCGCACGCCACGTCTTCGAACCGAATTTCAAGACAGTTAGAGAATACATCCACAAACATCGCGCGGACTTATCCGGGGCGGAACTCCACTACGGACAGTACTCGTCCAAATTCGACAGCTACTTGAACGGAGACAATCCGAACGTCTTTACTAAAGAATTCGCGGGTGGTGCGTTGAACGACCTCGGTGTCTACCTCGTCTATGCAGCGATCGCCTGGTTTGGTGAACCGACCGACGCGCACTACTTCCCACAGAAATTGGCGAGTGGTGTCGACGGCTCGGGAATGATCGTTTTAGGCTACGGCGATTTCAGCGTCTACCTACACGTCTCAAAACAGTACAACGATGAACAGCCGAGCGAGATCTACTTTGGCAAGCACACGCTGTCGTTGGACGGTATTCAGATGATTTCACGTGCGGAGCTGTTGGACGATGAAGCGGATGCGATCAGTGTCGAACCTGTCGATCAGGCGGCGTTATCCTTTGAAGCAGAAGAATTCGCACACTACATCATGCACGAAGACGACTACAAGACCGCGCACTGCGAACATCACCAGTTGATGCAGGCGGTTGTTCGCGTGATGGATCAGTTGCGTCCGGCTGTGTTTGGTGAGTAGTCGCAGACATAAAAATTGAGGATATTAACCAAAAGTGCTAGACTTTCAGTGAAAGTGTAACGCTTTCGTCATATGTGAATATGCAAGGGGAGTTCGTTCGGCGAACTGAGAGTGGATAGGATCCTGACCCTCGAACCTGATTTGGGTGATACCAACGTAGGAATGCACAAAGGCGATAATGGCGCAGTGGGGCTTCCTGCTGCGCTTTTTTATATGCTTTTGGAAATATAGACGAAAGGAGGCGGTTCAATGCGCAAAGCTTACTATCCGATCATTAGTTTTCTCATCGTGATCATTATTTGGCAGGTGGCGGTGACCGTATTCGGGACACCGAGTTATATCCTGCCGAGTCCACTCGCCGTCATTCGCGTCTGGTTCAATGAAATGCCGACGCTCGTTCCACATATGCTCGTGACGTTAATGGAATCGGTGATCGGTTTAGTGCTCGCAGCGACCTTTGCGTTCGTGATCGCGTTGTTGATGGATTACTGGCAGTTAATTTACCGCTCGGTCTATACGATGTTAGTGATCTCTCAGACCCTACCGATGATGGTTATCGGGCCACTGCTCACGCTCTGGTTCGGCTTCGGGTGGACACCGAAGATCATCCTCGTGATTTTGATGAGTTTCTTCTCCATCGTCGTGAACTTCACGCAGGGACTCAAAAGTGTGCCTGACGAACAGATGACGTTGATGCGGACGATGGGGGCGAGTGAGCGTCAGATCTATCGACTGATCAAGATTCCGATGGCGATGGATAATTTCTTCGCCGGACTGCAGATTGCGGCGACCTATGCGGCGGGTGGTGCGATCATCGGGGAATGGTTGAACGCCAAATCTGGTCTCGGTTACTACATGATCCGCGCGAACAGCGGGTACCAGATCAGCCGTGTCTTTGCGGCAATCATCTGGGTGGTGATCCTGAGTCTCAGTCTCACCGGCGTCACGATCCTTTTGCGAAAAATGTACCACCATTATTTATACAGACGAAACAGCACGAAAGGATGATATTCATGCATTTCTGGCAAAAAGCGAAGCGCCTCATGTTGGTACTCGGGGCGATGATCCTACTCGTTGCCTGTGGAAATCAACAGGCGGGCGATACGGAGAGTGCGCAATCCGACAACAATGATGCAGCAGAGGAAATCACCGTGATTTTGGATTACGTGCCGAATACGAACCACACGGGCCTCTACGTAGCGATGGACAAAGGCTATTTTGATGACGTAGGCATTAAGGTGAACGTGATCGAGCCGGGCGATGGTCAGACGAGTACCGGGATTGTCGGTGCGGGCCGTGCGCAATTCGGCTACAGTATCCAGGAAGATGTGACGTATGCCCACCAAGGCGATGATCAGATTCCAGTCACTGCACTCGCAGCGATTATCGAACACAACACGTCTGGTTTCTACTCCTTAGCGAGCGAAAACATCACCTCACCGAAAGACTTCGAAGGTAAAGTTTACGGTGGTTGGCAGGCGCCGACTGAGGAAGCGATTATCAGAGCTGTGATGACAGAAGCAGGTGCCAACTTCGACAAGCTCACCATGGTCGGCGATACCGGTAACGGCGCTGAAGATCTCGGTCAGGACATCGACATTAAATGGTTCTTCCAAGGTTGGGATGGCGTCTTTGCGGAACAGCAGGGGATTGACTTAAACGCCATTATGGTGCGTGAGTTGAACGAAAACTTGGACTACTACACACCGTTGATTATCGGTAATGACGCATTTGTTCAGGATAACCCCAAACTCACCAAGAACTTTATCCAAGCCTTAAAACACGGGTACCAAGACGCGATAGCTAATCCTGAAGAAGCGACTGATATCTTGATCAATTACACGGAAGGGATGGAAAGAGACGACCTCCTCGCTTCGCAGGAATACTTGAGCAATGTCTATGCGTCCGATCCTGAACAGTGGGGGCACATGGAAGCTGACAGATGGGATAACTACACCAAGTTTATGCTGGAACATGATTTGATCGACCGCGACATCCCATCTGATGAAATGTTTACTAACGAATACGTTGATTAATTAAAGGAGCGAATGTGATGAGCATTCAAATTGAGCATCTGACGCTCGGATTCGATGAATTGCGCGTGTTGGACGACGTTACGCTGACGGTCGAAGCCGGTGAATTCGTCTCTTTGATTGCGCCGAGTGGGGCGGGAAAATCGACCTTGATCAAGGCGCTGTCCGGTATTTTGACACCGGATCAGGGCAAGATTACGGTCGACGGTCAGGCGAACGACGGCCTTTCCACAGCGTTCAGCTACATGCCACAGGATCATCTGTTGTTGCCGTGGCTGACGTTGCGTGAAAATGCAGTGCTCTGGCATCGGATCAATAAGCAACCGATCGACGAACAACAACTCGAGGAGCGCCTCAAGGTATTTGGCCTCTGGGATTATCGCGACTTTATCCCGGAAGAATTATCCGGTGGGTTACGACAGCGCGCCGCTCTGCTTCGAAGCGTCAATAATCCCGCCAAGTATCTCCTGCTCGACGAACCGTTCGGCGCTCTGGACTCGATGACGCGCACGATCATGCAGGACTGGTTTCTTCATTTGTCATCGGATATTAAGCGGACGACCCTGCTCGTCACGCACGATATCGAGGAAGCCATCTATCTCAGCTCCAAAGTCATCGTGCTCTCGAAGCGACCGATGCACGTAAAGGAAATCTTCGACATTACAGCGCCGTTTGAATCGCGCGATCGGCAATGGCTCGCCAGTCAGGAACCGCTTCGTTCGAAGATTTTTGATGGGTTGCATGCGAGTGGGGATGCCTAATGTGGAGCGATGCGCATACGCACCTCGAACAGTATCAACCGTACGCGGATTACCTGAAAAGGATGGACATACGTGCAATCGTTAATAGCCAAACACCGACTGAATGGCAGTGGAATCAGCGGGCACTTGCGGAAGCTCATCATGTGACGACCAGTTATGGCGTCCACCCGTGGGATAGCGACCGCGGCGTGACGGCTGATGATCTTAATTGCTTGCGAGCAGCACCAGTGATCGGTGAAATCGGGCTCGATCAGGAGTGGACAGCTATTCCGTTGACGGTACAACAATTGGTTTTTGAGAAACAGCTCGCACTAGCGACCGCATGGCAAAAACCCGTCATTCTCCACACCAAAGCCGCGGAACGGGAAGTGTTAGAAACGATTCAACACTATCCCACCCGCTACCTCATTCACTGGTACGACTGCCCGGATTATATTGAAGACTTTATCCAATGCGACTGCTGGTTTTCGATCGGTCCAGATGTCGATTGTGCACCACATGTTCAACGTCTCGCCAGACGTGTCCCAACGGATAAACTCTTACTTGAAACGGACGGGTTGCGTTCTGTCGACTGGGCATATGGGATTGAACGTGAAGGGCTGCCAGCACCAGAACGTTGGGTAGCGGCACTCGAAGCGAGCGCTTGGGTCATTGCTGAACTGCGTGGGACAACGGTTGAAGCGATCCTTACTCGAAGTGCACAGAATTTAGAGAAATTTTTACAGTAAAAAAAAGGGAAGCTGCGTTGCTTTGGCAGTTTCCCTTTTTTGTTGGTTAGTGTTTTTCTTGTAAGCGTAGGTTTTCAGCGTGTTGTGCTTTGATGCGTTCGAGAAGTTGTTCGTCTTCGTAGAGATCCAAAGCGGTGAGGGCGAGCAGTTTGGCAGCGATCGGAATGGAATTCATCCCGCGTTCGCTAAGTGCTGCGGCTTTGAAGGCTTCGGAATGCCCTGGAATATCGACATCTGAAATCAACGTGTAAGGTTCGATCGTTGGGACAACGTGACTGACGTTCCCAACGTCGGAGGAACCGGAGGACATGGACGTGGTCTCGATTTCAGATTCAGGAATATGCAGATCCTTGTAGTGGGCGGCGTAGACCTCTTCGAAGAGTGGCGTTAAGACCATATCGTCGACTGCGTTTTGGAAGAGTCCAAATTCGTAGGTGGTCCCTGTGGTTAGGGCGGCACCGGCGACGACTTTTTCGACTTTATCGTAGACATCCTGGGCGGTGAATTTCGAGTTGGCACGCAAGTAGAAGCGTGCCGACGCATAATCTGGAATCACGTTCGGCGCCTCACCACCGTTCGTGATCACGCCGTGGATATTGACGTCTTCTGGCAGATAGAGACGGAGCGCGTTAATGCCGTTATACGTTTGGATCAGGGCTTCGAGGGCACTGCGACCATCTTCTGGATTTCCGGCAGCATGCGCCGACTTGCCGTGGAAGACGATATCGACTGGTTTGACCGCTTTGAGTCGGGCAGTCGGACGATATTTGACACCGGGATGCGTGGATAGCGCTGCATCGACATCATCGAAGTAGCCGTACTTGACGAAACTACCTTTCGCAGAGCCGTTTTCGCCGCCTTCTTCCCCGGGTGTCCCGTAGACGCGGATCTCACCACCGACGTCATCGATGACTTGCTTCAAAGCGGCGGCCGCAAGAATCGAATAGTTACCGTAGAGGTTGTGTCCACAGGCGTGGCCGATACCGGGTAGGGCGTCGTATTCAGCGAGTAGGACGATGGTTGCACCAGGTTTTGACGCTTTGTAGCGTGCGTCAAAGGCAGTCGGATGACCGGCGACATTCTTCTCCACATGGAATCCATAAGACGTCAACTGTCCAGAGAGTAAGTCAGAACTGTAATATTCGTGGTTGCTGACTTCTGGATGTGCATGGATCGCTTTAGCGAGTTCCTGATTCGTGTGGTAGTTGTCGTCGATATATTTTTTGATGGTGAGTTGATGGTCTTTGGTGCCCATAACGCACACCCCTTTCAAACGTTAAATATAATTATTTGCGACCGTAATCTTCCCAGGCCGCGATGCTTGCGCCTTTATCGCGTTCTTTAATCGCTTTTTTGGTTTCTTCAGTCTGATAGTAGTCTACCACCTTTTTGAAGGTTGGATTATCTTCATCTTCTTTGCGAGCGGCGATCACGTTAACGAATGGTTTGGAGTTTTCATCTACCGGTTCGAGATAGATCGGATCGTTGACCGGATCGAATCCGGAATCGTCAGCCACACCACTATTAATCACGGCCGCATCGACATCGCTCAGTGAACGCGCAATCTGTGCGGCGTCGAGTTCGGTAATTTTGAAGTTGTGTGGATTTTCCGCAATGTCGCCGACAGTTGGTGATGCCGGTGCATCGTCAGCTAGCGTGATGAGGTTTGCGGATTCTAAGAGATGCAGTGCACGTCCACCGTTCGTGACGTCATTCGGGATGGCAATTTCACTGCCGTCTTGAATGTCTTCAACATTTTCGACACGGTCGGAGTAGAGTCCCATCGGCGCGATGACGGTGTTTCCGATACTGACGATATCGGTACCGAATTCCTTATTGTAGTTGGTGAGGAAGTCGATATGTTGGAAGGCGTTCAGATCGATTTCACCATCTGCAAGCGCGCGGTTTGGTTGCGAGTAGTCCGTGAAGTTGACGTACTCGAGGTCGATCCCTTCGTTTTCTGCTAAGCGCTCTTTGACACTATCCCAAACGTCCGTGTCCGCACCCATGACGCCGAGTTTGACGGTTTCTTCGGATGCTTGCTTGCCACACGCAACGACAAAAACAAGTGCGAGCGCGAGTACCGTTAATTGCGTGAACCATTTCTTGAATTTCTGTGACTTCATTTCCAATACCTCCATATCTGTACGAAACAAAAAAACGTCCTTTTACCCATCACTCAGCCTGTGACAGATAAAAGGACGCTTAAGACAACGTGTTACCACCTTTATTCAGAGGATTCCTCCTCCCTCAGTCCGACGATGCGCAGTGGCATGATCGGCTTTCCAGTTATCGGTGGAACAACCGTAACAGTCTACTTATCGACCGTTAGCCCTCAGAGACCATGGTTCAATGCCGTTCCCAAGAATCTCGCACCAACCGATTCCTCTCTGCATGGGTCAAACATTTACTGCTTCTCCTCAACGGGAATTATTCAACTGAACAGCATTAAGTATAAACGGTCGCACCAAAAATTCTGATGTTAAAATATATCACTATTGATCGCTCGAGTCGATCATCTTGACGCTAGTATGACAGAGGGTATCATTAATAGTGACACTGTAGATCACGTGAAAGGGGTCGTTTATATGACATATTCATTCGACAAAGCGCCGGATCGACAGCACACCGGCAGCAAAAAATGGGAAAAGATGTATGATTTAAAACCAGCCGCTGAGATTCATCCGGGGATCGTGCCGATGTCAACGGCGGATATGGAGTTTGAGAATGCGCCGGAAATTTACGAAGGCATGATTGACTACCTGAAGACCAAACCGGTACTCGGCTACAATGGGCCGACTGCATCGACCGCTGAAGCCACTGTGACCTGGCAGAAAACCCACCACAATATTGATATTTCGCCGGATTGGCTCATGTATACGCACGGCGTTGTCGATGTACTCAACGCGAGCGTCAAAGCCTTCACCGAGCCGGGCGACGGCGTGATGATCTTTAGTTTGGTGTATCATCCGTTCAGAGCGGTGATTGAAAATAATCAGCGTCAAATTGTGAATATCCCATTGATTGATAATGATGGCCATTACGAAATTGATTTTGAGGCGTTCGAACAGGCGGCCAAGCAATCCGAAAATAAACTATTACTATTCTGTAGCCCGCACAATCCGAACGGTCGCGTCTGGCTACCGGAAGAACTCAGACGCCTCGCCGATATTGCGGTCGCCAATGACCTCTACGTCGTTTCTGACGAAATTTGGGGTGACTTTACGCGCGAAGATAAAACCCACACCTCACTCGCAACGTTCGATGAAGCGTTGGATAAACGCCTGGTTGTAGCGACTTCTTCATCGAAGACGTTTAACCTCGCGGGTGCGAAATGTGCGATTAGTATTATTTCCGACAAATCAGTTCACGAGCGTCTCCACGAAGCAGCGATGGCGGATCGCTCGACCAGTGTGAACGGCTTTGGCCCGAAAGCGCTGGAGATTGCGTATACCAAGGGTGAAGCCTGGTACGAAGAAATGCTTGACGTCGTGCATGCGAACCAGCAGTATGTCGCTGATACTTTCGAAAAGGAATTTCCAATCGTCAAGGCGCCGGTCAGCGAAGGAACTTACTGTGCGTGGGTCGATTGTCGCGGCCTCGATGTTGACGATGAAACGCTCAAGGCGTGGTGTATTGAAGCCGATTGTTTCCCATCATTTGGGACAGAATTCGGTGAAACGGGGACCGGCTTTATCCGTTTGAACCTCGCCTGCCCGCGCAGTGCCGTTGAAATTGTGATCCATCAGTTGATTGATGTCTTCAAAGCGCACAAGAATGCTTAATGAAACCAAACGAAAAGCGTTACCTCAAACTTGTGGGGTAACGCTTTTTTGAATTAGTCGATGCTTACCGGAATATCGACATATTTCGGATCGCCGACGTTGAAAGTAACATTGTCGTTCGTAAAGTTGACGAGTTCTGCCTTGAAGTCATCGACATCGTTCACATCGACGCCCAGTGTATAGGTGACATTTTCCATATATTCGGTGTCGATCAGTGGATAGTCGTTCGATTCGATCCAGTGTTCGAGCTGTCCGGTCAGTGGGTATTCGATCGTGACGTCGACCGGGCACTGCACTTCGCGGCTCACGATACCGATGTGGTGGCTCGCTTCGCTGACGGCGTTACTGTATGCGCGGATCAGGCCACCTGCACCGAGTTTTTTACCGCCGAAGTAACGCGTCACGACGGCAACGACATTCTTCAAGTCCATATTCTTCAGCGCCTCGAGCATGGGTACGCCGGCTGTGCCGCTCGGTTCGCCATCATCCGACATGCGCTGTATTTCGTTCTTCTCACCGATCATATAAGCGAACGTGTTGTGCGTCGCCTTGTAGTGTTCGGATTTAATCTCCTGAATAAATTGTTCCGCCATCTCCTCGTCTATCACGCGCGCCATATTACAGATGAAGATGGATTTTTTGATTTCGATTTGGAATTTACCCGTTTCTTTGATTGTGCGATAAGGAATCATCCATTGCGCCTCCTTTGTATCCCATTCATTTTACGAAAAATCGACGAAATTGCCAAAGTCACACGAAAAAGGTGTTTTGCAGGCGTATTTAACAGGTGAGAGGAGGCAAGAAAATGTCTGATGAAACGCTAATTTGGGGACGGCGGGTAACCGAGCGAGAATTGACGCGTGCTGGCGTGGCCGTACCGACAGACTGGCAGGGGGTACCCGCGATTATCGAAACAAAGACTGGCTATCAGTGCCAGCGTTGTGGAAATACGGCGCACTTCTATCCGAATGAGTGTCTATGCGCGTTAGATTGCGTTTACTGCCTCGATTGTCTCGCGTTCGGCGTGCTCAGGCGCTGCGATCAGTTGTACGAATGTCCAGCACCGAGTGTGAATTCATGGGCGCGTTCGAGCAGTTATCTCACGTTTGACGGCGCGCTATCCACTGCCCAGCAGGAAGTCTCCGATACGCTCGTCGCTGCTTTTCAATCGCATCAGGATCATCTCGTTTGGGCGGTCACCGGTGCGGGCAAGACGGAAATGCTGTTTCGAGTGGTCGATACTGCGCTTTGTCAAGGTCAGCGGGTGGCGATTGCGACGCCTAGAATCGATGTCGCCAATGAATTGGTACTGCGGTTTGCGGGCGCTTTTCCAGAGATGGATGCCTTGTTGCTTCACGGAAAATCGGCACAAAGCTACCGTTATACGCCACTCGTCATCTGCTCCACGCATCAGCTCGTGCGCTTTCATCAGGCGTTCGATCTGTTAGTGATCGACGAAACAGACGCCTTTCCGTTCAATGGCGATCCGATGCTGGAACGTGCGGTGCGTACCGCTTTGCGAACAGAAAGCACGCTGGTCTATCTAACAGCGACGCCTGATCGTAAACTGCGACGTCAAGTCAAACAGGGTAAACTGACACAATCACTCGTCCCCGCACGCTACTACAGGCCGAGCGACGCTTTTTGGTCTTTCTGCCGACCGTGAAACGCATGGTACAGTTGGAGAACATCGTACGTAATGTCTTTCCAAATGCGCATTTCAAAGCGGTACATGCGTCAGATGATGAACGTTTAGGCAAGGTGCAGGCGATGCGCGATACTGCTGTACAGTTCCTACTGACTACCACGATCTTGGAGCGTGGGGTAACGTTTGAAGCGATCGACGTGATCGTACTTGGGAGCGAACATCGTGCCTTTACCACGTCGGCATTGGTACAGATCGCAGGGCGTGTCGGACGCAAGGCGTGGGCACCGAATGGCGAGGTGATTTTTATCCATGCGGGACGCACTAAGGCGAGTGTCGATGCGGTCAGAGAAATTCAACGCATGAATCGTCTGGGACGGCTGCGCGGTTTACTCGATGAGGTGACGCCATGAATTGTTTACTCTGCGGCGAAATCATCATCCCTAAAATAACCTTACGTGAGCTTTGTTTCTGGACAGTGCCAATGAACCAGCCGATATGCGAAGAGTGCCTCAAACGCATCACGCCAATCACAGGACTACAATGCCCGCAGTGTGCGAGACCGCAAGAAACGGTCACATTATGTTCAGACTGCGAACAGTGGCGGACTCGGTACGATTGGCAGATCGCCCATCACGCCTTCTATCACTATCAGTCCGGCTATCGCGAGTGGTTACTCCTATTGAAAGGACAACGCGAACAGCGGCTAGCGGGTCTATTCAAAAAAGAACTCCTCAACATCAAAAGGCAATACCCCCATCACGTCTGGGTGCCGTTGCCTTCGCAGGAAGCGCGTGCCAAACAGCGCGGTTTTCATCAGACGAGTGTGATTTTGAAGGCATCAGGTATTCCATATCAGGAGTTCTTGGTCGATACCACCTCGAAGAAAATGGCGGGAAGCAGTCGCTCAACACGTCTCCAGCAATTAAATAAGTTTCAGTTAAGAAATACGGATTCGTTTCCCAAACAGATCATTTTGTTCGATGATGTCTATACCACCGGAGCGACACTGTATAGCGCCTATCATGTCCTTGAAAACGCCGGGGTGACGAATATTCGTAGCGCAACGCTTGCTAGGTAATTCACATTATAAAAAAAGAAAACGCTTGCTAAATGTTGGAATTTTCGATACAATACAGGTGTAGAAGAGATAGAAGCCAGAAAGCTTCTCCCCGGTAGCTACGGGGCAGAAAGGATGAATAGTATGTTTAAGTACAATATTCGCGGTGAGAACATTGAGATCACACCAGCTATTAGACAGTATGCTGAAGACAAGATCAGCAAAATCGAACAGTACTTCCACAATGACGAAGAAACGACCGTTTACGTGAACGCTAAAGTTTACCGTAACGGTGACGCAAAAGCGGAAGTAACGATCCTACTGCCACGTTTGACGCTTCGCGCTGAAGAAACGTCTCAAGATCTCTACGGTAGTATCGACCTCGTTGTTGATAAATTGAAACGTCAGGTCGGTAAATACAAAACGAAAGTTAACCGTAAATCCCGTGAAAAAGGCTTCCCAGAATTGATCGGTGCCGTTGACGTGCCGGTTGAAGAGGAAACTGAAGAAGACTTCACGATTGCGCGTCGTAAAGTTGTCGGCGCTAAACCAATGTCTCCAGAAGAAGCCATCTTGCAGATGGAAATGTTGGGACACAGCTTCTTCGTCTTCCGTGACGCTGAAACGGACAAGATCGAAATCGTCTACGAACGTAAAGCCGGTCAGTACGGTTTGATCGATATCGACGAACAATAATTCACACTGAAACGCTATTAACCATCGCGGACGCCTGAGTTTGGGCGTCCGCTTTTTGCATGCAAACAAAAAACGGCTTCGCGTTGAAGTCGTCCGCTTGTTAACTGCTGAGGGATTACAAGAATTTCGTGACGCGATCCACCGAGTAGCGATTGCTGTGGTCGGATTCCTGATCGGCTTTTGACATGTCCTGTTTACCAAATGTCACCGCACAGAATGGAATGTAGCGTTCTTCATCTTCGTCGAGCGCAGCGACCACTTTGTCCATGTCGTAACCGTACCAGGCAATCGATTCATAGCCGTGGTTACGGATGTTCAACAGTATGGACATCATGAGGAGTGACGCACCGGTAACGGCAGTCATATCACGCAGTTCCTGGGTACCGTTGTCGTAGAACGGCAAGAGCGGTAAGCCCATCAGACGGTTATATTCGGCCTGATCGATTTCGCCGTTTTCCAAGCGTTCAGCGTGAAATTCGCGGAAGACGTTGTGCGCTTCGGGATCCGCAAAGAGGAAGAGCGTTACCGGCGCTTCTTCGAAGAAACCTTTGTTAGGTATCCAAACGAATTCTTCAACTTTCGCGCGTCCTTCTGGTGTCTGCAATGCGATGATGCGCCACGGTTGCAAGTTAAACGCGGAGGGAGCGTTGGTTGATTCTTCGATGATTTCTCGAACTTCCTCTTCAGAAATCTTTACTTCAGGGTCGAAGTGGTGGATCGTACGGCGGTTTTGAAAAATTTCAGTAAATGAGTGTGACTCAGACATACAAAGCTTCCTTTCATGTGCATTTTTTCACTTTTACGTGAATATTTTACGGATTGTATGCACACCTGTCAAAAGAAACGGGCTACTGGTAATAGACCCATCAACGGTTTGTATGTATAATAAATACTGAGTTAGTGGATACTTTTGACTAACAGCGATTATTGAGAATAATCAACGAAAAAAGATAAAGATATGAGATGAGGAGATTGTTATGGCAAACGCTTTAAAGAAAATATTTGATAACGATAAAGCCGATTTGCGCCGTTTTGATCGTCAAGCGAAGAAAGTCGAAGAACTGGCGGATAAATATGCTGGCTACACCGATGAACAGCTGAGAGATCAGACTGAGGCATTTAAGGAGCGACTGGCATACGGTGAAACGTTGGAGGATATTATCTACGAAGCTTTTGCGACCGTTCGTGAAGCCGCACGCCGTGTTTTGGGACTTTTTCCTTTCCACGTGCAGATCATGGGTGGTTTCGCACTCCACTATGGTAACATCGCCGAAATGAAAACTGGTGAAGGTAAGACATTGACGGAAACGATGCCGATCTACACCAACGCTCTCGAAGGTAAAGGCGCACACGTGGTGACCGTCAACGAATACTTGGCAAAGCGTGACTCCGAAGACATGGGGGAAGTGTACCGCTTCTTGGGATTGACGGTCGGTTTGAACACGAACGACATGTCCGCCGAAGAAAAACGTGCCGCTTATAATTGCGACATCACCTACTCCACCAACAACGAGCTAGGGTTCGACTACTTGCGCGACAACATGGTCGTTTATAAGGAACAGATGGTACAGCGTGAACTGCATTACGCGGTTGTCGATGAGGTCGACTCTATCCTAATTGATGAAGCGCGTACGCCATTGATCATTTCCGGACAGGCCGAACAGTCAACCGAACTCTACACGCAGACCGATCGTTTCGTGAAGAAATTGGTTGAGGGTGACGACTACACGATCGACGCACCATCCAAAACGATCAGCTTGACCGAAGAAGGGGTCGACAAAGCGGAAGACGCCTTCCATTTGGAAAACCTCTACGACGTCAACAACGGTGCGCTGATCCACCATTTGGATACCGCCTTGCGTGCCAACTACATCATGCTTCGCGATATCGACTACGTGGTTCAAGATGACGAAGTGAAGATCGTTGATGGCTTTACCGGACGTATTATGGATGGACGTCGTTATTCTGACGGTCTCCACCAAGGGATCGAAGCTAAGGAAGGTGTGCCGATTCAAAACGAATCGAAGACTATGGCGACGATCACATTCCAGAACTTCTTCCGTATGTATGACAAATTGGCGGGGATGACGGGTACCGCGAAAACGGAAGAAACCGAATTCCGTGAGATTTACGACATGGACGTGATTCAGGTGCCGACTAACCGTCCCGTACAGCGTGAGGACGCGTCGGATGTTATCTACCCGAACTTGAAATCCAAATTTAACGCGGTCGCTAAAGAGATCGAAGAGCGCCACAGTAAAGGTCAGCCGGTCTTGGTCGGTACAGTGGCAGTTGAAACGTCTGAGTATCTTTCAGAATTATTAACGAAGAAAGGTATCGCCCACAACGTTTTGAATGCAAAGAATAACGCGAAAGAAGCCGAAATTATCGCGCAGGCGGGACAGCCAGGTGCGGTAACGATCGCCACCAACATGGCTGGACGTGGGACCGACATCAAGCTCGGTATGGGCGTCAAAGAAATGGGCGGACTCGCCGTACTCGGTACCGAACGTCACGAATCTCGCCGTATCGATGACCAGTTGCGCGGACGTTCCGGCCGTCAGGGAGATAACGGCTACAGTCGTTTCTACTTGAGTTTGGAAGACGACTTGATGAAACGTTTCGGTTCCGACCGTGTGAAAGCACTCTGGGAACGCCTCGACGATGGTGAGGGTGACGACTTAGCGATCGAAAGTAAGATGTTGACGCGCCAGGTCGAAGCTGCACAGAAACGTGTTGAAGGGAACAACTACGATACGCGTAAAAACGTGTTGGAATACGACGAAGTCATGCGTGAACAGCGTGAGATCATCTATGCACAGCGCCAACAGATCATCAACGAGGAAGATTCACTCGACCAGATTATGTGGGGGATGATTTCACGTACCATTTCACGTATCGTCGATGCCTACACCGTCCGCGAGCGCAAGGAATGGAACTTGGAAGGATTGTATCAGGAAGTTATCAACGTTCTCTTGAAACCGGACACGATTTCCGAAGACGATCTCAAAGACAAGACAAACGCGCAGTTGAAACACGTGATCGAAGAAAAAGCGCGCGAACGCTTTGAAGAGAAGGTCGACGGCATCAACAACGCCCGTCTCTCGCTCGAATTTGAAAAAGTTGTCATCCTTCGTGCGGTCGATGCGCGTTGGACAGATCACATCGACTCAATGGATCAGTTGCGTCAAGGGATCGGCCTGCGTGCCTACGCGCAGAATAACCCGCTCGTTGAATACCAAACGGAAGGTTACGACCGTTTCAACGCGATGATCGGCGGGATCGAATATGATGCGACCCGCATCTTTATGAATTCTGAAATCCGTCAAAACTTACAACGTCAGGCGGTATAATCAATCAGGAACAGGCATACTTGAAAGCCAATAGGTCGGCTTTTTAAGTGTGTCTTTTCGTATAGCAATAGGAGGCAAAGTATGATGGAATTAGGCGAAATTCGTCACAGTTTAGATGACAAGAAACAGGCAATCGACACGCTAAGGGGGTCTCTTTGACTTAGAAGAGCTCGAAACCACGATTGCAGAAAATGAAGGGAAGATGGCAGATCCCTCGTTCTGGGACGATAATGAACAGGCACGCTCGGTGATCGATGAGACCAACGCTGCCAAGGAAAAATACGAAACGTTCCACGCCTTAACCGCGAAATGGGAAGATTTAGAAGCGATGTTGGAACTGATTCAGGAGGATCCAGAAGAGAATGGCCTTTTCATGGAAGAATTAGAGCGTGATCTCGAAGCCTTCAATCAAGACATTGCGAATTACGAACGCAATCTGTTGCTTTCCGGCCCACACGATAAAGCAACGGCGCTGGTAGAAATCCACGCTGGGGCTGGTGGAACTGAAGCGCAGGATTGGGCAGAAATGCTTTTGCGCATGTATGAACGTTGGAGCGAACAGCACGGCTTCAAAGTCACTGTTTTGGATTATCAAGCGGGCGATGAAGCGGGTGTGAAGAGTGTCTCCTTAGAAATCAAAGGCCAGCATGCGTACGGCTTACTGAAATCAGAGCACGGTATTCACCGTCTCGTCCGTATCTCGCCATTCGACAGCAATAACCGCCGACACACCTCATTCGCGTCGGTCGAAGTGTTGCCTGAAGTCGATCAGCAGACGGAAATTGATATTAACCCGGACGACATTACGATGTCCGTCTTTCGTTCGAGCGGTGCGGGTGGTCAGCACATTAACAAGACCAGTTCGGCCGTGCGTTTAGTGCACGAACCGACCGGCATCGTCGTCTCCTCGCAGAGTCAACGTTCACAATTCCAGAACCGCGAAACGGCGATGAAGATGTTGCAGGCGAAATTGGCACGCCTACTCGAAGAAAAGAACGCCAAAGAAATCGACGAACTGCGCGGTGAAAAAGCTGAAATCGCGTGGGGTTCGCAGATTCGTTCCTATGTCTTCCATCCGTATCAGATGGTCAAAGATCACCGCACCAACTACGAAACCGGTGATACCGACGCCGTGATGGATGGTGACTTAGACAACTTTATGGACAGTTATTTGAAGTGGTTACTCGGACAGGATGACGCTGAATAGGGGAGAATCACCGTGAAAAAAGTACTCGTCGTTGATGATGAACAGTCGATTGTTAAATTACTCGAATTTAATCTGAACAAAGAAGGCTTCGCTGTTGAAACCGCCATGGACGGACTCACCGCTTACGAGATGACGAAGACAGACGCCTACGACATGATTATTTTGGATCTGATGTTGCCGGAGATGGACGGGATGGAAGTTTGCCGACGTTTGCGCATGGAACAGGTCGAAACACCGATCCTCATGCTGACGGCGAAAGATGCCGAAATCGAAAAAATTCTCGGACTTGAACTCGGTGCTGATGACTATATGACGAAACCGTTCAGCCCACGCGAAGTTGTCGCACGCATTCGGGCGATTTTACGCCGCGCCAAAGCGACGCACGGTTCCGAAAGTAAAGCCGTGAGCGATGATTCGCTCGTGGTCAGTCCGATTCATAAACGGAAACGTTATATTGAAGCTGGACCGATTGCGATCGATACCGAGACGTTTACCGTCAAAGTCAACGGTAAGTCGATTGAAATGACACCGAAAGAATACGAGCTATTGAAATATATGGTGGGACATAAGAATCGTACCGTGGCACGCGATCGCCTACTGCAGCAGATTTGGTCGTTCGATTATCGCGGGGGCACGCGCATTGTTGACGTGCACATCAGTCACCTGCGCGAAAAAATCGAAGAAGATCCAAAAAATCCTGATTATATCAAGACGGTACGCGGCTTCGGCTATCGCTTTGAGGTTCCAGAATAATGAAGAAGTTAATGATCAAGGTCGCGACCGCCTTCGCGCTCCTTTTTGTGATCTTCACTTTGCTGTTCACCTACACTGTGACCTCGCTCTCCGAAAATGCCCTAAAGCAGGAGACGCGCGATGGGCTCGAACTGATGGTGAATAATGTCCATGATGTCCTTCAGGATGTGAGTGGCGACGATATCATCAATAATCAACGCAGCTGGGTCGACGCGCAACAAAATTTGCGTGAAGCATTGAACCCTGCCGATCGCGTCAGTATTTTCGATGTGAACGGGCGTGAAATTTTTTCGTACGGGAATGGCGCGTTAGCAACGACATTGATGGAGGGAATCGATGGGACAATGCCGCGTCAAGTCCACTATCAATTTCGCCCGGAAGCACTGAATGGTACGGACGGTTATCAGTTCAAGGGACCGCTCTACAACAAGGATCAAAATATTACCGGTTATTTGACGATTGTCAGTGAAATGCGACGTTCGGTGCCATCGTCCGATCATTTGATCGGTCTCTCATTTGTCGGTTCTATCGCCGTTTCGCTCGGCATCATTATTATCAGTCTCTGGTTCTTCGATCGCATCCGTCGCTCGGTAAATGCGACGACCGCGTTATTGAACAACGTATCATCCAGCGGGGACCAACAGCCATATCAGAAACAGGGGATCGAGGAAATCGACGAAATCGGTTTTGCGATCAACGATATGATGTCGCGCCTCAACCATCAGACCATCAGACTCAACAGTCAGAAGAAACGGATGAGTTTGTTGTTGGATCATCTGGTTGTCGGCGTCGTGCTGATTGATGAAGAGGGCGTTATCCGTATCGCCAACGATGCCCTGATGCATATCCTCGATCTCGATGAGAGTGTCGAAGGTCAGTGCTACGCGGATGTATTGCCGGGTTACCGCCTCACCCAGATGATTGCATTGAGTCTGCAGGAAAAACAGGCGATCAGCGACGAAATCTACTATTACTATCCAAAAGAAGTCATTTTAGATGTGAATGTCGTCTTCGTCGATCCGAATGATACGCCGGATGCCGCGTCGGATCAGATTATTGTTTTGCTCTATGACATTACCGAAATCCGTCAGCTCGAAAAGGTACGCTCCGACTTCATTGCGAACGCATCGCACGAGTTGAAGACACCGATCACTGCTATCAAGGGGTTTGCGGAAACGTTACTGAACGGTGCGCTGGAAGATACCGAGACAGCCGAGGAATTTGTCGGCATCATCGATAAGGAAAGTCTGCGTATCGAGTCTTTGATCAGCGATATTCTCGACCTCTCGAAGATTGAACAGCATCAGATTACCCATGACTACACGCCGATCAATATGGCAAAGCTCTTGGAAAACACCGAAGAACAGCTCGTTTCCATGGCTGAGAAGCATGACATTACGCTCTCGACTGCCATCTCGGATCCGACACTCGAATTTATCGGTGAGGCGGGACGTCTCAACCAAATTTTGACGAATCTGGGTACGAATGCGATCAAATACAATCATCCGGGCGGTCATGTGCAGTTAACTGGTGGCATCACGGAGGATCAGCAGTACGTCGTCTTCACCGTCTCGGATGATGGTGACGGCATTCCAGAAGAGGATCTTCCGCGTATTTTTGAGCGCTTCTACCGCGTCGACAAAAACCGTTCGACCGCAACAGGCGGTACGGGACTCGGTTTATCTATCGTTCGCAACCTCATTGAAACGATGGGCGGAACGATCGACGTCACGAGCCAACTCGGTGAAGGATCGACGTTCAAAGTCTACCTGCCAAGACAAAATCCGGCCTTTGTGGACAGCGAATTCGCAGATGATATGGCTGAACTCGATGACGATTACGAAGTTTAAATCAAATCTTTACAAAAAATTTACAAAACTCACGAAAATTAATTTATAAATTTACATTAAATTTACATTCGCCTGATAAAATAACTAATGAGTTCACGCGAAAGAGCGGAACGGTGTAATATTGTGAGTTATTTTATGGAAGGATGGCTATTATACGATGAAGAAGTTTACCAAAATGTTTATGGCGTTGGGTGTCAGTGCCGTACTCGCTGCATGTGGTAACGGTTCTAGCAGCATGATTAATGTGATTACACGTGAAGAAGGTTCTGGTACGCGTGATGCCTTTACCGAAATTACGGGTGTAGCTGATGGTGACGAAGATTATACTGTACAGACAGCTGACGTTCAAAATGGTACTGACCAGGTATTGTCAAACGTTGCTAGCAACCCAGCAGCAATTGGTTATATTTCTTTAGGTTCTCTCAACGATACCGTGAAGGCTGTTAAGATTGATGACGTCGAAGCGACTGAAGAAAATGTGTCAAACGGTGATTACCCAGTACAACGTCCGTTCAATGTGGTGACGAAGAAGGACGGCGAACTTTCTGATGTCGCACAGGACTTCATGGACTTCATTCTATCCAAACAGGGGCAAGAAATCGTCTTAGACCACGATTACGTACCTTTGGATACAGATACGGATTATGAAGCAAGTGGCCAAACAGGTACCATTAAAGTATCCGGTTCTACGTCAGTTGGCCCATTGATGGAATCTTTGGCTGAAGAATACAAGAAATTAAATTCTGGTGTTGAAATCGAAATTACACAGAACGGATCCAGTGCGGGGGTTGAGGCAGCAGGTAACGGCAGCTCCGATCTCGGTATGGCTTCTCGTGAATTGAAAGCTGAAGAAACAGACGTTGAGTCCACCGTTATTGCCAAAGACGGTATCGCAGTCATCGTTAATAAAGAAAACACAGTGGATAATTTAACATTGGATGATTTGAAGGCGATCTTCACTGGTGAATCAGTAGACTGGACCGAATTCCAATCAGATGCCCAATAGTTAAGTTTTTTCTGATAAAATAGCTACTGTAAATCAATATGTTATAGTGGCTATTTTTATTTATAAACGTCAATTAGATGATGTGCACTATTGAGGAGAGTTTTATGGAGAAGAATAAGCTCGAAGTCATTATGAAGTGGGTGTTTTTCGCCTGTGCCATGATTTCGATTTTAGCGCTACTTTCAATTTGTTACTTTATCTTTGCAAATGCTGTGCCGTTCCTATCTAAATATGGGATTGGTGATTTCCTAAGTGGTTCACTGTGGAAGCCTCGAAAAGAAATCTTTGGTATCGCACCGATGTTAGTGGGTTCACTCTGCGTGACCTTGCTTGCCATGGCGATTGCAATTCCAGCTGGTGTATTTACCGCCGTATATATGGCGTATTACTGCCCACCGAAGTTACACCGATTCTTGAAGCCAGCCGTTAACTTGATGGCCGGGATTCCATCGATCGTTTACGGTTACTTTGGATTACTCGTATTAGTACCAGCTATTCGTAGCTTTGCACATTCGATCGGTATACCAAGCTCAGGATTGAGTATCTTTACGGCGGGATTGGTGTTATCCATTATGGTTATTCCAACGATTATTACGACCTCAGAGTCCTCCCTCCGTGCCGTGCCGCGTTCCTATTACGAAGCATCAATCGGACTCGGCGCCACACATGATCGTACGTCTTACTTGATTATGGTTCCGGCTGCTAAATCCGGGATTATCGCATCGATCATTTTAGGACTCGGACGTGCCGTTGGGGAAACGATGGCCGTGATCATGGTTGCTGGTAACCAACCGATTTTCCCACGTGGATTATTCCAAGGGACGCGTACGATGACCACAAACATTATGTTGGAAATGGCATACGCTTCTGGGACACACCGTGACGCTTTGATTGCGACTGGTGCGGTATTGTTCGTGATCGTCTTGCTGATCAATGCAGCATTGGCTTACGTGAATAGAGGGAGGAAAACCGCATGATGAATAAAGTCTTAAAAGGATTAACCTACTTCTTCGCAGCGTTTACATTCGCGTGGTTGATCTTTATTATTGCGTATGTGGTGATCAAAGGGGTACCTTACCTCTCTATGGATCTGTTCGCTTGGACCTACACGACAGACAACGTGTCCATGATGCCTGCGTTAATCTCGACCTTGTTCCTCGTGCTCGGTGCTTTGGTCATCGCTGTACCGCTCGGTGTTTTCGCCGGGTTCTACCTCGTCGAATACGCGCAAAAAGATAGTTTCTGGGTCTCCGCTATCCGTATCGCTGCCGATACGTTGTCCGGGGTACCATCGATTGTTTATGGTTTGTTTGGTATGTTGGCATTCGTTATCGCAGCCAACTTCCAATATTCGATGATCGCCGGGATTTTGACGATGGTCATCATGGTGTTGCCACTGATTATCCGTAATACCGAAGAAGGGTTGATGTCCGTTAACGACTCACTCCGCAATGCCAGCTTCGGACTCGGTGCTGGTAAATTGCGTACCATCTTCAAGATCGTTTTGCCAGTTGCGATGCCAGGGATTCTCTCCGGTATCATCTTGGCAGTCGGACGTATCGTCGGTGAAACGGCCGCATTGATGTACACCTTGGGAACATCAACCGGTATGCCAACCAGCCTCTTCGATTCAGGTCGTACCTTAGCCCTTCATATGTACGTCCTTTCCGGTGAAGGTTTCCACCGTGACCAGGCAATGGCGACCGGGGTTGTGTTATTATTAATGGTGCTTGTCATCAATGGTTTATCCACATGGCTATCTAACCGTTTGAGTGCAAAAGGAGGACAACGGTAATGGCAGAGCAAAACTTAAGAACAAAATTCGCAGTAAAGGATATGGATCTTTACTACGGAAAATTTAAAGCTTTAGAAGAAATTAACGTCGACTTCTACGAAAACAACGTGACCGCATTGATCGGTCCATCCGGTTCAGGTAAATCAACGTTATTGAAATCGTTGAACCGTATGAACGACTTAGTGTCAGGCTGCCGCATTGAAGGTCGCGTTGAACTCGAAGGTAAAAACATCTTTGACAAAGACGTTAACGTCAATGATTTACGTCGTGACGTCGGGATGGTATTCCAGCAGGCAAACCCATTCCCAATGAGCATCTACGATAACGTCGCGTACGGCCCACGTACACACGGCATCAAGGATAAGACTAAACTCGACGAACTCGTTGAGGAATCATTGAAAGGTGCAGCAATCTGGAACGAAGTGAAGGACGACCTCAACAAGAGCGCCATGGCGGTTTCTGGTGGTCAGCAACAACGTATCTGTATCGCCCGTGCCTTAGCGGTTAAACCGGATGTCCTCTTGATGGACGAATCTACTTCCGCATTGGACCCAATCTCCACCTTGAAGGTTGAAGACTTGATCCACGAATTGAAGAAAGACTACACGATCATCATCGTGACCCACAACATGCAGCAGGCAGCACGTGTGGCAGATTACACCGCCTTCCTTTACGCCGATCCAGAACTCGGTGGCGGCCACTCCCGCTTGATCGAGTACGGCGAAACGGAACAGATCTTCAACAATCCAAAAGAAGAACAAACTGCCGACTACGTTTCTGGACGTTTCGGTTAATCATCATAACAGCTATCCAAACACAAAACGAGCACCCAGTTGTCGGATGCTCGTTTTTTATATATTTATACGTTCAACGTCCAACCCCAATTACCGAGTTGGTTCATGTCTTTAATCTGCGACCAGTACTCGCGCTCTTCAGGCGTCCATTCCAGTTGTTCGGAGGATTTGACAACCGGCAGTTGATTGATCAAGTATTGCCAGCGCGCTGGGAAAGCTGTCCCTTCAACCGTTTGCAGTTCACGCAATCGTTCGGATAGAAAACGGGTGGTTTCGGAATCGGGGTGGTTGGTTTCTACCGTCTGCGTGAAAGCTTGTAAGGTGTTTAAGTAATCATCGTGTCCGTATGTTGCCATAGCTATCGTCCTTTCTGGTTTGGAGGAACTCATTATATTATAAACCGTTTTCTTAATCTGTGGACCACTGTTCCTCAAATAACATGAAAGTGTGCATGAATGCGAGTCACAGTCAAAAAGAGAACGTTTGTTTGCTTTTTAGTGATGAAGTGCTATAGAATAATAAGGATCAACAGAGAGAAAAGAGGGTACTATGAGGGAAGAAATCATCGTTCGTGGGGCGCGTTCCCACAACTTACAAGACATTGATGTGACCATTCCGCGTAACGAGATGGTCGTCATTACGGGACTCTCCGGTTCCGGCAAGAGTTCGCTCGCCTTCGATACGCTCTATGCGGAGGGACAGCGTCGGTATGTGGAGAGTCTATCGGCGTTCGCGCGCCAGTTCCTCGGTAATATTAAGAAATCAGACGTCGATAGTATCGATGGTTTGAGTCCAGCGATTGCGATTGATCAGAAAACCACCAACCGCAACCCGCGTTCGACGGTTGGAACGATCACAGAGGTGAACGACTATTTGCGTCTATTATTCGCGCGTGTCGGGCATCCGATTTGTCCAAATGATGGTCGTCCGATCGAAAGTCAGTCGCTCGATCAGATGTTGGATCGTTTGTTGGCCTTAGAGGAACGCACCAAATTACAAGTTCAAGCACCGATCGTGCGTGGCAAGAAAGGGCAGCACAAACGTCTGCTTGCGGATATTCAAAAACAAGGCTACGTGCGTGTTCAGATCGATGGGAAAATGTACGACATCGACGATTTGCCGGAACTTGAAAAGAATAAGAAGCACGACATCGATGTGATCGTTGACCGTGTCGTGATCAAGGACGGCATTCGGTCCCGTTTGGCGGATTCTCTGGAGAGTGCACTCCGTTTAACGGACGGCTATGCGGTCGGAAAGATTATCGGTGGCGAGGAGATTTTATTCTCTGAGCACTATTCCTGTCCGCTCTGTGGGTTCACAGTCGGTGAAATCGAACCGCGTCTCTTCTCATTCAATGCGCCATACGGTCGTTGTCCGGAATGCGACGGGTTAGGCTTTAATATGGCGGTAGATATTGAACGTGTCATTCCAGATACGTCATTGTCGATTGAGGATGGCGTGATCGTTCCGTGGCAGTCCAAAACGAGTATGTACTACCCAACGCTTTTGAAGCAGGCAGCTGAAGCGTTCGATATCCCGACCGATGTGCCATTTGAAGAACTCGATAAGGATCAGCAGGATCTCATCCTAAACGGTAGTGGCGACCAGAAGTTCCACTTCCACTATCAGAACGAATTCGGTAATGTGCAGGATAAGGATCAAGTCTTCGAAGGGGTATTGCCGAACGTCCATCGTCGCTACATGAATTCATCCAGTAATTTGATCAGAGAAACGATGGGGCAGTACATGGCGGAGTTACCGTGTCCGGTATGTCATGGGAAACGCCTCAACCGTCAGGCACTCGCGGTCAAGATCGAAGGCAATGACATTGCGGAAGTTACTAATATGTCGATTGCGCACGCGTTGACGTTCCTCACGAATATCGACTTGAGCGGTGAAGATCAGACGATTGCGGTGCCAATTATGGAAGAACTCGAAGCGCGCCTCCATTTCTTGGTTGAAGTCGGTCTCGATTACTTAACATTGGAACGTTCTGCCGGTACGCTATCCGGTGGGGAAGCGCAGCGTATTCGCTTAGCGACGCAGATCGGTTCGAACTTATCCGGTGTCATGTACGTGTTGGATGAACCGTCGATCGGTCTCCATCAGCGCGATAATGATCGTCTGATTCGTTCGCTCCAACGCATGCGCGATCTCGGCAATACCGTCATCGTGGTTGAACACGACGAAGACACGATGCGTGCCGCCGATTACTTGATCGATATGGGCCCAGGCGCTGGTGATCACGGTGGTCAAGTTGTCGCAGTCGGTACACCAGAAGAAGTCGCTGAGAATGAAGAATCGCTGACGGGACAATATTTGAACGGAACACGGACGATTGCGGTGCCCGCCGAACGTCGCCACAGTGATAAAGGCGATATCCATGTCAAAGGTGCTCAGGCAAATAACTTGAAACAACTCGACGTCGACGTGCCCCTCGGTGAATTTGTAGTGGTTACCGGTGTGTCCGGTTCAGGAAAGAGTTCCTTGGTCAATGAAGTATTAAAGAAGAAACTCCTGCGCGATTTGAACCGCACCCAGGTAGTGCCAGGCAAGGCAGACAGTATCACCGGATACGAAGATCTCGATAAAGTGATCGATATTGACCAGAGTCCGATCGGTCGTACGCCACGCAGTAATCCAGCGACTTACACGGGCGTTTTCGATGATATTCGTGAACTCTTTGCGCAGACGAACGATGCGAAGCTCCGCGGTTATCAAAAAGGACGCTTCAGTTTCAATACGAAAGGCGGACGCTGCGAGAACTGTAAAGGTGACGGTATCATCAAGGTGGAGATGAACTTCCTCCCAGATGTTTACGTCCCATGTGAAGTGTGTCACGGGGCGCGTTACAACGCAGAAACTTTGGAAGTGAAATACAAAGGCAAGACGATCGCGGATGTTTTGGATATGCGTGTGGAAGAAGCGCGCGAATTCTTCAGTTCGATTCCAAAAATCACGCGTAAACTGCAGGCGATCCTCGATGTCGGTCTCGGCTACATTACGCTCGGTCAACCCGCACCGACACTATCCGGTGGGGAAGCACAGCGTATGAAACTGGCAAGTGAACTGCAGCGTGTGGCAACAGGCAATACGCTGTACATTTTGGATGAACCGACAACCGGTTTACATTCTGAAGATATTCGCCGCTTGCTGGATGTGTTGCAACGTTTAGTCGATGATGGCAACTCTGTCATCGTGATCGAACATAACCTCGACGTCATCAAGAGTGCGGACTACTTGATCGACCTCGGTCCAGAAGGCGGTGACGGCGGTGGTACCGTTGTTGCGACTGGGACACCGGAGGAAGTCGCTGAAGTCGATGGCAGCTATACCGGTAAATATTTGAAGAAGATTTTAGCTAAATAACCACGAACCCCTCGTGGATAACGTATACTGAGCCTAGATGGTCTGACACTGTCTAGGCCCTTTTTTGACAGGAGGTATCGTGATGAAAATTATACATACAGCCGATTGGCATATCGGTAAACAGCTGAACAATTATTCGCTGCTTGAGGATCAAATTCAAATATTTCACCGCTGGATCGATGAGGTGAAAGAACGACAACCCGATATCGTACTGATCAGTGGCGATCTCTACGATATTTCGCGTCCCGGGCGCGACAGTATTCGTGTCGTGAATGAACTGCTGTCACGGATGGCAACCGAGTGGGATTGGCCAGTGGTAATTATCAACGGTAACCACGATTCCGGTGCGATGGTCGGTTACGGGCAGGACTTTTTCGCGAAACAAGGGATTTATGTGGTTGGGTCACCGAGCGCTGAAGTGTTCAAAATTTCTGTGGGAGATGCGGACATTTATCCACTCGCGTTTGATTATGCGCCGACTTTTAAGAAACTGTACGATGATCCGGAAATTGTGGATATTGTGACGGCGACAGAACGTCAAGTCGCTCAGATCAAAACACAGTGGGATCCTGATAGACAGAATATCTTGCTGTACCACGGTTCTGTCAGTGCAGAGCGCGAGGGTGAGGATCTGGATATTGCGGATGCGCGCCACGCCTTGAGTGTCGGGACGGTCGAATACGTGCCGACCGCAGTGTTTGAAGGTTTCGATTATGTTGCGCTCGGCCACATTCACGGGATGCAGCGTGTCGGAAAGTCGCGCTGTTACTACAGTGGCTCGCCGCTCACTTACTCCAAAAACGAAGCGAAGCAGAACCGACAGAAGGGTTACTTAGAGATCGATATCGATGGCGATGATTTTCAGGTGACTGAACATCCGATTGCGCCGATCCACGCGGTACGCATTGCAGAAGACACCTTAGAAAACCTTCTGCAGGCACCGGTATCTGACGACTATATTTACTTTAATCTCACGGATAAGACATTGCAGTCGCAGGCCATGGCGCGTCTCAAACAACGCTTCCCGAATGCGATGGGCGTTACCTATGTGAAAGAACAGGAGACGGTAGAATACTTTGAAACCACCGATGTCACGCTCAATACGGATGATCCGATGACGTTGATCGCGGAATTTTATCAATACATGATGGATGATCAACCGCTCTCAAACGCACAACAGCGGCTCTTAACGGCTATTTTGACTGAAATTGCAGAGGAGGAAGACTAATGCGTCCACTCAAATTAGAACTCGAAGGTTTCAAATCCTATCTCAATCAAACGACGATCGACTTCACAAAGCTAGATGACGGCGCGCTCTTCCTCATTTCGGGAAAAACGGGTGCCGGAAAAACCACGATTTTTGATGCGATCGTTTATGCACTGTATGGCCAATTGAGCAATGGCAATAAAACGAAAGATGCAATGATGTCCAAGCAGCTTCCTGAGGGCAAGGAATGTTCGGTATCGCTCGACTTTGAAGTGCGCGGTAGATCATATCACGTAATGCGCAGTTTCAAAAATAATAAAAGCCAAACGATGAAAAACGAACTAGTGCTGCCGGATGTGCTCCAACCACTAACAAAAGTGAGCGACATTAACGCAAAGATCACCGAAATTATCGGTCTCGATGCAAATCAGTTTTGTCAGATCGTACTGTTACCACAGGGCGATTTTCAGAAGTTTTTAGTGGCGAATACGAGTGAGCGACTACCGATCCTCCAGAAAATATTTAAAACCGAACGCTATCAACAGATTACGGAAAAGTTAGACGAACGACGTAAAGCGATGGACAGCGATCAAAAAGCAATGACGGAACGATTGGCGGGCTATGCTAGCGATATCTTGAGCTTGGTGCCAACCGGCGATGTGCGCGATCAGTTACTAGATAGCCAGACACGCGAACAGCGTCAGGATTTTATTGATATCACGACTGACTATCAACGAACAGTTCATGAAGAAGTATCAGCACAACGGACAAAATATCAGGAACAGAATACTCAACTCGATCGTTTGAAAGAAATTACCCATCAATTAGCATCACGCGATCAGGCGCAGGCGGTACAGCAAACGTTGGATAAGGGACGTCCAGCTATTGACACGCTGCGCCAAAAAGTGACGCGTTATCAGCAGAGTGAAACGCTCTATCATACGATTCTCGCCAAAGAAGCTAATGCGGAGGCGCAGGACAAACAACAAACGGCACTCGAGGCACTACATGAAGAAAAAGTAACGCTCGACGACAAACGAAAAGCTTTCGAAACGAAGCGAGCAGAATGGCAACCGCAGATTGCACAGTTGCCACAGAAACGCCAACAACAGCAACAATTACAAGAAGAAGCGCGTGATTGGCAGCAGATAAAAACGTTAGAAGACACGCAGACAGCAAATCAAAAGCAGAAGGAAACCTTAGAGACGAAGATCCAATCTGCCCAGCAAGCGTATGATACAGCAGTGACTGAACAGCAAGAAGCCGCTTCGGCGCACGACGTATTTATCTCGAAACAGTTGACCGAAAAAGCGGTACTCGCTGCTGAAAGTAACTATCGCAAGCAGTCAGAACGCTTTCAAGCATCCCAACAGGCGTATGATAAATATCAAAAAATTGTCGACCAACAACACCAACATCAAGCCAAGCTCGCTACTGTCGAAGCATCATTAGCAGAGATCGAACAGACACGCGCCGAGATTGCGATCAGTATTTGTCAGGAGATGTTGGTAGCGTCTGAACCGTGTCCGGTCTGCGGCAACACAACGCATTCACTGTCCAGTCCTTCAAACGATATTGATAATATGGCTTTTGAGACGACGCAGAAGCAATACGAAGCCAAGCTAGCTGAAAAATCCAAACGCGAAACGGAATTGCAGCACGATGCCAAGCAGCTCAAGGATTTATTAGCACAGGTTAACGTCGAGAGTCTCGAAGCCTGGGAGGAAGCGCTCGCGAACGATGAAGCGACGGTCACTGAAGCCAAGCAACAGTGGGACGCGCGCCATCAGCAATTCACTGAAGAACAACAGCAACTCGCTGAAATGACCGAAAAACTTGAGGCGTTGAATCAACAAATCCAACAATTAGACAAAAATCTCACGGGCGACCGCGCGACCTTAGCGGGCCTCATCGACACACAGCAAAAAACGGCTGAGCAGCTAGAGGCACTCTATCAAAAAGTCACGTTCGATGATCAAGCGGCGTGTCAGACGGAACTGCAAAATATCAAAGCAACCATTACCACCTTAGAAGAACAGAAAGAAACCTTAGCGACCGAAGAAAAAGCACAGCATGACGCGGAATTGAACCACAACTATGCGATGGATAAAACGACGAGCGAGATCGAGCGATTGAAAGCTGAACAGACGACGCAAGCGGCAGATATTGAGCGCTCACTCGCTGAACACACAGACTGGACGCTTGCAGCCGTTAAACAGTGGCATGAGGCGTGGACATCCAAAGCGGACGTCGATCGTCGTGAGCAGGAAGTGGCAGATTTCGACGATCGTGACAAGCGCAATCGTGGCGCGTTAGATAATATCGAACAGGCACTCGACAAACTAGAGGTTTCGCGTGAAGCCACGCTCAGCGCTTATCAAAACGATCAGGAAGCATTAACATCTGAACTCAACCAATTGAACAATCAAATCTTAGAAGATTACAGTCGTTATCAACGTATCGACAAACTACTCTCGAAATTGAAGCATGACTATCAAGCGTATGAAACGAATCGAACGGACTACGAAACCGTCAATCAGTTGTGGCAGGTATTGGCCGGTAAAGGCGCAGGCTTAAATATAGCGCTCGAAACGTACGTCTTACGCCGCTACCTCGCCAAAGTGATTGTTCGCTCCAATCAACGTCTCGCGACAATGACGCAGGGACGCTACAGCTTTAAACTGAAGGAATTACAGGCGAAAGGTAATTCATTTGTCGGTCTCGATATGTCGATGATCGACAGCTACAACGGCGAGCGCGACATCTCAACTCTCTCTGGTGGGGAAACGTTCCAAGCTTCAATCGCCTTAGCGCTCGGGCTGAGCGAAGTCATTCAGGAACAAGCGGGAGCTATCGACATGGGCATTCTCTTTATCGACGAAGGGTTCGGTACACTCGATGAGGCAGAAGCACTGCCGATCGCGATTAACACGCTCAGACAGATTCAGCGCGAGAGCGGACGTATTATTGGATTGATTTCCCACGTCCCATCGCTCAAGGAAGCTGCCAGCAAAGAACTCAAAGTCACGCAGCAGATCGACGGTATCAGTTCAGCGACATTTGTGGACTAGATCTTTTAAGAAAAATATAAGTTTAATTGGATAATACCCGTCACGCATGCATTGCGTGCGATTTACTGATACACTAGGGGGTACATTTCCGCCAGTTAATGGCTAAGGAGGAAACTATGAAACGTTCGTCAACCAATCGAAGAATTGCCGGCGTGTTTGGTGGATTGGCTGATTCACTCAATATGAGCGCAACGGTATTGCGCCTCATTGCGTTTATCGTGCTGTTTACACCAATGGCTTTACCGGTCGTTTTCCTGTATTTTGTTTTTGCGTTCTTGTTGCCGGCGGAATCGACAGCTGCCCGTAAGCAAAAGCGTACGACAGTCTACTATACGGGATCACAGGATCATAGCCGCGGCAGACGAACCGCTATTCGCGAAGCAGAACATGTTGAGGATGATTAGACCATGAGGTTTATTTTACAAGTAATTTTGAACGCCTTGATTTTGATGGGGTTGTCAGAGCTCTTCTATCCACACGCCTATATTTCCAATTTCTGGGTGGCGTGTGTACTGGCTGTGATTGTGATGGGATTATTCACTTTCGTCTTGCCGGTATTGAAGATTATTTCGTTCCCAATTCGACTACTGACGTTCGGATTGTTTAGAATCGTATTGAACGGATTCTTATTTATGATCGCGAACTGGATCATGGGACCGGCCGTTTATATGGAGTCGTTCGGTTATATGATGCTTCTGGCGACCTTATACAGTGTGATTCAGTGGGCTTTGCAGCGATTAATTGCGAGCTACTGAATGATGTGCGCGTTACCGTTAACGGTGGCGCGTTTTTTTTGTGTCTGAACAGAGGACACGGTTTCGACTGCGAAAATGTGCTATCATAGTGACAGTAATGTACACAAAATGAAGGAGGCGGATGCGATGATCGGCGGAACAGTGCAAGGCTTAGCTGAAGTACTCGATATGAAAGTGCTCAGTGGTGAAGACTACCTTTACCGAAAAATTGTGACGACAGATATTTCCAGACCGGGATTAGAATTGACGGGTTATTTCAATTACTATCCAGCAGAGCGTGTGCAATTATTCGGGTTGAATGAGCATTCCTACATGGAGACGTTATCGTCTGAAGAACGATTAGAACGAATGCGTGAAATGGCGCAGGAGGAGACACCATGTTTTGTGTTCTCGAGAGAGTTAACACCAGCAGCGGAAGTTTTCCAAGTGGCTGAGGAGATGCACATTCCCATTCTCAGTTCTGCAACAGTGACCACGCAATTGCTGAAAAATATTACGAGTTACCTACAGGAGACGCTCTCACCGCGTCAGACGGAGCACGGCGTATTCGTTGACGTTTACGGGGTAGGTATCTTGATTACAGGTGATAGCGGTATCGGTAAATCAGAAACAGCGCTCGAACTGATCAAACACGGTCACCGTCTCGTGGCGGACGACCGCGTCGATTTCCACAAACGTGATGAACATACCGTGATCGGTAAGGCGCCTGAAATTCTCCGCAACATGATCGAAATTCGCGGACTCGGGATTATCAATGTGTTCACGCTCTTCGGGGCAGGAGCCGTTCGTACCGAACAGCAGTTGAATATGATTGTGAATTTGATTGAATGGGATTCATCCGCCGAATACGATCGCCTCGGTTCAGCTGAGGAAACGATACCGATGTTTGATGTCGCCATTCCACGCGTGACCGTGCCGATTCGCACTGGTCGTAACAGTTCGAATATCGTGGAAGTCGCTGCGATGAACTATCGTGCGAAACGCATGGGGTTCAATTCCGAACAAGAATTTGAAGATCGTCTGACTAATCTCATCGCTCGCAACACCGCAGAAGATGAAGCGGAACGCAGTAGAAAGCAGAGGTCTTAATCGATGTGGCTATTAAACAATCCAGTAGCGTTTAATCTGTTCGGCATTCCCGTGCACTGGTACGGCATTATTATTGCGGTAGCCATGGTGCTTGCGATCGAACTCATTTCACGCGAGTTCAAACGCAAAGACTTTGGCGATGATATCGGTTATGATGCGGCACTCTGGGTTATCCCGATCGGTTTTATCGGCGCTCGTATTTATTACGTCCTGTTTGAATGGGAATACTATTCACAGCATCTCGGTGAAATCATTCAAATTTGGAACGGTGGGATCGCCATTTATGGTGGTGTGATCGCCGGTACGCTAGCGATGTTACTCTATGCCAAACGTAAAAAATTCCCGTTCTTCCTATTGACGGATGTAGCGACGCCTTATTTACTCATGGCGCAGGGGATCGGTCGTTGGGGAAACTTCGTCAATCAAGAAGCACACGGTGGCCCGGTCAGTCAGGATTTCTTGAGTAATACATTGCATTTGCCACAGTTCATTGTGGATAATATGCAAATCGATGGCACCTACTACCATCCGACCTTCCTGTACGAATCATTATGGAATTTCCTAGGTGTGGTGTTACTCTTACTGGTAAGACACAAGAAACAGGACCTGAAACTCGGCGAAACGACATTCCTGTATCTGATCTGGTACGCATTCGGTCGGTTCTTCATCGAAGGATTGCGCACGGATAGCTTGTATTGGGGACCGATTCGTGTCTCCCAGGCACTCTCGATGGTGCTGTTTGTGGCAGGTATCGCCTTAATTATCTGGCGTCGCTATCAGTATCCAGAAATGCCAGATTACGCCGATGTGAAAGGAACGAAGGAGGGTTCACGATGAACAAAAAAGTAGCCGTACTCGGTGCCGGTTCGTGGGGAAGTACCTTAGCGAACGTTCTCGGCGAACACGGGTACGATGTGCGTTTGTGGACGCATCATCCAGAACATGCCGAAGAATTACAGAACCAGCGGACGAACACGCGCTATCTCGATGACTTCACGGTCGATGAACATGTTACCGCTACGTCTGATCTTGCGGTCACCTTAGCGGATGTTACAGGCATTCTGTTTGTGATTCCAACAAAAGGGATGCGCGATGTGTCCAAACAAGTTGTCGAACAGCTCAAAGCGTTCGAAGCAGCTGGACAAACGATTGGTGAACCGCTGATCGTCCATGCCTCAAAAGGACTCGAACCAGGGACGCACAAACGAATCAGTGAAATCTTGACAGAAGTTTTTGCGGACGTACCGCATCAAGGACCTGTCGCCTTATCTGGCCCGAGCCATGCCGAAGAAGTCGCCAAACGCCATGCGACGGCTGTGACAGCGGCTTGTGAAGATACGGACGCCTCCTGTCGCGTTCAAGATCTGTTCGCTACTGACTATTTCCGTGTTTACACGTCATCAGATATTGTCGGAGTCGAACTCGGCGGTGCGTTGAAAAATATTATCGCGCTCGGGGCCGGTGCTGTGGATGGGCTCGAACTCGGTGTTAACACCAAAGCAATCTTAATCACGCGCGGACTCGCTGAAATCACGCGTCTCGGGGTAAAACTCGGCGCGGATCCAGTCACTTTCAGCGGACTCAGCGGGGTCGGTGACCTTTTCGTGACCGCGAACAGTGAATTGTCCAGAAACTGGCAGGCGGGGCATGCGATCGGTCAAGGCAAAAGTGTCGAGGAAACGATCGATAGCATGAATCAGGTTGTTGAAGGGGTATCGACGGCTGTCGTCACTGCCAAATTAGCGAAAGAACTCGGTGTCGAAATGCCGATCACGGAAGCGATGGCCGATGTGATTAATGGCAAATTATCCATTAGCGATGCTTTGAAAATCTTGATGGGACGCACACAGAAACCGGAATTTTACGGTATCCAATCGGAGGATTAAACATATGAAAAACAAAGTCACCAAAGCGATTATTCCAGCCGCTGGGTTCGGAACGCGTTTCCTGCCAGCGACCAAAGCGATGGCGAAAGAAATGCTGCCGATTGTGGATCGCCCGACCATCCAATTTATTGTGGATGAAGCGACCAAGTCTGGCATTGAGGATATTCTGATTATTATTGGAAAAAGCAAACATCCGATCGAGGACTACTTCGACGCGAATACCGAACTCGAAGATTTCCTCGTTCAAAAGGAACGTCCCGATCTATTGCATCTCGTGAACGACAGTATCCGTTTGAACATCTACTTTAAACGTCAGCCCTATCCAAATGGCTTGGGTGACGCGGTCTTACAAGGGCGTGCCTTTGTCGGCGATGAACCGTTCGTCGTCATGCTCGGCGATGACTTGATGGTTGATGAAACGCCGCTCACGAAGCAGTTGATCGACAGCTATCAGGAAACACACGCGTCGACATTGGCCGTCATGCCCGTGCCAGAATCAGAAACTAACAAGTACGGCGTGATTGATCCAGAAGGGGAATATCTCGATGGCTTATATCACGTGAAGCACTTTGTCGAAAAACCGAAACCGGAAGAGGCGCCGAGCAATTTAGCGATTATCGGTCGTTACTTGCTAACGCCGGAGATTTTTGATCTATTGGAAACACAGGAACCGGGCGCTGGGAATGAAATCCAGTTGACCGATGCGATCGATCGTTTGAACCAAACGCAGCGTGTCTTTGCGAAACGTTTTGATGGTTCACGTTACGACGTCGGCAATAAACTCGGTTACATGGAAACGGTGATCGACTACGGGTTAGCGCATCCCGATATCAAAGATGATCTAAAAGCGTATTTATTAGATTTAGAGAACACATTGTAGACAAGAGTGAGGGGTTTATTTTTGGTTGAAGAAGTAAAATCATATGATGTTGTAGTAATCGGTAGTGGTCCGGCAGGTTTGACGGCAGCACTGTACGCGTCTCGCGCTAACTTAACAACAGCTGTCTTAGATCTCGGTGCACCAGGTGGGGAATTGATGAATACCGCTGAGGTAGAAAACTACCCAGGTTTCCAGAAAATTTCCGGTGCTGACCTCGGAATGGCAATGTACGAAAGCGCGATGCAATTCGGTGCCGAACACATTTATGGGAATGTTTCTGGTATCGAAAATCATGCCGAAGAAGGCTACCACATTGTTAAAACCGACAATGCCGACTACAAAGCCAAATCAGTCATTATTGCGACAGGTTCTACGCACCGCAATTTAGGTGTGACTGGCGAAGAAGAATACCAAGGTCGCGGCGTCAGCTACTGTGCGGTGTGTGATGGTGCATTCTTCAAAGACAAAAACATCGTCGTTGTCGGCGGTGGTGACGCTGCGGTTGAAGAAGGAAGCTTCCTTTCCCAAATGGCAGCACACGTGAACGTGATTCATCGTCGTGATCAACTACGTGCGCAGAAAATCTTGCAGGAACGTGCCTTTGCGAACGAAAAAATGTCCTTTACTTGGGATACCGTTGTCGAAGAAGTTAAAGGTGACGGCCAAAAAGTGACCGGCGTGGTAACTAGAAACACGAAGACTGGCGAAAAGACCGAAGTACAAGCAGACGGTGTCTTCGTATACGTTGGTTTATTACCAAACACGAAACCGTTCATGGACTTAGGTATCACAGACGAAAAAGGCTGGATCAAAGCCGATGACGCGATGGCAACGAGTGTGCCAGGAATCTACGTTGCAGGTGACGTGCGTCAGAAACACTTGCGTCAGATTTCAACAGCAGTCGGTGATGGTGGTATCGCCGGACAGAGCGTATACGATTACGTGACTTCTCTAGAAGATTAAGCGGAGGCAAAATGAATGAATTGGAAAGACACTTACGAGACTTGGAAAAACTTTGATGGCCTAAATGCTGATCTAAAAAATGAATTAGCTGAATTAGCGGATGATAAGGACGCATTGGAAGATGCGTTCTATCAACGTATCGCATTCGGTACGGCCGGGATGCGCGGGTTAATGGGCCCAGGGATTAACCGTTTGAACATCTATACCGTGCGTCTAGTCACTGAAGGATTGGCGCAGTTAATCGCTGAACAGGGCGACAGTGCGAAGCAACAAGGCGTCGTAATCGCCTATGATGGTCGTTACCACTCGCGTGAATTCGCGGAAGAATCCGTTCGTGTGCTCGGTCATCACGGCATCAAGACGTACTTATTCGAAGATGTACGTCCGACACCAGAACTATCCTTTGCAGTACGTGAGCTCGAAACAGCAGCGGGTATTATGATTACCGCGAGCCATAACACGAAGGAATATAACGGCTACAAAGTTTACGGTGCTGATGGTGGGCAGATGACGCCGGAAGCTGCCGCAAAACTCACCGGCTTCGTGGAAGATGTGGAACCATTGAACGTTGAAGTGGCCGACTTTGAAGCGTTGCTTGCTGACGGTCTTTCCAAAATTATCGGTGAAGACGTTGACCAGCCATACTTGAAGGAGGTGGATACCGTAACGATCGACCCTGAGCTGATCAAGGAAACAGCAGACGACGTGACGATCGTATACACACCACTCCAAGGAACGGGGCAGTTGCTTGCAGAACAAGCGTTTGAACGTGCCGGTTTCAAGCAGATGGTCTATATTCCAGAACAGCGCGAACCGAACGCGGCATTCAATACGCTGAAGTCACCAAACCCAGAAGAGGAAAGTGCCTTCGATTATGCCATCAAATACGGCAAAGAAACCAATGCAGATGTTTTGATTGCAACCGACCCAGACGCCGATCGTATGGGCGTTTGCGTTAGAACGCCGGACGGTGAATACCGTATTTTGACGGGAAACCAGATCGGTGCGTTGTTGACGAAATATATCTTAGAAGCGCACAAACAGGCGAATGATTTACCAGAAAATGCAACGATCGTGAAGTCAATCGTGTCGAGCGATCTTCCAGCGAAAATTGCAGAGCACTACAGCGTTGACACAGTAAACACGTTGACTGGTTTCAAATTCATCGCTGAACAGATTAAGCAGTACGAAGCCGATCATTCACGCACATTCATGTTTGGCTTTGAAGAAAGCTACGGCTTCTTGATTCAACCGTTCGTTCGTGATAAAGATGCGGTTCAGACGGCTGTATTGTTTGCGGAATTGACTGCTTTCTACAAGAAACAGGGCAAGACACCGTATGACGGGTTAGAAGAAATCTTTGAAATGTACGGTCACTTCTACGAGAAGACGGTTTCTCTGACACGTTCAGGTCAGAGTGGTCAGGCTGAAATTCAAAAGATCATGACAGCCTTGCGCGACAACACACCAAAAGCGTTGGCAGACGTTGAAGTGACGACTGTTGAAGATTACCTCAATACTACCCGTACCTTCGCAGACGGTCGTGATGAAGAAATTGCGATCGATCGTGCTGACGTTCTGAAATTCTACCTCGCAGACGGTGCATGGTTAGCCGTGCGTCCGAGTGGAACCGAACCGAAAATCAAATTCTACGTCAGCGCACAGGCGGATAGCGATGACGCTGCTGTCGAAAAAGCAGATGCCTATCTCGATGCCTTGAATAACACCATTGGCTAATAAAAATTAAACCAAATAAAAAACGGTGTACCTCTAAACGGTGCGCCGTTTTTGTGTGCGTCAGATATACAGATTAGCCCTCAATCTCACCCGAGTAGATGCGGTTCGTACGCGTTCCCGGTTTCACTTCACCATTGATGGAGAAGATGTTGTCGTCATCGAGCAATAACGCCTGGCCACACGGTGCGTCGAATGGAATTTCGCCCATCGCACGCCAGCTGTTGTCTTTAGCGTTGTAGATCAGGATCTTCGTATTCCAGTTGAATGCTTTCGGATCACGGTTGAAGTAATCATCCTTGTACGCTTGGAGCTCATCGCCTTCGAGTTCGCCCATCTGTTTATTCGCTTCGTCGTAGATCGCTTTGTTGAAGCCGCCGATCACCAACATCTCATCGTCATCGAGTTTGACCGATTGACCACCGAGCAGGGAAATATTTTCGCCGTCGATCGCAACGTCTGCGACTGCGGTCCATTCATCTGCCGTTGGGTCGTAAGCATAGCCATCCGTGTAGGCTTCCTGATCACCACCGCTGAAGATGTAGAATTTGCCGTCGAGGTATTCATAAACGGCCTGTTTACGTGGTGTGTCACCTGGTAAATCAGCTTTCTCTTCAATTTTTTTCGTTTCGAGATTAACGGCGTAGAATTTATTGCTGGCTTCGCCATCCTGCGCACCGAGTCCGAAGTAGAGGGTGTTATCGTCTTTGAACGCAACGCCATCTTGAATCGCGAATGGGAGATCCATGACGGTTTCAGCACTCACATTACCGTCAGAGTCAGCAGTAATCAATGAGATGCGTTTCGCATAGGCGTCATCGGGACTGCCACCGATATAGTAGATGCCTTCATCAGATGTGACAGACATGCCGTATGCAAGATCAAAATCTAACGTATTGTGCGCCACAGGTTTCAAATGCCCATCGACATTTTGGTAGCTGTAGACGTCCGGATAAAAAGCTTTCTCACCATTCTCTGCAGGGGAGCCATCTGGGAAGTTGGCACCACCACCGACAATGAGGTAGCCGTTCGATTCACCGTACATTAACCCGGCTGTCCCAATATTTTCGTTCTGTCCTTCTTGCGGCTCCACGCGACCATCGAGTGTCCAGCGAATGGCAGGCGCGTCACCTACAATTTCCGTATTCGCTTCTTGCGAGGAATCAACCGTCTGATTCTGACAACCGACGAGCAATAGTGTCAATGCGGTTAGACTCATTAACCACCAGCGTTTTCTCATATTATTCAACTCCTTAAGTGATTGATTAGTTTTATTGTAATCGTTTTCTATAGATTTCTAAAGTGATTTGAATTTTTTTGTGATTTTTTAACAAAAGTGTTGACAAATACATCTAAAGGGAGTAGATTATATAAGTCGATAACATTTATATATCACTGATGCGGAAATAGTTCAGCGGTAGAACATCACCTTGCCAAGGTGGGGGTCGCGGGTTCGAATCCCGTTTTCCGCTTCATATGCGCCCATGGCTCAACTGGATAGAGTACTTGACTACGAATCAAGCGGTTGCAGGTTCGAATCCTGCTGGGCGCATTTTTTATTTGAACGGGAAATAGCTCAGTTTGGTAGAGCACTACGTTCGGGACGTAGGGGTCGTCGGTTCAAATCCGGTTTTCCCGATTTTGGGAAGCGGGTTTGAACCGCTTTTTTTATACTCTCAATTCTGACTGATAAGTGCCAAGAGAAGATTTGTTTGTGAAAATGTGTTAGTATACTAATTAAGTAATAACAATCAGTAAATGAGGTGGACAACATGGCAAACGTTCCTTACAACGCATCGACGATCGAAGGCGGTGCCCAATTTATTAATATTGATGACCTAGAGCAGCAAGCTAAAGCACTTCTGCCAGTTGGCGGTTACGGCTATATTTCGAGTGGTGCGGGTGATTTATGGACACTCGAACAGAATGTGAAGGCGTTTGATCATAAATTGATTCCGTTACGTGTGTTGCAGAATGTGAAAAATCCCGACACGAAGACGAAAATTTTCGACACGGAAATTGATGTGCCAATCATCACCGCACCGATGGCTTCTCATCGTTTGGCACATGAACGCGGGGAGTTAGTCACATCGCGCGGTACGGCCAATTCAGGCACGATCTATACGCTCGGTTCCTACTCTTCCTACGATATCGATGAGGTCCGTGAATCAATGGGTGCAGATGCACCGTTCTGGTTCCAATTCTATATGCGTGAGGACAAAGACTTGAACAAAGCCATCCTCGACCGTGTGATGAGCTACGGTGCCAAGGCGATTGCGTTGACAGCTGATGCGACGATCGGTGGAAACCGCGAGATGGATCAGCGCACGGGGTTTGTTTTCCCATTCGGTCAGCCGATTATGGAATACCACAGCAAAGGCAATAATGACGGTAGCTATGAAGGCTACCACCAATCCAAACAGGATCTCTCACCAGAAGACGTCCAGTTTATCGCCGAATATACCGGTCTCCCCGTCTTTGTCAAAGGGGTGCAAACCGCAGAAGACGCTGAATTATCCATTCAAGCGGGAGCTGGTGGGATCTGGGTCTCCAACCACGGTGGTCGTCAGCTCGACGCTGGCGTCGCTTCATTCGATGCTCTTCAGGAAGTCGCTGCTACTGTCGATAAGCGCGTACCTGTGATTTTCGACTCCGGTATCCGTCGTGGTACACACGTTTTTAAAGCCTTGGCTTCCGGTGCAGACCTCGTCGCAATCGGCCGTCCGCTCCTCTACGGGGCTGCCGCTGGTGGTGAGCGCGGTGTTGAACAGGTTTACGAATTCTTCAAGATGGAACTCGAAAAAACCATGCAGCTGGCTGGTGCGCAAACGGTTGAAGATATTAAGAACACTGAACTGCGTGATTATCCATGGGGAAAATGATATTAATGAATCGTTACAGACAATGATTCGTTAAAGATGAATATTGTTGGTTTTCACATAGTAAGAAAATGTTTACATCCTTTATTTTATCGTATATTCTTGAGACATAAGTATGTTAAAATACACAAGAATTTAGAAAAGAAAGGGCATACATAACTATGACTGAAAACTACAATGCACCATGCACAGAAGGCGGCGTGAATTTCGTTAACTTATTCGACCTCGAGGAACAGGCAAAGGCAGTCATCCCAACTGGTGGCTACGGCTATATTTCGAGCGGTGCGGGTGATCTGTGGACGCTCGAACACAACATTAAATCGTTCAACCACAAAATGATCCCATCGCGCGTCCTACAAGACGTTGAGAATCCAGACACTTCAACAGAAATGTTCGGTGATAAAATCGATATTCCGATGATTATGGCACCGATCGCTGCACATAAATTAGCGCACGAACGCGGCGAATTAGATAGCGCAAAAGGGGTGGCGAATGCGAATACGATCTATACCATCAGCTCCTACTCATCCTACAACTTGGATGAAGTGCGCGAATCCATGGGGGCAGGAGCACCGCTTTGGTTCCAGTTCTATATGAGTAAGGACAACGCGATTAACCGTGACATGATGGACGCCGTCAAAGCGAGTGGCGCTAAGGCGATTGTATTGACGGCCGATGCGACAGTCGGTGGTAACCGCGAAATGGACCAGCGTACGGGCTTTGTTTTCCCAGTCGGCATGCCGATCGTTGAACAATATATCGATGGTGTCGGCATGAACATGGATGCCGTTTACGGTTCCTCCAAACAAAAATTGTCCCCCGACGATGTGAAGTTCATCGCTGACTACAGCGGGCTTCCTGTCTTTGTCAAAGGGGTACAGACAGCTGAAGATGCGGATCTCTCAATCGAAGCGGGGGCTGGTGGAATCTGGGTATCTAACCACGGTGGTCGTCAAATCGATGCCGGTCGTCCGGCGTTTGATTCGCTTGTCGAAGTCGCTAAAGGCGTTGACAAGCGCGTGCCGGTTGTTTTCGACTCCGGTGTGCGTCGCGGCACACACGTCTTTAAAGCCCTAGCAGCGGGTGCGGATCTCGTGGCAGTTGGTCGTCCCGTGCTTTACGGTTTAGCTACAGGTGGTGCACGCGGTGTTGAACAGGTCTTTGAATTCCTTAAGAAAGAATTAGTTAAAACGATGCAATTGGCAGGAACGCAGACCATCGCAGACGTTAAAAACACCACGCTCTACGATTATCCATGGGGTGACTAATTTTAGTCTTTGAACACCGAGCGATAATCGTGTAAAATAGATCATAGAATTAGACATCGAAAAAGTCTCTCTCATGCTGACATGGGAGGGATTTTTTGAGTAATCAGAAGCATTGGAGTGCGTGAACGGAGGGTTCGAACGATGTTGCCAGATCACAATCAATTAATGATTATTACCGGGATGTCCGGTGCCGGTAAGACAATTGCGATGCAGAGTTTCGAAGATATGGGGTACTTCTGTGTCGATAATATGCCGCCGTCTCTAATGAGTAAGTTTTTTGAATTAATCAATCGCTCGTCAGATATTAGTAAAATCTGTCTCGCCGTCGATTTGCGTTCAGGACAGTTCTTCGATCATGTGACCGATGCCTTAGCAAAGAATGAAATCGACAGTAGCTGGGAGATGCATGTCGTTTTCCTTGAAGCGAGCGATGCCGCATTGGTTCGCCGTTACAAGGAAACACGTCGTAACCATCCGCTCAGTAACGATGGGCTCAGTACGCTCGATGCGATTCAGTTAGAACGCCAACGTTTGATGCCAATTCGTTCTCTATCTGATGAGATTGTGGATACGGGGAATCTCAGACCGCGCGAACTGCGTGAACTGTTGATGCACCAATTCAACGGTGATTCGACCAAGGGCTTCACCATTGAAACGGTATCGTTCGGTTTCAAATACGGGATTCCGATCGATTCCGATATCGTCATGGACGTACGTTTCTTGCCGAACCCACACTATGACAACGAATTGCGTCCGAAGACAGGACTTGATCAGGCCGTTTCCGACTATGTCACTGAAAAAGAGGAAACACAGATCTTTATGGATAAATTCCTCGATATGTTGGATTACACGGTACCAATGTATGGAGCAGAAGGCAAATCATCCCTAACAATTGCGATCGGTTGTACGGGCGGGCGTCATCGTTCGGTTGCGTTGATCGAAAAAACAGCGCAACACTTGAGCAAGAAATTCGACTATCCAGTGCACGTCAAACATCGTGATATCGATCGCACATTATAGGAGAACAATCATGACAAAAGAAGCAAAACCAAAAATTACGGTGATCGGTGGTGGGACAGGTCTCCCAATCCTCCTCTCCGGATTAAAAGCGGATAATTGGGATATCACCGCCATCGTCACGGTTGCGGATGATGGTGGGAGTAGCGGAACGATTCGTACCGCATTGAATACGATCCCACCTGGAGATATCCGCAACTGTATCGTGGCGTTGTCCGATACGAGCCAGACCTATAAAGATGTTTTCCAATATCGTTTTGCGCCGAAGGATAATCAATTCTCTGGGCACGCGGTAGGGAACTTGATCATTGCGGCACTCGCTGAACGCCGCGATATCCACAAGGCGTTACAGTTGGTTTCCGTATCGATGAACGTGCAGGGCAAAGTGCTCCCCGTATCGGAAACACCACTGATCTTACAGGCACACTGTTTGGACGGTACGGTTATCGAAGGTGAAACAGCGATTGTCGCCGCCAACCGTCCGATCGACTACGTGACCACGCACCGTGTCGGCGATGAAGCGGGTGAGATGCCCGTTTACGCCGGACGTCAGGTTGTGAAATCGATCAAGGAAGCGGACGTTTTAGTATTGGGGCCGGGTTCCTTATACACGTCGATTTTGCCGAATTTAACCATTCAGGAAGTGCGCGATGCGATCGATGAGACGGATGCCACGGTGGTTTACGTCTGCAATATCATGACGCAGGTCGGCGAAACCGAGCATTTCAGCGATCTCGATCACTTAGAAGCCATCAACAAACATCTTGGCAAACACAAGGTCGATGTCATGCTGATTAACGACAGTATCGTCCCAGAGAGCTATATCGAAGAAAACGAAATACAAGATTATTTGATTCAGGTCACACACGATGATGCAGGACTCACCGAACAGGAAACCTCCGCGATCTTCGCTGCTGACTTATTGGATCTCAAAGAGAGTGGCGTCTACCATAACCAACGCAAATTGGTTGGTGCCATTCGCCAAATTTATGAGGAAGGTGGATCGATAGCGTGAGTTCTTTTGCGAGTGAAGTCAAAAAAGAATTAACCGCAGTCGCCGTCTCACCCAAAGAAGCACGTGCCGAATTGATTGCGATGGTGCATATGAACGGCATCATTTCATTGAGTAGTGAGCGCGTGACGTTGGATATTCAAACCGAAAATGCTGCCATTGCGCGCCGCATTTATCAGGCGTTCAAAACCGTCTATCTGATTGCGCCGGATATTATTGTGCGCCGTAAGATGAAGCTGAAGAAAAATAATGTCTACGTCGTTCGGGTGAAGAGCGGCGTGGAAGGCATATTGAGTGATATGGGATTAAATATCTTCGGTATGATGGATGATGCCACGATAGAAAAGATTCATCGCTCTGAAGCGACTATGCGCGCGTACTTGCGCGGGGCCTTCATGGCAGGTGGTTCCGTCAATAATCCGGAGACGAGTTCCTATCATTTAGAAATTTACTCACTGCAGGAAAACAATCACTTGATTCTGCAGGCGATGATGCAGCCGTTCGGACTCAATGTGCGCACCGCAGCACGTCGCAATGGCCACTTTATTTATCTGAAGGAGGCCGATAAAATTTCTGATTTTCTCGCATTGATCGGTGCCAACCAGTCAATCTTGAGGTTCGAAAATGTTCGTGTAACGCGCGATATGCGTAATTCCGTCAATCGTCGCGTCAACTGTGAGAGTGCGAATCTAAATAAAACCGTGAATGCGGCTTTGCAACAGATCGAAAACATTCAGTTAATCCAAAACACGGTTGGGCTGGAACAGCTATCACCGAAACTGCAGGATGTCGCTCGTATGCGTATGGACAATCCGGATCTGAGCTTAAAACAGATTGGTGAACGCTTGCCGGATGGACCGGTATCCAAATCTGGAGTTAACCATCGCCTCCGAAAGATTAATGCGATGGCCGAAAAAATCAGACAAGTGAATTAAATAAAAAGCACGCAATCTCTGCTGCTCATTGAGAAAGACAGAGAGCGTGCTTTTTCTTAATTTAAGGTCACATGGACGTTTGGAATCTCGTCCATCACGTTCGTCTTCTTCTTCCGTAAGAAAGTCACGCGATCGACAATGACTTCGATCGAATAGACGGTGTTGCCATCCTTTGCGGTGTATTGACTGCTTGAGAGATGACCGACGATGGCGAGTTCATCGCCTTTTGTGAGATAGCGCTGCATATGTTCTGCCGTTTTATTGAATGCTACAATCGGAATAAAATCCGCCTGTTGCTTCTGCTTGCCCGTGCGGCGATTGATCGCTACCGTATTGCGCAAATAACATTTACCGTGATCCGTCGTTTTCAGTTCGATATCGCGACATAAACGACCGATTAATTCAACTTGATTCATACTCATTCTCCTTTCATTCATTAAATACGGAGAAAGTTTTAGAATGTGGTTTAGATAGTTGATAAAAACACAAGATATTGATTAAATCTTTAAGAAAGACAAAATAAATGAGGAATGACCCAACGATGCTGTTCTTAGGACCGCTCGAAAAATTATTGGAATATCTATTGATGAATCGAATCAATCACTTTCCACTGATTCGATTGATTGTATTTAGTTTGGACAAGGTGATCTTGTACTTCGTACCGTTTCTACTGTTATTGTGGGGCTATGCGAAGTTAAGAGAAAAGATGGGAGATCCGATTCGACAGAAACAACGGCCCATCGCACTCACCGTGTTCGTCTTTTATTTCCTATTACTGATTCATCTGACCGTCCTGCGTTATGACTGGCAGTGGTGGTCACTCACATTAGACACGACGCGAAACTTCAGTCGCATTCATCTACTGCCACTAGTCGATACATTTAAATTGGAAAATGGTGATTCCGTCTTTTCCTTCTGGTACAACTTCTTCGGGAATGTGATTTGGTTCATCCCATTCGGCTTTATCGTCCCGTATCTTCGTCGTGGTAAGCGCCAATTCTTTGAAATCGTGTTGGCCGGTGCGGCGACGAGCATTGCGATTGAAACCGGCCAATATTTCCTAGGCACTGGGGTGACACATATCGACGATGTGATTTTCAACGTATCGGGCGTCGTGATCGGTTATTTACTTTATGACATTTCTAGATGGCTCTACCATAGAACGAGGAGGGTGGCATGAAAACCATACAAGTCAAATCAAAACTTACAAAACAGCTCAAAGATGGCCGTCAGTTGATTATGGCTGATGACTTGAAACAGCCAATTGACGGTAAGACGGGTGAACGTGTCCGTGTGAACGGAAACGATGGCCAGTTCATCGGTATGGCGTACCTCGGTAAACAACATAAAGGCATCGGCTGGCTCTACAGTCGTATTGAGGATCAACCGCTCGACGCGAAGTTGATGACAGAGAAATTAACTGTAGCGAAACAAAAGCGTCAAGCACTGATGAATGACCCGCTGACCACTGGTTATCGAATTTTCAACGGGGATGGTGACGGACTGGGCGGCTTATTGCTCGACTGGTACGACGGCTATATCGTCTCGCAGTGGTATTCAGAAGGTATCGCAACCTATCGTGACGTCATCCTTCAAGCCGTCAAAAACGTCTATCCTGAGTGTCAGGGCGTTGTTGCCAAAAATCGTTTTAAGCAGTCGGATTATCCAGCAAGTGAATGGATCGCAGGGACACCTGCACCGACAGATTGGCCGATTTTGGAGAATGGCATCAACTATATGACGCACCTCGATGAAGGCTGGATGACCGGAATCTTCTTCGATCAGCGTGATGTGCGTGGCTTCGTGATGGACCAGCTCGCAATCGGCAAACGTGTGCTGAATACGTTCAGTTATGCGGGCGCTTTTTCGATTGCGGCGGCGATGGGTGGCGCAACAGAAACCATCAGTGTTGATATTGCACAGCGGACCCGCGAGTTATTCGATGAACAGCTCGCTTTGAACCACCTTCCCGAAGAGGCGCATCGTGTCTATATGATGGATACGTTCAATTACTTGGATTATGCGGCGCGTCACGATGAGGTGTTCGACGTGATTATTATGGATCCGCCGAGTTTCGCACGCTCCAAGAAATCATACTTCAAGGTGACGGAACATTATCCGGCCTTGATCGAAAAAGCATTACCGCTCCTGTCTAACGGTGGACGTTTGATTGCGAGTACGAATGCGGCGAATTTCAGTCGCTTGGATTACCGCAAAGCTTTGGAACAGGGGATCAAAGCCTCGGGATGCCAAGCAACGTTGCAGGAGGAATTCCGCCTGCCATTCGATTTTCCCGTGCCAAAACATTCGCCAGAAAGTGATTATCTCAAAGTGATTGTACTAGAAAAGAAGGGTGAGTCTTGAGTTATATTGAACTAACAGATGTCACAAAACGCTACGGTGAGGGCGAGACCGCCGTCTATGCGAACGATCATATTTCCTTTGCTGTGGAACAAGGACAATTCGTCGTGATTCTCGGACCGTCCGGCGCTGGTAAATCGACACTGCTTGATATTTTGGGCGGCATGGATCGGCCAACGAGTGGTGCAGTTGTCGTTGATGGCAAGGATATTGCGAAACTTTCTGATCGTGAACTGACAACATTCAGACGTGAATCGGTCGGTTTCGTTTTCCAGTTTTATAACCTCATTCCAAACCTCTCTGCAGAGGAAAATATTGAGATGAGCGAGCAAATCGCAGGTGAAAAGGATCGGCGTGATGATATTTTCGATGTGGTTGGGCTTTCTGATAAGCGCAACGCCTTCCCTGCTGAATTATCGGGTGGGGAACAACAGCGCGTATCGATTGCACGTGCGATCGCGAAACAGCCGAAACTCCTCCTCTGCGATGAGCCGACTGGAGCGTTGGATAGTGTATCCGGTAAGCAGATTATTAGCTTACTGCTGGAACAATCCAGGACGTACGGCCGCACAGTGCTCGTGATTACACACGATCAGCGGATCGCGGAACTCGCGGATTTAGTCATCGAAATTCATAACGGTAAGGTTGCGAAAGCGACAGAACAACTGAATGCGAAACAAGTCGAAGAGATTGTGTGGTAGTTATGACGAAGAAAACATTACGAAAAGAAACATATCGCGAAATTTTCTCAAACATTCTGCGCTTTATCGCATTAGTCGGTATTATCACGCTCGGTACGGGCTTTTTTGTCGGTATTCGTGCTGTCGCGCCAGATATGCGTCAGACGTCCAGCGATTACTACAATCAGCAACAGCTTGAAGACCTTTCTCTAACAGCGACGTACGGCTTGGAAGACCAAGACGAGGCGATCCTAGCCACCGTTTCAGGGATTGATTATCAATCGGTTCGCTATGTTGATGTGGAAAATACTGAAGATAACGGTGTGCTGCGTGTCTATCCGATGACAGATGATGACAGTTTCAACCAATTTCAGCTGGTGGATGGGCGATTACCAGAAGCAGCCGATGAAATTGCGATCGATGCGGAAGCACCGGAACTGAGCGCCAACTATGCGATCGGTGAAACCATCAGCTTTGATACTGCGAAGGACCTTTTGCCTGAGCATCAAGCGGAAGGCATGAACGACCTCAAGAACCGTACCTATACGATTGTGGGGACGGTGCGTTCACCGAAATTTATTAATCGTGCCAATAATCGTGGCTACACCGCAATCGGTAAAGGAACGATCGATGCGTTTGCGGTCACACAATCAGATGAAATCTCAGGGAATCAGACGAACGCCTTTGCGATTCGATTAACGGATGATCGCAGCGATATCTATGATGAAGCATATCAGGATAAGGTTAACGCAAAACAGGATGAAATCGATCAAGCGTTCGAAGCGCGCCAGGATGAAGTGACTGCGGAAGTTAAACAAAGTGCGCGTGATGATCTTGAAGAACAGAAGCAAGAATTAGAAACAGCGAAACAGACGATCGCCACGCAAGAGGCCCAACTCGATAATGCGTGGGCACAATTGCGGGCAGCACAAGCTGAATATCAAACACAGCTCAATCAGGCGTGGCAAGCTTTCCCATCTGGACAAGCTCCCGTGCAAGTGGCAGTACCGCTGCAGCAGACTGCACAGCAACTCGAACAGATGGCAGCGCAGTTAAATCAAAACCAAGCGCAATTCGATGCCCAGGTCAGTGAAGTTACGCAACAAACGGCCGACGCAGAACAACAGCTCAACGATGCTGAAGCGCAGATTGACCAGCTACCGAATGCGAATTACCAGGTTGAAGCGACAGCATCATCCGGTGTGATCAGTGAATACGGCGATAATGCGAACCGTATTGCAGCGATTGCGCGTGTCTTCCCGTGGTTATTCTTCCTTGTGGCAGCGATGGTCACCTTCACGACGATGACGCGTATGGTCGATGAACAGCGCACGCAGATGGGAACGATGAAAGCGTTCGGTTACAGCACCAAAGACATCGTTCAGAAATATGTCATTTATGCAGGGACGGCCTGCTTCATCGGTAGTGCAGTCGGCATTTTGATTGGGAATTATCTCTTCCCAACGATTATTTACACAGCCTATCAATTGTTATATGATTTACCGGATATCAGTTATCAATGGGTGTGGTTCGATATCGTCATGACTATTGCGATCGCCATCCTCACCTCAGTGGTACCAGCTGCCGTGACTGCATGGCGCAGTTTAAACGTTCACGCGGCCGAACTGATGCGTCCAAAACCGCCGAAACAAGGGGAACATATTTTTATCGAACGCTGGCACTGGTTCTGGGATCGCCTCTCCTTCATGTCGAAGATTACGCTCCGCAATCTTTTCCGTTACAAATGGCGTAACAGTATGACGGTGATCGGTATCATCGGCTGTACGGCATTGATTTTGACGGGATTTGCGATCTCAGATTCCGTGGTGGATATCCCGGATGAACAGTTCGATATGATTGAGAAGTACGATGCGGGGGTCAGTCTCGCCAATCAGCTCGAGAATTCAGATATCAATGAAGTGATCACTAAAGTTGAAGATCAGGAACCTGAGGCACAGGTTTTACCGCTCTATGTGGACACTTATCGTACCGCACAGGATGGCGAACAGACACATGATGTCAATCTCAATGTGATCGATTCAGACAGCGACTATCGGGATTTCTATTTATTAGAATCAACCGTCGATCAGGACCGCTTAACGTTACCGAACGACGGGGCACTGATTACGGAAAAAATTGCACGCCTATTATCGCTCGATGTCGGTGACACGCTCACACTTGAGGACGATCAGGGTGAAACCGTAGAATTCCCCGTCAAAGGCATCGTGAAGAACTATATCTTCCATAATGTGTTCGTGACGCCAGCTGTCTTTGAAGCGGCAACGGGTCAAAATATGACCGCTAATCGATTAAATATCCAGATGCCGGTCGGCGATAAAGCGGCTCAGGATCAATTTTCAGAAGACTTGATGGCAGATGATGACCGTATTCGTACGATCTTCTTTACGCAGACGATCAAGGAAAGTTTTGCGGGTACATTAGATACGCTCTCTCAAGTGACAGTGGTATTGATTGTCGCTGCAGCTCTCTTAGCCTTTATCGTGCTCTATAACTTACAGAGTGTGAACGTGTCTGAACGTATGCAGGAGCTATCCACTATTAAGGTTCTCGGTATGTATTCAAGAGAAGTGACCGCCTACCTTTACCGTGAAACGTTCCTCTTGACACTTGTCGGTATTGCGATCGGCCTGATCAGTGGATATTTCCTGACAGATTACATCATGACGACGGTTGAGATCGATCAGATGGTCTTCCCAACACGTGTGAACGGTTTGAGTTATCTCTATGCGATCGGCTTGACCTTACTCTTCTCGACGATTGTTATGTTGATTATTCATCGTCGTTTGAAGAAGATTGACATGGTGGAGGCTCTCAAAGGAACAGAATAGGAGGAATATTTAAGTGAAAGAAGAAATGTGGCGCGGATTGAAACAGTCCGCGCCGGTTGCGCTCAGCTATATCCCGCTCAGTTTGATGGCGGGGATTCTGAGTGCACAGGCAGATATGCAGTGGTGGCAAGTGCTGATTATGACGATGGGTGTCTTCAGTGGTTCCGGACAGCTCGCAGCGCTCGGGTTAGTGCTCGCCGGGGCTTCGATCAGTGAAGTAATGATCGCCTTGATGTTGATTACCATGCGTCAGGTGCTTTACTCCGTCACCCTCTATACGTACACAGCGGATCAGCCGCTCTGGAAAGGATTGTTACTTTCCTTTATGACGTCTGATGAGGCATTCGTCATCAACACGACACGCTTTGATGAAAACCAGGAATCACCAGAAAATCCGTGGACGATTAATGATGCGATCTGGTGTGCCTTCTTTCCGTATTTAACGGGATCGGTAGCGACGGTTGCTGGGATGGTGTTAGAAAATGCATTAGATATTCCGGTGGATATTACGAATTTCTTGGTTACCGCGATGTTTATCGGTTTACTATTGCCGAAGTTTGAAACACGCGTCAATGTGGTGATCAGTATCATCGGTGTTGTCGGTGCGTTGATTTTACAGATGTTCTTGCCATCACACGTTGCGATGCTGATCATGACGTTGATCGCTGCAACGGCTGGCTACTTGATTTTTAAACCGGAACTCGTGAAGGAGGCGCGTGGCGAATGAATTTAACATTACTTGTTTTCCTAACGTCGGCCCTCTGTGTCACGTATCGTTTAGTGCCAATGATGATTGCCAGAAAAGTCCCAGTACCGCTCAGTGTGCGTATCGTACTCAAGCATATTCCAGTGGCGATTTTTGCGATTATGATCGCATTGGATGTTTTCTTTTGGAATTCGCAGTTTAGCCTGAATCCTTTCGTCAATCTGAAGTTGATTGCGGCGGTCGTTTCCGTTGTGGCGGCCTTATTAACAAAAGATTTACTGGTGACGATGTTAGTGGGTACTGGAACGTTGGCAGTATTGATGTTACTCATCTAGATGTAGAAAGGAATGAGGACGCATGGCGAGACGGCGACGCTATCGCAAAAAGCGTATGCAACAAATCATCGCAGGGTCAGCCGCGCTACTTGCCGTGCTCGCCTTGATTCTCTCCGTCTGGTGGTTCGGTGTCAAACTTGAAACGCATGATGAGACGCTGACGCACGAGGAATTCCTCGGTGTTATCGGTCAATACGCGATGGATGAATATGCAACGAGTGGCGTGCTACCGAGCGTCGTCACTGCACAGGCAGCGTTGGAATCCGACTACGGCGCGAGCGACCTGAGCAAAGATTATAATAACCTCTTCGGCTACAAAGCTTCGCCTGGCGAACGCTCCGTGCGCATGCCGACCAAAGAATTTCAGGATGGCGAATGGCAGACGATTGAAGATGATTTCAAGGTGTATCGTAGCTGGCGACAATCGGTCAAAGATCACGGCTGGCTCATGCAGCATGGTGTCTCGTGGGATCATGACCTCTATCAGAATGTGATTGCGGCGTCGGATTATGAAACCGCAGCGTACGCGCTGGTCAATGCTGGCTATGCGACGGATCCCGGCTATGCCGAAAAACTCATTCATATTATCGAAACCTATCAGCTCGATCTGCTTGATCAGCAGGTGATATAAACATTAAAATTGGAATCGTTTTTAACGGTTCCTTTTTTATTTCGTGAAAACTGTCTGTGTTATAATACGAAAGATTAGAATGGAGGATACGAGGCGATGACGACGGATTTATTAAGTGGATTGAATGACAAGCAACGTGAAGCCGTGCAACTCACCGAGGGCCCGCTCTTAATTCAAGCAGGTGCTGGTAGTGGGAAGACGCGCGTCTTGACGTATCGCATGGCGTATTTACTACAGGAGAAGGATGTCGATCCGAGACGTATCTTGGCGATTACCTTCACCAATAAAGCCGCCAACGAGATGAAAGAACGTGTCCAACAGCTGATCGGTGAAGCATCCAGTGGCATGTGGGTCTCAACGTTCCACTCAATGTGTGTGCGTATCTTGAGACGTGAAGCGGAAGCAATCGGGCTCTCGCGTTCATTCACGATTGCGGATCCTGCTGGGCAGTTGAGCTTGATCAAGGACATCATGAAACGACTCAACATTGACAAGGATCGTTTCCAACCGAAAATGATTCTCGGGAAAATTTCCGATGCCAAAAATAACCTCGAAACTCCCGCACAGTATCGCATGAATCATAGTGATTTTATCGAAGAAAAGATTGCAGACTGTTACGAAGCGTATCAGGAAGCACTTGAAGCGGCGGATGCGTTAGATTTTGATGATTTGATCATGAAGACCGTGCAGCTCTTCAAATCAGAACCAGAAATCTTGCGTTACTATCAACAGAAATTCCAATATATCCACGTTGATGAATATCAGGATACGAACGAAGCGCAGTATCAGCTCGTCAAAATGCTCGGTGACTACTTCAAAAACATCTGTGTCGTTGGGGATGCCGATCAGAGTATCTACGGCTGGCGCGGTGCCAATATGGAAAACATCCTGAACTTTGAGGAAGATTATCCAAATTGCCATACGGTGTTATTGGCACAGAACTACCGTTCCACCAAAAACATTTTAGCGGCTGCGAATGCGGTCATCGACAACAACACACTGCGCAAACCAAAGGAACTCTGGACATCGAATGCGGAGGGTGACAAAGTTGGTTACTTCGAAGCTAGTACGGACAGCGAAGAACAGCAATTTGTGGTGAAAAAGATCGAAGAAATCCGTGAATCGAAACAGAAACGTTATAGCGACTTTGCGATTCTCTACCGTACGAATGCGCAATCGCGTGCGATGGAAGAACGACTCGTGAAGGCGGATATTCCCTATCACATCGTCGGCGGTGTAAAATTCTACGACCGTAAGGAAATTAAGGACGTGCTCGCCTACTTGCGTCTGTTGGCGAATCCAAACGACAACTTGAGTTTCGATCGTATCGTCAATGAACCGAAACGAAGCATCGGCGCAACGACGAAGGATAAACTCTATCGCTATGCGGACAGTCAGGGGATTTCCTATCTCGAAGCGGCGAATCAAGCGAGCGTGATCGGGATTACGGGACGTGCTGAGAAAGGTTTGCGCGATTTCGTTAAACTGTTTGTTGAACTGAAGCAACAGCGTGAATTTTTGAATTTGACGGAGCTCACCGAACAAGTGATTGACCGTTCCGGTTACCGCAAAGCGCTCGAGCATCAGAATACCTTGGAAGCCGAAACGCGTCTCGAAAATATCAACGAATTCCTATCGGTAACGAAGGCATTCGATGAGCGTTTCCAGAATGGTGAACTCGATATGGAGATGTTGAGGGAATTGGCAGCTGGTGCATCCGCGGACGATTCCGAAGAGACAGCAACAGAACCAACCGGGACCGTCTTTTATGCGGAACAGGATCTCTTTAGCGATGATGGTGAGCTATCAACAGCGGTGGCGGATGATGCTTCCGAAAATACAGAAGACGCATTAACGATTTTCTTGACCTTGTTATCACTCGATAGTGGTGAAGATACCGGTGAACACGATGATGAAGTCACGTTGATGACACTGCATGCGGCGAAAGGTTTGGAATTTCCGGTCGTATTTATGATCGGCATGGAAGAAGGGATTTTCCCGCTCAGTAAAGCAGCTGATGACGAAGAGGCGTTAGAAGAAGAGCGTCGTCTCGCGTATGTTGGAATTACGCGCGCAGAGGAGAAACTCTTCATTACTTCGGCTCAGACACGTCTGTTATACGGACGTCATCAGTACAATGCGCGCTCACGTTTCGTTGAAGAAATTGGAATGAAAATGCTCGATCAAATCCCACAGGCGAATACACTCGGGAACTATCATCAGAGCATGGCGCAGCAACGCCAACGCTTCCAAGCCAAACGTGCCTACAAACGTCGCAAATCGCATCGCCCAGATGATGATAAACGGTCGGTCTTTTCACGCGGTGGTCAGAAGAAAGCCGCTACAACCACTGCTGTAGAGACACCGAGTTGGCAGGCGGGTGATGTCGTTTATCACAAGAAATGGGGCAAAGGACGGGTTGTCAGTGCGAAAGCAATCCGCAATGATCAACAGTTGGATGTAGCATTCAGTGGACAAGGTGTGAAGACGCTGATGGCTGGTTTTGCGCCGATTGCGAAGACACCGTTTGAATAAACAGGAGGAAGATAATCATGGCAGAGTTATCGCCACAAGCAGAAATTCAAGAATTGGTCGAACGACTCAATCGCTATGCCTATGAATATTACGTGTTGGATCAGTCGACGATTTCCGATCAGGAGTATGACCACGCCTATCGCAAACTGGAAGACCTAGAAAAAGCACATCCAGAGTTCGTATTGGAAGAATCCCCAACTCAGCGTGTCGGCGATGTGATCTCGGAGAATTTACCGAAAGTCACGCATGAGGTGCCGATGCTTTCGATGAATGATGTGTTCTCGTTTGAGGAAGTCGATCAGTACGTCGATAGCGTAACGAATCGTCTAGGTAAAACGCCCGCCTTTGTTTGCGAATTGAAGATCGACGGTTTGTCAGTCGCTTTAAAATACGATGAAGGGCGTTTGGTACAGGCGGCCACGCGTGGGAATGGGACGATCGGCGAAGACATTACCAATAATGTCAAAACTATTCCGTCCGTACCATTGAAATTACAGGAGCCATTGACGGTTGAAGTGCGTGGTGAAATTTTTATGCCGAAGCAGGCGTTTATTGATCTGAATGAAAAGCGTGAAGCAGAGGGTCAACCAACGTTTGCGAATCCACGCAATGCGGCTGCGGGAAGCGTGCGCCAACTCGATTCACGAATTGCGCGCGAACGTCGCCTCGACGTCTTTCTCTACACGGGCGTATTCAGTGATGAATTAGCGATCGATACGCAGGAAAAAATGTTTCAGCAATTCAAAGCATGGGGCTTGCGTCACGATACGCACTTTGAAGTTTGTGAGAGTAAGGAAGACATCCACAAATATATTGAGCGGATGACCGAACAGCGCCACGAACTGCCTTATGACATCGATGGGATTGTCATCAAAGTGAATGATTACGCAGCCCGTGAAACGCTCGGCAATACCGTCAAAGCACCGCGCTGGCAGGCAGCTTACAAGTTCCCGGCTGAAATTGCGGAAACGACACTCCGAGCGATTGAGTGGACGGTCGGCCGTACGGGTGTCGTGACACCGACTGCGGTATTCGATGCGGTCGCTTTAGCGGGAACGACCGTAAAACGTGCGACTTTGCATAACGAGGATTATATCCAGATGAAGGATATTCGTCTCGGGGATACGATCACACTCTACAAAGCGGGCGACATTATTCCGGAAGTTGATCGCGTCATTAACGAGAAACGTCCAGATGACAGCCAGCCGTATGAACCGCTGCGTACCTGTCCGGAATGCGAGAGCGAACTCGTCCATCTCGAAGATGAAGTCGCCCTCCGCTGTATCAATCCAGCGTGTCCGGCACAGGCGAAGGAACGTCTCAATCACTTTGTCTCTCGTGCCGCAATGGATATTTCAGGCGTTGGTCCCAAAGTCCTTGCACAGCTCTTTGACAATGACCTCGTGCGTGATCCGAGTGACCTTTATCAGCTCACAAAAGAACAACTCATCGCGCTCGATCGTGTCGGTGAACGTTCCGCTGAAAACATGCTTCAGGCAATCGCGGACAGTAAAGATAATTCGCTCGAACACTTACTCTTTGGGCTCGGTATCCGTCACGTCGGCAGTAAGGTTGCGAAAGATCTCGCCAAACATTTTGAAACGCTCGATGCGTTGATTGCGGCAACATCCGAAGAAGTTGCGTCGATTGATGGTGTTGGCGAAGTGATGGCGGATGCGATCGCTACTCATTTTGCGAATGAAGAAGTGATCGCCTTGATTGAGCGACTCAAAACAGCCGGACTCAATATGTCTTATACCGGTGCGAAAACACCCGTCGTCTCAGACAGTTTCTGGCAGGGAAAGACCGTCGTATTGACTGGGAAATTAGAAAAATACACGCGTCCTGAAGCCAAAGAAGCCATCGAAGCGCTCGGCGGTAAAGTGACCGGTTCTGTATCGAAGAATACAGATATTCTCGTGGCTGGTGAAGATGCCGGCAGTAAACTCACTAAGGCGGAAGCGCTCGGTATTACAATTTTTAATGAAAACGATCTAGACGAACGCTTGGCGTGATTCATGGTATACTAGCTAAGTGACGGAGAGGAGGAAAACGTGTGGAAATCAAGCATCTGAAACGATCGGGTGCGCTCGTAGCGCTCGCCCTGTTTTTAGTAGGGTGTCAAACCGTTCCCAATACGGATGATGTTGCACCGGCTGAGACGGATCAGACCGCGCAGACAGAGGTAGAAGAAGCTGAAGGAAACCAAATCGGTGTTTCCTATTATCAACCGTTTATCAAAGATGATCGCTATGTCGTCAATACGGCGCGCGGCTTGACGGCTGGTGAAACATCAGAAGCGAATCGTATGAATATGGAAATGCAGGTGTATCAAGGGATGCAAGAGACATTTCCAACTGACCAGTACATGATTCAAGAAGGCCAGTCGATCAATGAAGAGACGCTAGCGGAGTGGTTATCGCGGAAGTCGGAGGATCACCCTTCAGGATTGAATCCTGAGGACATAAACGTGCCACGCTATCTCAATACGATTCTGGGCTTTGATTTGTATCACGCAACTGGTGATGAAAATCAAACACTCGGTGGGTTAACGTTAGGTATCGCGATCAATAACGCCGATCAACCGAACGATGATCAAGAGGCTGTAGCGATCGATCAGGATACGGCTCTAGAACAGGGGAAGGCGATCGCACAGGAAGTCTTGAATCGTTTGCGCAGTAGCGATAAGTACGTTGACGTACCGATTCAATTCTTTATTTTTCACAATGCGCCCGCTGATGATATCAGTGGTGGCGAAATGCTCTCCAGTACCGTCGTTAGTGAAGATAGTACCTCGTTCGGCGATTGGACAGACACTAACGTGATGAACGTCGCTTACGGCGTCGAGGAAGCACCGAATAAGGAAGATACCACCTTATTCGAGCGCTATCGCAACGAGATCGAGGACTTCTTCCCTGAATTATCCGGGCTCGCCGGTATTGGCAGATATGAGGATGGTCGCCTGGATGGTTTGGATATTAAGATTACAACCCCGGTGAACGGGTATAGCGAAACGATTGCGCTTTTGAAACATGCGGGGGATGTGGCGAATAATACCTTTAACCAGGGGATTCGCATCACGATTACCGCAAAAGGTCCGAGTGGCATCACCGGACAAGCCATTCGTGAAGCAAAAACGGCGAACTTTGTTATTCAGCCAACCGTACAATAAGACTTTGAAGGAGGATCATATGAGCACAACGATTGATGCAGAAATGTATAAAAAAATTGCCGCACTGGCAAAGTTAGAGTTCAGTGAGGAAGAAGTTGCTGAGAATGCTGGAACACTTGACAACATCTTGGCAATGGTTGAACAATTAAACGAAGTGGATACTGAAGGAGTAGATATCCTACGTTCCGGTATCCAATTGAAAAACGTCATGCGCGAAGATGAACCTGAAGAAGGTATGTCACGCGATGAATTGATGAAGAACGTCCCTACCGAAAAAGACGGCTTCATCCACGTACCAGCAACATTTGATGAGAGTGAGGGAAATGCCTAATGAGTCGATATGATGAAACCATTCTTAGCTTAAACCAAGCACTCGTAAACGGTGAAAAAACGTCCGTTCAGCTCGTTGAAGAAGCATTCGAACGTATCGAACAGCTTGACGGTGAATTGAACGCCTTTATCACCTTGAATAAGGAAGACGCACTCGCACAAGCCAAAGCAAGCGATGAAAAAGGCTACAGTACCGACCGCCCATTGCAGGGCATTCCGCTCGGTATCAAAGACAACATCGTCACTAAAGACTTGAAGACTACAGCGGCTTCTCGTATTTTGGAAAACTTCATTCCAATTTATGACGCGACCGTTATGGAAAAATTGAACGCAGCCGGTGCTATCACAATCGGTAAATTGAACATGGACGAATTTGCCATGGGTGGTTCCAGCGAAACGAGTTACTTCGGGCCAGTGAAAAACGCCTGGGATCACACTCGTGTACCGGGTGGTTCTTCCGGTGGTTCTGCAGCAGCTGTTGCGAGTGGTGAAATTGTCGGTGCCTTAGGTTCTGATACAGGTGGTTCCATCCGTCAGCCTGCATCCTTCAACGGTATTGTCGGTATGAAACCAACTTACGGTCGTGTCTCACGTAACGGCTTGATCGCTTTCGCCAGCTCATTGGATCAGATCGGACCGATGACACGTACGGTCGAAGATAACGCCATCATGATGGAAGCAATCTCTGGTTTAGACCCACGCGATTCTACAACGGGTGATGTTGACGTACCAAACTACCTCGAACATCTCCGTGACGGTATCGAAGGAATGAAGATTGCCGTACCGCGCCAATTCTTCAAAGAAGGAACAGATGAAGAAGTCACCGCACAGATCAAGAAAGACATCGAAATCTTAGAATCTCTCGGTGCCACTGCTGAAGAAGTTGACTTGGAACACATGCACTATGGTATTCCGGTCTACTACATCGTGGCATCATCCGAAGCATCCTCGAACTTACAACGTTTCGACGGTATTCGTTACGGTTACCGTGCGGATGATGTGAAAGACCTCGAAGATCTCTTCGTTCGTTCACGTTCTGAAGGTTTCGGTGACGAAGTGAAACGTCGTATCATGCTCGGAACCTTCTCACTTTCTTCCGGTTACTACGACGCCTACTTCAACAAAGCAGGTAAAGTTCGTCAGTTAATCGCACAGGAATTCGCGGAAATCTTTGAAAACTACGACATTATCGCGGGTCCAGTATCACCAACAACTGCATTCAAGATTGGTGAACGTACAGACGACCCAGTAGCTATGTACATGTCCGACTTGTTGACGGCTCCCGTGAACTTGGCCGGTCTACCAAGTATTTCCGTACCTGGTGGATTCGACAGCAACGGTATGCCAATCGGTTTACAATTGATCGGTAACCACTTCGAAGAGGACACGCTCTATCGTGCCGCTTACGCCTTCGAACAAGCAACCGATTTCCACACCAAACACCCGGAATAAGGAGGAAGCGCACGTGAATTACGAAACAGTCATCGGACTTGAAGTCCACGTTGAATTAAAAACAAAGAGTAAAGTCTTTTCACCGTCACCGACCAGTTTCGGTGCAGATCCAAATACCAACACGAACGTGATCGACTGGGGTTACCCAGGGGTTTTACCAGTCGTTAACAAAGGTGCGATCGAATACGGTTTGAAAGCCGCAACCGTTTTGAACTGTGCAATCAACCCAGTACAACGCTTCGACCGCAAAAACTACTTCTACCCAGATAACCCGAAAGCCTACCAGATTTCCCAGCTCGACCACCCATTAGGTGAGAACGGCTACCTCGAAATCGAAGTTGACGGCGAAAAACGCAAGATCGGTATCGAACGTATCCACTTGGAAGAAGACGCTGGTAAAAACGTTCACGATAGCACGGGAACTTCTGTTGACTTGAACCGTCAGGGTACGCCATTGGTTGAAATCGTGTCTAAACCAGACATGCGTTCACCAGAAGAAGCTTACGCCTACCTCGAACGTTTGCGCGAAGTGATCTTATACAGTGGTATCTCTGACGTGAAGATGGAAGAAGGTTCCATGCGTTGTGACGCCAACATTTCCATCCGTCCATACGGTCAGGAAGAATTCGGTACCAAGACTGAAATCAAGAACTTGAACTCCTTCAACAATGTTCGTCGCGGTCTCGCTTACGAAGAACAACGTCAAGCACGCATTCTAAACAAAGGCGACAAGGTCGTGCAATCAACCTTGCGTTGGGACGACGCACACAAGAAAACCATCTTGATGCGTGTCAAAGAAGGAGAATCTGACTACCGTTACTTCCCAGAACCAGACATTCCTGACTTTGAAGTGAGCGATGAATGGTTGAAAGAAATTCAAGCAGACATCCCAGAAATGCCAGAAAAACGTCGCGAACGCTACGTTGAACAGTATGGCTTACCTGTATACGACGCTGGTATCTTGACGCAGACCGTCGAAATGTCCAACTTCTTCGACGAAACCGTCAAAGCCGGTGCTGACGCCAAATCTGCTGCGAACTGGTTGATGGGGGAAGTGTCCGCCTACTTGAACGATAAGGACACTACCTTCGATGAAATCGGCTTGACGCCAGAAAATTTGACTGAAATGATCAAGTTGATCGCAGACGGCGTGATTTCTTCTAAGATTGCGAAGAAAGTTTTCAAACACTTGGCAGAAGAAGGCGGCAGTGCTAAAGCTTTCGTTGAAGAACAAGGTCTCGCTCAGATCTCTGACGAAGCAACTTTGAAACCATTGATCGAAGAAGCGATGGCTAACAACCCGCAATCCATTGCCGACTACAAGAAAGGTAAGAAGAAAGCGAAAGGTGCCTTGGTTGGTCAGATCATGAAAGCCACAAAAGGTAAAGCCGATCCGAAGATTGTCGACCAATTATTGGTTGAAGCTTTGGAAAATGCTTAAGCATAAATGCATAACAAAAGCGCTGGAACAAGTATTCCAGCGCTTTTTTATGTGGTTGATAATTAGTAATCAATATCTAACACTTTACCGTTCGTCGCGTCGAGTTCGACTTCGACATCACGGTCATTCATTTCTTGGTATTCAATGTCGTAGATGAGTTTGCGATCGTCTTCCTTGAGTTCCACTTCATGGATCAATTCCTCGCCCGTCTCATCGCGCGCGATTTGAATGGCCTGATCGATTTCAATGATATCGGCGAGATCAATCGGATTGCGACGCGTCGCCCAGCGTTGGGCTTTACTGTTTTTGAATTCGTCCTGCCATTCGTTAATGACATTACCATTCGTCGCATCGATAGCAACTTGATACTCGTTGTCTTTATCGACACCATGCAGTGTGTAGTACGGTCCGCGGTTATCGTTCTTCAATGACACGCCGGTTAATGCAACGTCCGCATACGTCTCAGAAAAGGTTTCGAAGGCTTCCTCGAGCGTAACTTCGATTCCCATATTGCTATCCTGGTTTTCTGCATTAGTGTTCTGTGTCTGCGCCGTTTGATTATCGACTGGGCGTTCAGTGCCAGGATTCGGTCTATCATCATCACATGCGGCGAGCAGCGTGCCCACCAACACAGTCAAACCGATTGTTGTGGCTTTGTTCATTTGTTGATCGTCCTTTCTGGTATATCGCTTTCAAGTTAACTTAGGCTATATTAACAGTAAAAATCCGTAAAGAAAAGTAATCACGCAGAAATCAGCAGGATTTAACGCTATCTTAAACAATCGACTTGGTAAAACATCCGGCTGTGCTAGAATAGAGAAACGAACAGAGGAGGAATCAGCGTGGCCAAAGCAACTGCCCCAATACGAAAAAATGATGAACTGACCGTCGAGATTATCGACCTATCCTATGAGGGACTCGGTGTCACTAAAGTCGATAACTATCCGATCTTCGTGACAGATGCCTTACCGGGAGAAAAATGTCTTATCCACATCACCAAAGCGCAGATCCGTTACGCCTATGCGAAGGTAATTGAACGTTTGAACGATGCACCGGAGCGTGTCACTTTCGATGATGAAGCACTGCTCAAAACGGGGACACTGCCGCTCGTCCATTTGAGTTATGACGCACAGCTCGACTTCAAACGCCAACAAGTCGTCCACAACTTACATCGCGAACACCTCGATGAACTGGTCGACGTGAAACCGACACTCGGGATGGCTGAACCGTGGCAGTATCGCAATAAAGCGCAGGTGCCAATCGGCGGGAAGACGGGCGAACTCTATACTGGATTCTACCGTCGCCGTTCGCACGACATCATCCCATTAACCGACTACCGCATTCAATCCAAAACCATTGACGATACGCTTCAGAAAGTCATTGCCGTCCTGAACAAATATGAGATCTCCGCCTACGATGAACGCACGCATCGCGGCCTGATTCGCCACGTAATCGTTAGAGAAGGTTACCATACTGAGGAACAGATGGTGATTTTGGTGGTAAATGCGAAGCAATTACCGCATGAAGCGGAAATTATCAAGGATCTCAAAACCGCACTGCCACAGCTAACGTCACTCGTCTTGAATCAGAATACTAAGCGAACGAACGTCATTCTCGGTCGTAATGAACGCATCCTGTTCGGCAACCCATACTACACCGACAAACTCTGCGGACTGACTTTCCGCATCTCGCCGCAATCCTTCTATCAGGTAAACAGCGCCCAGACGGAAGTGCTGTACGATCAGGTGCTCAAAAACGTCGGCCTCACCGGCAACGAAACCGTCATCGATGCTTACTGTGGGATCGGCACGATCACGCTCGCACTCGCCAAACATGCCAAACACGTATATGGCGTTGAAATCGTCGAACAGGCGATCGACATGGCCAAGGAAAATGCGACGTTGAATCAGATCGAAAACGTCACCTTCACCGCTGACCGCGCCGAAGACTGCATGCCGCGCTGGGTAGATGAAGGGATTGATCCGGATGTTGTCGTGGTTGATCCACCGCGCAAAGGACTCGCTCAGCCGTTTATCGATAGCGTCCTTGACGTAAAACCGGACAAACTTATCTATGTCAGCTGTAACCCGAGCACCTTAGCCCGTGACCTCCGCCAATTCGTCGACGGTGGGTACCAGATCGAGAGTGTGCAGCCAATAGACATGTTCCCGCAGACGAATCATGTAGAGAGTGTGACGGTGTTGACGAGATAATATTGAATCTGACGAGGTGATACTATGGATAATAACGAACGCTGGTTAGAGTGGGCGATCGAATTGCAGAGTTTAGCGCAAGCCGGCCTAACATATGGCAAAGATGTGTATGACAAGGAGCGTTACGAGAGAATTAGAGAAATTTCTGGAGAAATGATTGCGTACAAATCGGATATCTCAACAGAAAAGGTAAAAGATCTGTTTTGCAATGAAACGGGATATCAAACGCCGAAAATTGACACTCGCGCAGCCATTTTTGAAAACGACAAAATCTTGCTTGTTCAAGAAAATAATGGCAAATGGTCATTGCCGGGTGGCTGGGTTGATGTGAATGTCTCTGTTGGCGAGAACGTCATCAAAGAAGTCAAAGAAGAATCCGGTTTAGATGTCAAAGTTGAACAAGTGATCGCTGTTCAAGATAGAACGAAACATAATTTGCCTGTTTATGCTTACGGTGTGTGCAAAGTTTTTGCGCAATGTTCAGTAATCGGCGGACAGTTTGAACCAAATATTGAAACAACTGGTTTTCAATATTTTGCGGAAGATGAATTACCTGAATTGGCAACAGAAAAGAATAATAAAGAACAAATAAGTCTATGCTTCGAAGCCTACCACGCCGATAATTGGCAAACGATATTAGAATAGCTAATAATAACTTATACATTCATAAAATAGATATATTTTTGAAGAGGAGATGTCAAGCGCCATTTCCTCTTTTTTGGTTTTATACCACTTTGAGTACAAAAAAAACTGATGAAAAAATATATTTCTCATCAGTCGAATTTATTTATGAATTGATAAAAAAGCCCTCTCCGTGGTCCGCATGTAGGAAACTACATTAAGCGTGGAGAGATTCTGTTAAATTGATAGTAGCATACAAAGATGAACAGTCAACGAATTACTTTTCTTCCGGATTATAATCCAAAATTCCACCGATATTCTGTGCGTTAGTGTAGCCGAAGTCTTTCAGTTGTTCTACAGCCATGGCTGAGCGTCTCCCACTGCGGCAGTAGACGAAAAGCGGCGTTTCCTTATCGCTCACTTCTTCTGTGATGCGATCGATCTGATCCAGTGGAATATTGATGGCTTCATCGATATGTCCCTCAGCGAACTCATCCGCACCTCTCACGTCGATGAGTTTTGCGTTAGGTGTTTGCTGGTACTGTTTCACGCCTTTGTTGATATCCATTTCTTGATTCATAGCGATAACCTCCATTAGTTATTTTTTATGTTAGTACTATTATACTCTCTATGTGATTTAAGGAAATGGTAGTGCTGTGTCAAAATACTTATAGTTTGTATAAGCGTTTTCATTCTTAATACAAAGTTAAATATTATCGTATTGATTTCTGAAAAATAAGAGGTAAAGTAGGCACAAATAGGAGTTTTCTATAGTACTGATTGCTTCATCAACCACATCAGACTGGGGTGAGTCGTATGAATGCTAAGAGTAAAAAATTATTTTTTCTGTTTTGTTTATGGTCCTTGCAATCTGGTTATCGCTGATCATTTTAGGCTTATGCACATATTATAGCGTTTAACATGGTTATGCATCTTGAAAGGAGACAATCACATGGGATTCTATGCAATGGTTATATCGTTGCTGATCGGTATCTGTCTAATTGCTTTTGGCGTGATGCACAGAAAGACTGACGCTTGGTATAAACTGGCGCTTGTGCTCGGAATAGTATTGGTTCTTTTTGCAGTGTATTTGGGGTTTCCTAAGTGATGAAGAAACTATATCAACACAGAATTTTTGAGGGTGTTTAATGGTAGTACTACCAAAGAAACGACGTAAATCCACACAAGCGCCATTTCGCATGGTGTTTTTTTGTTGACAAGTGATTTTAAAGGGATATAATGTAATTATAAAAGTTACAATAAAATGGTGATTGGATGAATTTATGTTTTAATATTGCGATCCACGCGCTGACATTTTTGGTGAAGCATGCGGATGAGAAATTCACATCCGAAGAATTGGCAGATTTGATCTGCGTGAATCCCGTTCAATTGCGCAATGTGATGCGTGAATTAGTGGCGGAAGGCTACGTGCATTCGAAGAAAGGGAAATCCGGTGGTTACTCGGCGATGCCTGGGGTGGACGCCTTGCCGTTGTCTGAGCTGTTTGAGTTATTTAGACAGACACCGCTCGACAACCGCGTGATTACGGGTGAACCGGATAGTCACTGCATGATTGCCAGAAATATCGGTGATTATCTCGTGGATATGAATGACGTGGAACATCAGATTTTGAAACAATTTTACGCCACGCGCACGATCGCGGACGTACTAGTTGATATTGAAGCAAAGGAGCAGGCACATGAAACAGTATGATATTGTCGTTATTGGATTCGGAAAAGCAGGTAAGACATTCGCTAAATTTTCTGGGCAGCAAGGAAAGAAAGTGGCGATGATCGAAGCCTCAAACAAGATGTACGGCGGAACATGTATCAACATCGCCTGTATCCCAACCAAGGTACTCGTTGAAGCCGGAAATGAGGGATTAAGTTACAGTGACGCGATGCAACGCAAATTTGATGTCGTTGCGGCATTAAACAAGAAAAACTACCTCAACCTCGCTGATGAAGAAAACATCGATGTAATCGATGGTACCGCGACATTTACCTCAAACAAGGAAGTGGCAATCGACTTAGTGGATGGTGGCACTGAAACGGTGACGGGGGACGTTATCCTTATCAATACCGGTGCTTCCGCAAATGAATTGCCGATCGATGGCATTGAGAGTTCCTTCGTTTATGATTCTACATCGCTCATGGAATTGAAGACGCAACCAAAACGTCTAGTGATTGTCGGTGGTGGGTATATCGCCATCGAATTCGCATCGATGATGGCAAGCTTCGGTACGGCGGTAACGGTGCTCGAACGTTCTGAACAAGTGATGAAGCGCGAAGATCCAGATGTGGTTGACGCTGTATTGAAGGATATGGTAGACAAAGACATCACGATTGTGACAGGTGTAGATACTGAAAAGATCACAGATTCTGATGACTTTGCGACTTTACATACCTCAAAAGGTGACTTCGATGCGGAAGCGATTTTAGTCGCAGCGGGTCGTCATCCAAACACTGAAAACCTAGGTCTCGAAAACACCGATATTCAAGTCGGCGAACGCGGCGAAGTCGTTGTGGATGAAAAACTTCAAACGGCTGTCGATGGTGTGTACGCTGCTGGTGACGTTGTCGGCGGTATGCAGTTCACTTACAAATCACTCGATGATTTCCGTATCATCAAAAGTCAGGTCTTTGGCGATGGTAGCCGTACGCAGGAAAACCGTGGTGCAATTCCGTATTCTGTCTTCATCACACCTGTACTTTCTCGTATCGGTTTAACCACGAAAGAAGCCGAAGAAAAAGGCTATAATGTCGCTGAAAACATCTTGCCAGTTAACCAGATTCCGCGTCACAAGATTAACAATGATCCGCGTGGTCTCTTTAAAGTTGTGATCGACAAAGACAGCGAGTTAATCCTTGGCGCTACACTTTACGGTAAAAATGCCGAAGAATTAATCAACTACATCAAGATGGCAATGGATAACAAGATTTCATACACCTACATTCGTGATGCGATCTTCACACATCCAACCATGATCGAATCATTCAACGACTTAATGAAATTCTAATCACGAATTACACTGACAACCCAGATCAAGCGGTCTGGGTTTTTGTATGCCTAAATGCATGTGACGGAAGTAGCGTGTGCATAGTATAATGAATGCGTGTGAATGAGGGATTGTAAAAATGACACTCAAAAATTAAAATCAGATGCTAGAAGACAACAGATAATAAGAATCATCAAGGAAAATCCTAAAATCACATCATTAGATTTGGCGAGAATCTTTTCACTTACGGAAAGAACAATCAAAAGGGATTTGAAGCTATTAACAGATAAAGGCATCATTAACTATGAAGGAAGCTCTAAAGACGGGCGTTGGACAATTATTGAACAGACAGAGGAGAGATAACATGACACAGAAAATTATCGGTATCGATTTAGGCGGCACATCCGTGAAGATGGCGCTCATATCATTGAACGGGGCGATTGAAGATCAGTGGTCAGTCCCAACCAACATTGAAGATGCGGGATCACACATCGTTCCAGATATTATTGATAGTGTGAAGTCATACTTATCCGCTCACGAGATGACTGAATCGGATATTCAAGGAATTGGTATGGGAAGTCCGGGACAGATCGACCCAGAAAAAGGGACCGTCAAAGGCGCATACAATCTAGGTTGGGCCGAAACCCAAGAAGTCAAAAGCAAGTTCCAAGAGACATTTGATGTGCCATTTGTGATTGATAATGATGCGAACGTCGCAGCACTCGGCGAACAGTGGAAAGGTGCCGGGAATAACGAACCCGACGTCATTTTTGTCACGCTCGGTACCGGTGTCGGCGGTGGGATCGTGCTTGGTGGCGAATTGATTCACGGTGCTGCAGGAAGTGCTGGCGAAATTGGCCATATGGTGGTTGATACGAACGGCTTCGCATGTACCTGCGGCAACCGCGGTTGCTTGGAAACGGTAGCCAGCGCAACAGGGATCGTACGTCTCGCTAAAGTCGAAGCGAAGCAAAATGGCTATGACTCGCCACTCAACGCCATGATCGCAGATGACACGATTTCAGCCAAAAAAGTCTTCGATGCCGCTAAAGCAGACGATGCTTTAGGACGTGAAGTTGTTGATCAGTTCGCGAATTACTTAGGATTAGCGTGTGGTCAGCTTGGGAACGCCCTCAACCCTAACAAGATCGTTATCGGCGGTGGTGTGTCCGCAGCAGGTGAATTTTTACTCGAAAAAGTCAACGAAAAATTCCAGCAATACGCTTTCTCCTCTGTCAAAGACAGCACCTCACTCGCGCTCGCAACACTTGGTAATGATGCCGGTATTCTCGGCGCCGCAAGTTTAGTACGTGAATAGTCGTTCGGAATCGGAGGTGAGATAATGGGCGAGGTTATCCAATTAGCAATTATTAGAGAACTATCAGAAGAACTCGAGCGCCTGAATCAGGAGTTGTCGGACTTATTCTACGAACGCGATCATCTCAAACTCGTGGTCTGCGAGAATATCCAGACGCAGTATATGTTGGTGTTCGGCTATTTGGAGTATGAACTGTAGCGCTGTTATCTCCAGTTCTATCGCTTACGCCGGAAAAAGGAACTGCTCCAGATCAAAATTAACCGTCAGGAAGCGATTGATTTGGACAGCATTGATTCGCAGTTAGACTTAGAGTTCGCTGAATACCAACAACAGCTTAACGAAAAATTCGAAGAGATTGAGGAAGCGCTAGAGCGTGCGGAATTGGAATCCCTATCTGAAGCGGATAGTCAGCAGATCAAGAAACTGTATCGCGCGATTGTAAAGCGCCTGCATCCCGATCTTCATCCGAACGTGACAGAGCGAGAAATTCGCTTATTCAAACTGGCGACCGAAGCCTATAAAATGGGCGATCTCGATACGATCTGGACGATTTATCAAATGATGGACGATCTCTCTGATGATTTGGAAGCGTCAACAACCCTCGACTATCTCAAACAAAGAATCGAAACGTTGACCAAAACCATCAAGAATGTCAAATTTGAAATCAAACGCATTAAATCGAATGTGCCCTATGTTTTGAGAAAGTATCTGATCACCCAAACCGCAAAAAATGAGAAAAAAGCGGTACTCGAGCGGGATATCGACGCTTATAAACAAGCGATCCGCACGCAGGAAGAAGCGATAGAACAGTTAATGAGGCGAGTCAAATGAGCGATTTAATCACTACGGACCAAGAGCATTTACTGCCGTACCTGCATAGTAAGGAGATGGGACTGGAAATCCCAACGCCATTTGCGCACGATATTTTTTTGTTCGACACGCATATCGCCGGGACGACGCATATCGAGTCTATCGATCAGATTGTGCAGACACTTCAGAGCGATGACAAACTGATCTTCTATCGTGAACCACAAAATGAACACGATCCGCAGGCAATTCGTATTGAAACCATGAACGAACAGAAAATCGGTTATATCCCGCAACAGGATAATATTGTTTTTGCGCGATTAATGGACGCAGGTAAGGAACTCTTCGGCAAAGTCACAAAGATCGAACAGTACGGCAACTGGTGGCGTATCGCGATCAAAATTTATATGCATGAAAGGTGATGGTCCTCGATGAACTTTTACTATTCTAATGGTGAGATATGGGAAAATACCTATGCTAGATATGATGAACAAATGACATGCTATCCATATTTGGGCGATCAATGTTTTCTTATCACACATCATTTTCAGGATATAGATGTTATTAGAGAACAAGTGAAGAATATTTCTAAGAACGGGTATCACTATATCAATATTTTCGGTCAGCGTGCACTATTGTGGAAAACAGAGCTTCAAGCAGTATTACCATAGTCAGTGAAGATTGAAGCAAGTACTGTCGCACTAGAGGAGCTTTCCTATAATCTTGCGATGTTTTCTGTGCTATATCCAGAAACAAAAAATATTGTGATCGGTGATGATTCAGAATTTTTGGATGGGGTATTAGAAGATGCTTATAGAGTGATTAGTGGTCATACTCTATTCTCGGCTCATGATTGGTATCGTTTTAAAAGTGGCTTTGAATTTAATTATAATAATAAAGATGCCATTATTAGTATCTATGATAGAGTGATGTTGGGATTTATTGGTCAGGAACAGGAATTTGGTAGTATATCTCAAGCATTTTATTCTCACGTATTTGACGATAAAACCTTTAATCAAGTTTGGCGAGAAATGACTAACACGGAGTAGTGATGATATGAACTAGACACCATCCGCAAAACATTATTCTGGATTGTCGGTACGTTTTTCTTCATCGACAGTTTCATTCGCGCATTCATTATTCGCACATTCATTAATGAGGATTTCATGGCACCGCTGCGCGAGGTGATGGTCAACTTATCACTTCCAATTAAAATTGTGATTATGATCGTGGCAGTGCTGTTCGTTATTTGGACAGGTATTCCTGTTTTCAGAGATCTCAAAGATTAAATCAATGTATTCCATGGATTGTCGAAAGTTATGGGGCAGATGACTTAGAGAGCTTTCGTGTGAAAGGTAATTTGATCACAGTGACGTGCCTGGCGCTATCTGAAGAGGTGATATCCAATCCAGAGGTGAATGGTGAGATGATCTATGTCTGTGAGGCATTGGTGGAGCAGTCGCACCCAGTCAATAAGAAGGTTAATTTTTTCTCAGACGATACCGTTAAAAAATTATTTGCGGATGGCAAAGCAACGAAAGAACAGCTCATCCACTATATCGAAAATAAAGCACAGAACGCCGTTACAGCACCTATTAATTTTTCAGCACTCAAGTAGTAAGACCTAGCCACTCAATATTGTGTTGAGTGGTTTTTATGATGGGCAACTATTGACTTTCATGATGACTCTGACTGACAATGACGTTACATCATATACGAAAGAGGGAAACAGAATGATTGATATTATCGCAGTCGGTTTGGGAGGATTTATCGGTTCCGTTTTACGCTACCTCATCGGACAGATTCCGCTAAGTGAACCCATTCTATTCCCCATCAAAACGTTCATGATCAATATTATCGGCTCCGCACTCATCGGATTGATTGCGGTATTAATGATGAAAAATGTCCTGATCAATCAAACACTCGGACTCTTTCTCAAGGTCGGTATCTGTGGTGGTTTTACGACATTCTCGAGTTTCGCGCTCGAAACATCCGATCTCATGCAGAATGGCCATCCAGGCATGGCGCTCTTATATGTGTTGCTTAGTGTCTGCTTTGGTGTTTTAGTGATTTATGGTGTCGATTATGTCACATCAATATAAAATAGCATTCGTATATTAATATATTGTGACGACTTGTATATCCATGTGTTAAAAGTTATAAGCTGAAAACCGCTTTATAACAGTAATTTAATACAACGATAGGGTTGTAATTTTATTTTTCTTAATATAATGGAATTATAGAGATTTGCTTAGGAAAGCACGATGTCACGTTCTTTTCTAAGCAATGAGAATGTTTTAGTAACTGAAGTCACCGTATGTTTATCATTGGTGATTTTTGTGGAAAAGAATTGGTTGTTATGAAGAAATTGTTAGGTATGAGTGCTGTTGTTGCATTGATAAGTTTTATTGCTGCTCAAGCGCCAGTACACGCAGAAGAAGCAGAAGTTAAGACTGAATGGGCAGAAGAAATCGCACCAGAATTCGGCGAAAAAGCTGAAGTTGTTGAACAATGGATCGACCGTGAAGATGACGACGTGAAATACACTGAAGAATGGGTAGACCTCGACGCTCCAGAAGCTGAATTGGATGAAGAAGGTCACGTTGTTTCTCCAGAAAAAGAAGTAGCAGGCGCTGTTGTTGCTGATGACGAAAAAGCTGAAGCTCACGAAGCTGCTAAAGAAGCTGCTACACCAGCTGAAGGTGCAACTGCAACATTGCCACAAACAGGATTCGCAGCTGCAGGTTTGGGGTTAGGTTTGGTGATGACTAGTATCGGTGCTGCTTTCTCATTCAAGAAACACTAATTTCGCTGATAATCAATAAAAATCAAGTCATCTCATAAGTGAAAAGAGCATCCACAATCGGATGCTCTTTTTGTATTTCTCCATAGAAATCTGTGCACACAAAAAAGCTGTTCATTTTCGAACAGCTTTTTCTATATTAATAATTAGCTTAGAATTGGAAGTCGAATTCGCCACCGATACCTTGTTCAACGGCTTTGTCGTAAGCACGTTTCGCAACTGCGATATCGACCGCACCGGTACCGATAATCGGCACGAAGATACGTTTGTTTTCTTGATCTTCAATCGTGTATTTGCCGGCAGCGAGTTGACCGATCGTTGCGCTGAATTCATCTTCAGAGAATTCATCTGCCACTAATTTCATTGAACCGCGGTGCAAGGCTTGATCAGCGTGGTCCGTGATAATTTCGTCCGAACCTAAGATTAGGTCACGATCAGCCTCTTGTCCAGAACCTAAACAGATGATCGCTTGACCTTTATCGAACCATTCGCCTTTAACGATGGCATCTGGTGCACCTGTCGCGGTAACAGTGAATGGTTCGTTACTTGCGTCTTCCGGTTTATCCGCATCAACGACGTGAATTTCACCTTTGACGTAATCTTTCATTTTTTCAGCAAATTTTTCCGCATTTTCCTGGTTGTGGTTCCAGAGGTAGAGATCGGTAATATCGTAGAGGTCACTCGTCGTGATCAACGTCGTTTCCGCTTGGCGACCGCTACCGTAGAGTCCTAGAGAGATCTCCTTCTTGTCGCCTGCGAGTAGGCGAATTGCATTTGCTGCTTGGGAACCGGTACGAAGATCGGTAATTAAAGTGCCGTCCATGACCGCAATGAATTTACCGAGGCGCGGTTCGAGCAGGGCGATCAATGCAGTGATGTATGGTAACCCTGCTTCCTTACGTTCGCCTTTAATACCAGCAACCCATTTCAAACCTGCAATGTCTTCGTTACCTAGGTAGGCAGGCATGGCATTGACGAAGCCGTCGTAATTCGGCCAGTCCTCAGCTTGTCCGAGATCCAATGTGACTTTCGTTGGGTTTTTGACGCTATCTTCACCATAACCAACGAACGTGTCTAACACGGCATCATTGACATCTCTAATGCTCATGATCTTTTCGATGTCTTCGCGTTTCAAGAGCAATGTTTTGTAACTGTTATCAGCCATTTAAAATCCCCCTCATATAGTTGTTGTGTAAAATTAAACATTTCTCACAACTTCAATTATAAAGGTTTACATAAAAAAAAGCTAGTTCGACTTACTAGCTTTGTATACTTTTAATTGAAATTTGTATTTTTGATTAGTGAATATGCATTGCGAATGCTGCCAACATGCGCTATAGCGAAAGCCCTTCGTGAATCTTGGCGAGATCCCAGTGAATCATGCCGTAGTAGGTGTCTACGTCGAAGTCTTCCTTTTGTTTTTGAATATCGGGGTCTTTGTCTTCAAGACTACCGACTGAGTCCGTATAGACTTCCGAATAGATCGGACGATTGGTTTCCTTGCTGAGGCGTTCCATCGCACGCGGATTGACGGATGTTTCGACGAAAAGAGCGGGAACTTTTGAGGCGCGCACTTTGTCGATGATATTGCGCATCTGTTCCGGCGTTCCCTGTTCTTCGGTATTGATCTCCCAAACATACGTCGCTTCGAGTCCATACGCTTCAGAGAAATATTTAAAGGCACCTTCGCTTGTAACGAGGAGGCGTTTGTCCTGTGGAATGTCATTGAATGAATCTTTGTATTCCTGGTCGAGCGTATTGAGCTTTTCGATATAGTTCGAGGCATTTTCCTCATAGGCGGTCGCGTTGGCGCTGTCTTTCTCTTTCAGGACATCGCGAATGGTTTCGACATATTTGATACCGTTCTGGAGTGCGAGCCAAGCGTGTGGATCTTCCTTACCGTTTTGTTCGTCGGATTTTAGGTAGATCGGATCGACCGTCTTTGACACGGCGAAAACTTCTTCATCGATGTTTTTATTGGTGGTTTCGATTAATTTATCGAACCAGCCGTTGCCCGTTTCCAAGTTGAGTCCGTTATAGAAAACGACATCAGCTTCTTCGACAGCACGCGTATCGTCCGGTACGATCTCGTGTTCGTGGGGGTCGGTACCGACTGGGACGAGCGAGTGAATATTCACGTTATCGCCTGCGACGTTTTTGACCATGTCGGCGATGATGGTATTAGTAGCGACGACGTTGAGTTTACCGTTATCCGGCATTTTCGGTTCAACCTCACGCTTACCACAACCGGCTAAAATGAGTAGGGTCAAAACCAACAGCAAGCTGAGTTTTTTTAGCTTTTCTTTCATTGAACGCTCCTTTCTCTAATAGGCGTGCGTTTTGCGTTCCTGTAATTTGGTGAAGAGCAGTCCTTTCTTCGGCGAGAAGAGGAAACTCAACAAGAAGAAAATCGCGAGTGTCAAAACGATCGCAGCACCGGAAGCGAGATTGAAGGAATAGCTGAAGAACAGTCCAACAATCGAGGCGAGGGTGCTCGCAGCGATCGAGAGGTAGATCATGTGACTGAGTCGATTTGTCCAGAGGTAGGCAGTGGCGGCTGGTGTAATGAGCATCGCTACCACGAGAATGGTGCCGACAGAGGAGAGTGAAGCGACTGCAACGAGTGTCAACATGAGAATTAATGCGTAATCGAAGAAACGGACGTTGAGCCCGAAGGAACGCGCCACTGTTGGATCGAAACAGGTAATCTTGAGTTCTTTGTAGAAAAGCAACACGAAGATTAACACGCCGAGTCCGATAATGGCGGTAATCCATACGTCGGAATCACGAACGGCGAGGACGTTACCGAAGAGAATGTGGTAGAGGTTCGTCGCACTGTTTGCGAAACCGATGAGAATGACCCCGAGCGCAAAAAAGGCACTGAAGACAATTCCAATGGCGGCATCGTTTTTGATTTTACTGTGTTCTGAAATGAAATTAATCAGAGTGGCAGTCAGTAGTCCAAAGAACGTCGCGCCGATGATGTAATGGACATTGAAAATATATGCGAGCGCAACACCGGGAAGTACAGCGTGCGAGATGGCGTCACCGAGGAGAGAGAGTCCGTGTAGAATCACGAACGGTCCGATAATCCCGACGATGATACCGATAATGAGCGACGTAATGAGCGCGAGACGCAGAAATTGGTACTGCGCGAGCCCGTCGATAAAGGCATAGATGTAATCCACGCAAATTCCTCCTAATCTGATGTGGTATTGAATGACTGTGCGAGTCCGACGAATTCCTCGCCATATGCCTCAGCCATATGCTGTTTTGTAAATGTGGCGTCAACCGTTCCGAAAGTGATGAGCTTGTGATTGAGAATGATCAGATCATCGAAGTAGGCGGTGACTTTACTGAGATCGTGGTGGACGATAACGATCGTCTTACCTTGTGCTTTCAGTTCTTTTAGCAAGTCAACAATAATTTTTTCGCTGACAGCATCGATCCCGACGAACGGTTCATCGAGAAAAATCCAGTCGGCATCCTGTACGAGCACGCGCGCAATCAATACGCGTTGTAATTGCCCGCCGGAGAGTTGGTTGACCTGACGTTTGCTGTAATCGGCCATGTTAACGGCCTCTAAAGCGGCCATCGCACGCTTCTTTTCGGCTTTACCTGGACGTTTAATTAATCCGAGCTCGGGATAAGTGCCGAGTAAGACGGAACCGATCACATCGATCGGGAAGTCGAGAGCCATAGAGGCGCGCTGTTCGACGTAGCCGATTTTAGGGCGTACCGCTTTGATCGGTTGCGTATTAAATATGACCTCACCGCTGTGTGTGATGAGATCTAAGATACTTTTCATAAAGGTTGATTTTCCTGCCCCATTTGGTCCGATGATGCCTGTGATGCGGCCACTGTGAATATCGACCGAAACATCGTTCAGCGCCACTTTGCCTTTATAGGCGGTCGTCAAATGGGAGACGTGAATGCTCGTATTCATGGTGTTAAGTCCTTCCTAAGAAATTTATTTTAGGTCGACCTAAAATATTTTATTCTTAGTTTATCAACGCATTTTGGAATAATCAAGCGTTTTGAATCAAAAATTTAACCGTTTACGTGAAATTTTATTGTTTCGTCCGTCGCATACGGGCGGGGTTTGCTATAATGGAACAGAAACACATAAAGGAGGTAGATGGGAGTAATGAATCCAGAGCATAAACAACCGAATCGCTTGAAACAGCTCGGACGCGGTGCGATCGTTCTGATCATTGCGGTGCTCGTATTCTTCTTCGGGCAGGATGATTTATTTAATCCGAGTACACCGGGGGCTGAAGATAGTACAGAAATGGTCTCCGATGTCACAGAAGAGGAGCAACGACAGCTCGATCGCGCGTATGACAGCGTACAGGAAGACCAGCCGTACAGTGATGAATTTGAGGTAGCGGCTTACTTGCACAAATATGATGAATTACCGCCGAACTACATCACAAAGAACGAAGCAAAATCAGAAGGATGGGTGCCAGAAGAAGGCAATCTTTGGGATGTGACCGATCAGAAATCAATTGGTGGCGATCCTTTCGGTAACTTTGAAGGCAATTTACCGCCAGACGATTATCGTGAAGCGGACGTTAATTACAACGGTGGCGAACGTAATGCTGAACGTCTTGTGTATTCAAAGGACGGCGACATTTTCTACACGGAAAATCACTACCGCACGTTTACGCATTTTTATTAGAGGATAGGAGGCAAACGCGATGACAGCAACACAACAGGTCATCATTGACGGTAGACAAATTACGGATATCGAAGCCTTTCATCAGGTATTTCGTGAGACACTCGCACTCGGTGATACATATGGGGATAATCTCGATGCGTTATTTGACGTGCTAACGAGTCTCAGTCGACCGACTGTGATTGCTGTGCGTCATGAACGTCGACTACGCCGTCATCTCGGCGATCAGCAAGTGATGGTCATTCAGCGTTTGTTTCAGCAAGCAGCTGAACAGAACGATGCCTTAGAGATTGCGTGGTGAATAGCGTGGCAGAGCAGACATATTTAATTGTTCAATACCATAAAGCAGCACGTGGCGGCGGTGAGCAGCAATCCGTGATACGTGCGATGTCACAGTTGATTAATATTTTGTTCGCTAAAGGATTAGTCGAACCAGGAAAAGTGACCGCAGACAGCGCACAGATTCACTATGTGTTTGAACATAGTGCGCCAGCTTTTCTCGCGTATCGTCTCTTCCAACAATTAATGACGCCCTTCCATCTCGCAGCTGGGATCGGTATCTCTGAAGAAACGGCGCTCGAAGCGTTAGATAATGCGTTAGAAGCAGAGCAGCTGTTGGTACTGTTCAATAGTGAGGTTGTCGAAGATGCTTTGTTAAATACGGTATTGCGTACGTGGGGGCGTTTGAAGTTGTCGCAGACACTCACGCAGCAGGCGATGAGCTTTGCGTATGAAGTGCACACCCCCATTTATTTACCGTATGCCATGCAGCCAATCGCGTGGCCAAAACGCGATCTCAACAAAATTCAAGAGATGAAGCAACAATGTCTTGATGCCTGGCAGGAACAGACTGAATTACCGTTTTTTGATTTTGAACAGATGGCGAGTCCCAACTGGCAGGCAGTAGATGATACATGGGATCATAGTGAACTATACGTGCCGGATCTCATGGTAAAAGGTTACGCCTCAACATTATCGCGTATGATGGGGACGACACGTCAGAATATCGATTACCATCTGCGCCACGGCGATATCGGTTGGGAACGCACATTGACAGCAACGATTGTGTGGCAGCTGACGCGTGAAGAACAGGCGAGACGTGGAGAGATAGAAGAGTAGGAGGTAGGTATGCGCTATCGCAGTTCACAGGATGCGCGGACGATTTATCAGAAACATCGTCAACGCTTAAAGAAAAATAAGATTAACTTTTTGTTCGCTTTAATTTGCCAGATATTACTGATGGTGTTATTCATCAGTGTGCCACTCATTCTCTTGTGGTACTGGCAATTATTGCCGCCGCGTATTGCTTTGGTGCCATTACTACTCGACGCGACCACGCAGATCCCCGCCTATCTCAGCAACTGGTTCGGCCAATTTGCGTTATGGCAACTGTTGACATTGGGTGGGCTCCTGTTCATCATGATCGTGTTATTCGTTCATTTGCGGACGCTCGCGGGTTACGGCTACTGGCTCAAACTCATGACTTCCAAAAAGCGCACGCCCGTCGAAGCAATGGCGACGTTGAAGAAACGACCATTTCGTCATTTTCTCGTCGGTTTGAGCAAGAATGCTGTAGCAACGGTTCTATTTAGTGTTTGGCTCGCTATCACTGCCATCGTCGGTATCTACGCGTACGCTTGGGTCTTATCAATTTTGAATACTGGGATGAATGCGATCATGCGCATCGCCTTCTTATCCGGTGCGGGTATTCTTTTCTTCGGGAGCACGCTCCTTATCGCTTGGCCGTTCCTCTGGCTATATTTCGGCCTCAAATGGGTTACGCTGCCGTTGAGCGATGCGCCAGAGATGCCGGTGCATCATGCGTATGGTATCAGTTGGCGCTTAATGAAGGATAATCGCTGGTTATTGATCAAATTGAAATTACGCAGTTATTTACCGGTATTAATGACCACACTCGTGCTTGGTCTCATACTTCGTGTGATCGATACGACGAAGGTGCCGTACGTAATGGTCGTATTTGGGAGCGTTGGTTTACTCATGGGGCTTTGGCTATGGCTATCCTGGGGGCACAGTCAGTTAGTGGAAGTACTCCTGTATCGTGAACAGACGGAGCAGTACGCGCGTCGCTTGAATGATACGTATCCCGCCTTTAATGCACAACCGAAGCCGGGCATGGCACAACGCTATCACACGGAAAAACACCCGACGTTTACACCGAAAGCTGTACGCGTAAGCTCACCGGAAGAGGCTGAGACAACAGCAGGTGGACACGTGCCGAGCTATCAGCCGAGACATCGGTATCAGTTGACAGATGCTGAAAAGCTCACAAAAGCCGAGCAGGAACGCATTCCAGATCCGGGATACCGCATTAGCTCAGCAGAAATGAAGAAACCGATCTCAGCAGGTGACATTTTCGATGGAAAAGGGTACAATAGTGAAGAGCACTAGAGAAAGGAGTGTTGATCATGGCAGACGAAAAGAAACCGTATCATCCATATGGGTATAACACCCCAGAGAAGACAGACTTCAGTGAAACGGATGAAATCGAAGAAGTGATCGTCAGTGCGGATGACGCACAGAAAGGCGACTACAAAGATGCGCGTGTGAAACCTGAAGACTTTGACAAGGCGAAGGAACAGATCGAACGCGGCAAGGAAATCGAAAAAGAAGACGCTGAAGACTAAGCCGTTTTCAGCATAACGAAAAGGGATCCCTCATCATTGAGGAATCCCTTTTTTTGTTTAGTTCGTTTCAATGGTTTCATCTGTCGTTTCTTTAGCGTACGGATTATCTTTTTGTCCTTCCCAAGCGGTTTGGTGAATGGCAAGTGCGGTTTTCTCAGGAATACCGAGCGCTCGGATGTCATCGACGCTCGCTTCGCGCATATTTTTGATGGTTTTGAAGTGACGCATCACTTTGGTTCGTGTCTTCTCACCAACGCCTTTAATGTGGTCGAGCCGTGACACAAAGGAATTTTTACTGCGTACTTGGCGATGGAACGTGTTCGCCCAGCGATCGACTTCAATCTGGATACGCTGAACGAGATGGAACGCCTGACTCTCTGGTGAGAGGGGTACGCGTTTCAGTGGCTCACCGGCGACGAGATAGCTCGTGCGGTGCTTGTCGTCCTTAACCATGCCGATGACAGGAAGCCAATCGATACCGAGCTGGTTTTCCAGGACGTCTCGTGCCGCATTGACTTCGATCGCACCACCATCCATGAAGATCGCATCTGGGAACGGCGCATCTTCTCGAAGCAGCCGCGAGTAACGACGATAAATGACTTCGCGCGTCGTTTCTGCTTCGTTCGCTCCTTTAACCGTTTTGATTTTGTATTTGCGGTACTGTTTTTTATTCGGTTTCCCATCCTCGTAAACCACCATTCCGGATACCGGATTGGTTCCCTGAATATTCGAGTGGTCGAAACTTTCGATCACATGTAGACTTGGTAGTTCGAGCGCTTCTGCAAGTTCCTGTGCAGCGCCGCGTGTTTTCTTTTCGTTCATACGCAACAATTTGAATTTCTGATCGTGGGCAATCTGTGCGTTGTCCGTCGCCATATCGAGCATTTTCTTCTTATCACCGCGCTGCGGCGTTTTGACGCTGATGCCTAAGGTTTCACTCAGTACTTCCGTATCGACACCCTCCGGCACGAGGATTTCTTTAGGTAGCGTATGGTTCTGCTCCTGATAGTACTGCATGATGAACGAAGTGAGTTCATCGATAGGGTCACCGTAGCAGGCGAACAAACTGGAATCGCGCTTGATGACAGTGAACTGACGCAGCATGAATACCTGAATACTGATCCATTCGCGATCCATATAGAAGGCGAAAACATCGCGGTTATTGTACTGCTTACTCATGATACTCTGCGGTTCAACCGTCTGTTCGATATATTTGATCTGGTCGCGGTACTGAGCGGCGCGTTCATACGCCATCTCTTCTGAGGCGCGCTGCATTTTATCGTGGAGATCCGCTTTGATCGTTTTCACATCACCGTTTAAGAAGCGGGTGATATTTTGGATCTGTGCCTCGTATTCTGCTTCAGAGATGGGATGGTCACAGCAGCCGATACATTGACCGAGATGATAGTAGAAGCAGGCACGCTTTTCATTTTTACTGCATTTGCGCAGTGGATAGGTTTTTTGTAGGAGATCGCGTGTCATCGATGCCGCATATACATCGGGATAGGGACCGAAATATTTTCCGCCATCGTTTTTGATTTCAGACGTGATGACGAGCTGCGGGTCACGTTCTTTGGTGATTTTGAGGTACGGATACATCGTGCCGTACTTCAATTGAATATTGTAGTGCGGCTTGTACTTACGGATGAGATTGATCTCTAAGAGTAAACACTCTTTATTCGAATTCGTCACTATAAATTCGAAATCAGCAATTTCAGCGACTAACTGAGCCGTTTTCCCCGTATGCGAACTCTTGAAGTAGGAACGCACGCGGTTCTTGAGGTTTTTGGCCTTTCCGATATAAATAATGCGATCATGGTCGTCCTTCATGATGTAACAGCCGGGACGATTGGGTAAGATCTTAAGCTTGTTTTCGATGAGTTGATTGGCCAAAATGAGCGTCTCCTTCCTATTTAAACGTTCTGGTATCCATTCATTGTAGCAAGAATTAAAACAGAACGCACGTTTGCCTCATTCAATTGAACGGATCGAGTGAGAGACAGAAAGAATTATGATAGAATGACAGTGATTAACCATTTAGGAGGGACAACATGGGAAACACAACTCCAATTGTAAAACGTCTACTCAAACTTGCTGGAGCAACAGCAGTGGTGGGCGGTTATTACTACTACCAAAACCATACTTTAGGAACAACGAACTACTGGGTTGAAAGTCCAAGCTTTGATAACGGATTAGAAGGGCTCAAGGTCGTACAACTGTCCGATTTGAACCTACCGCATCAACGCGTCTCATTAGATAAAATCATTGAAGGAACAACCAATGAAGCGCCAGATATTATCGCATTGACGGGTAACATGATCGCAAAAGATGACACTTATGATGAAGAAGTGTTGGAAGCGTTTGTGAAGCGATTAGTTGCAATCGCACCGACTTTTGCAGTGTACGGTAGTAACGAAATTAAGAGTCCATTCGCACGCCGCGGTGAACAGATTATGAGCGATGCGGGCGTTCATTTCTTGAATGATGCAGCGGAAACGTTTGATTTCCATGGGACGCCATTAACTGTGATGGGGATTTACGAAAAACGCGACCGTCGTTTGATCAAGAATCGTCCGTTACGTTTCATCAATTTGACAGAAGAACAGAAACATCAACCGAAACTCTTGTTGGCGCATCGTCCAGAAGCGTTTCTTCACTACCACGATGTACCATCACTCTCACCAGACGTTGTTTTAACGGGACATGCTTTCGGTGGTTACGTGCGCTTGCCATACTTCGGCGCATTGTACGCAGATGGTCAAGGCTACCAGCCTGCTTACACGTCAGGTGTTTATGCCTTACCTGAAGATGTGACGAAGACAATGGTGATTTCACGCGGGATCGGTCAGCCGAACGGTGGGATTCGCATCAATAACCGTCCGGAACTCGTTACCGTTCAATTCACGGGTTCCATGAGCGAAAAGGTAGATACATTAGAAGCAGCGGTAGATAGCCAAACGCGCGCAGCGGGTGGATATACCTTCGAACATTTCGAAGAAAACTATCACCGCTTCCGTGCTGAACGTCAAGCAGCACATGAGGAGGAAACGAATGAGTAAACGTTATGCAGTAATTCTCGCCGCTGGGAAAGGGACACGCATGAAGTCTAACCAATATAAGGTCCTTCATGAAGTCGCACATTTACCAATGCTCGAACGCGTCATTCGTGCTGTGAAAGCTGCGAATTTTGACGAAATTTATACGGTAATCAGTCCAGAAGCGGATAGTGTCCGTGAAGTCGCCGAAAAGGATACGAATGTTGCTGTTCAGGCGGAACAATTAGGGACAGGACATGCGGTACGTCAAGTTGAAGATCAGCTCAAGGATAAAGACGGTACGACAATCGTGTTGTACGGTGATGGCCCAATGATTACCGCTGATACACTCAATGAATTGTTGAGTTACCACGAAGAAGCTGGTAAGAAAGCGACAGTTATGACGGGGATTACTGTCGATCCAACCGGTTACGGCCGTATCATTCGAAATGCTGATGGTCATCTCGAACGCATTGTCGAAGAAAAAGACGCGACAGCCGATGAAAAGGTTATCGACGAAGTGAACACGGGGATTTACGCTTTTGACAATCGTTCGCTGTTTGAGTCTTTAACGAAAGTTACCGCCGATAACCAGCAGGGCGAATACTACTTGCCAGATGTTGTCACGATTTTAAAAGACGCTGGGGAACCTTCTGCTGCTTATGTGATGGCTGATTTCCGAGAAGCGATGGGTGTCAACACGCAGAGCGATTTAGCACGTGCGAACCGACTCGTTTACCGTCGTAAAGCTGAACAGTTGATGGCAACGGGTGTGACGGTTCTGGATCCGGATCATGTGTGGATCGACGATGATGTGACAGTCGGCGCAGGCACGACGATTGAACCGAATGTACACTTAATTGGTAATACGACAATCGGTGCGAACTGCCAGATTACGAGTGGTTCGCGTTTGACCGATGCGACGATTGCGGATGATGTAGTGATTAAGAATTCAACAATCGAATCATCAACGGTCGGACGCAACAGCGATGTCGGACCGATGGCGCACTTGCGTCCAAACAGCGAAATCCATGAGCATGTTCACATCGGAAACTTTGTCGAAGTCAAGAACAGTGTGATCGACGATAAAACCAAAGTCGGCCACCTCACGTATATTGGGGATGCCGATCTCGGCAAGGGCATTAATGTCAGCTGTGGTGTGATCTTCTCCAATTATGATGGTACACGCAAGCATCGCAGTACGATCGGTGATCACAGCTTCATTGGGGCTAATGTGACTTTGATTTCACCGGTTAATGTTGCGGATCACAGCTTCCTCGCTGCCGGCTCAACGATCACTGACGACGTTGCGGCTCGCGATATGGCCATCGCACGCGCACGCCAGGTAAATAAGGAAGATTACTGGCATAAACTCGCCGTTTCCGAAAATCCGGAAAATGAATAGAATTGGTCGCGAATTAACATATAAAATATGGTAGAATAGCAAGAAGTGAACAAAGTATATACAAACGCAGTAATGACAGTATAGGCTGACAGGAGGATTACAGCATGACTGCACACAATTTTAAGATTTTTTCCTTGAATGGAAACAAGGGATTAGCACAGCGTATTGCAGATTGTACCGGGGTTCCTTTAGGTAAGATCAAAGTTTCCCACTTTAGTGATGGTGAAATCAGCATTAACATTGAAGAATCCATTCGTGGGGATAATATCTTCATCATTCAACCAACGTCTGCGCCAGTCAATGACAACTTGATGGAATTGTTGATCATGATCGACGCATGTCGCCGTGCCAGTGCCAACCAAATTAACGTCGTATTACCATACTTCGGTTATGCACGTCAGGATCGTAAAGCGCAGCCACGTGAACCAATCTCTTCTAAATTGGTTGCACGTATGATTGAAAATGCGGGTGCCACTCGTGTTCTTACTTTGGACTTGCACGCAGCACAGATTCAGGGCTTCTTTGAAATTCCAGTTGACCACTTATTAGGTTCACCATTGTTGGCTCGTTACTACGACCAGAACCCAGACTACCGCGATGCAGATATCGTTGTCGTATCACCTGACCACGGTGGGGTAGGTCGTGCACGTAAAATGGCTGAATTCTTGCATGCACCAATCGCCATCATTGACAAACGTCGTCCGAAAGCTAATGTGGCAGAAGTGATGAACATCATCGGTGATGTTGAAGGGAAACACGCCATCTTGATCGATGACATGATCGATACAGCAGGTACTATCTGTGCGGCTGCTGATATGATTATCAAGAAGGGCGCGAAATCTGTTTCCGCATGCTGTACGCACGCTGTATTGTCTGGTCCAGCAATCGAACGTTTAGAAAGCTCTAAATTGAACGAAGTCGTTGTGACCGACTCTATTGCGCTACCAGAAGAAAAACACATCGAAAAGATCAAAGTCCTCTCTGTAGCCCGCTTGATCTCCGATGCGATCTTACGTATCCAAGAAAACCGTTCTGTCAGTCCATTGTTCCGTGAAAAATACGAAGGACAAGTTGAATTGGACGCTGACTTCGATTAATAGTATTGAAGCACTCTCGATAACTCGGGAGTGCTTTTCTATTTGCGATTAATAAGAGAAATCAAATGGACCTTGTAAAAAAGTAAGTAAAAACATTGCTCTTTATTGACCATGAGCATACAATAAATGCATACAGAAATGACATGATACAGAAAGGATATTTTAATTATGGGAATGTTTCCTGCTTATACGGATGAAAATGTGATTGCTGAGTTACGCGACGTGGTCAAAGATGGCGACGTCTACGACGATGACGATACGCTATCTGCAAAATCAACGAGTGATAAACAAAGCGACCCAGAAACAAATGGTAAAGCGTTAGCCTACATCGAAGCGAAAACCGTTGAAGATGTACAAGGTGCCCTCGCTATCGCACGTAAATACCATTTGCCAGTCATTCCTCAGAGTGGTTTAACTGGTCTGGTTGCTGGATCTGAAGCGTATGATCATTCATTATTGCTTTCAACCGATAAGATGAATCGTATTCTTGAGATCAATGCGGATGATGGTCTCGCTGTCGTTGAACCAGGTGTTGTTAACAGTGACTTGGATGGAGCGGCACGCAAAGAAGGTTTATTCTACGCGCCAGACCCAGGATCTAAGACAATCTCCCGAATCGGTGGTAATGTCTCCACGAATGCTGGTGGGATGAGCGGTGTTAAATACGGTGCAACCCGCGATAACGTCTTGGGTGTTCAAGTTGTTCTGGCTGACGGCCGCGTGTTGAACCTCGGTGGCCGCACTTACAAACAAGCATACGGCTACGATTTGACGCATCTCTTTGTTGGTTCTGAAGGAACGCTCGGTATTATTACGCAAGTCACTGTAAAATTAATGCCAATTCCAGTCGGTGATTCAATCACTGGTTTAGCATTCTTCGATAAAATGACTGACTTGGCAAATGCCGTTCACGATATCCGTATGTCAGGAATCTACCCAACACGTTTGGAAGCCGAAGACAAGAAAACCGTTATCGCTACCGATAAGCTGTTAGGTACTGACTACAGTGGTGAAAATGGTGGGGCAATGTTGATGTTTGAGATCGACGTTTTGACGGATCAAACAGAGGAAATCTTGAACAAAGTCTTAGATGACAACAACGCCTACAACGTTCGCCTCGCCACTGATGAAAATGAGCAGAAAGAATTCTCCAACTACCGTGACCAAATGTTCCCAGCTATCTCCGAAGCTAACGATGATGACGGTATGATTACTGAAGATATGGCGGTGCCATTGTCTAAACTCGCTGAAATGGTTGACTTCATCGGCGAATTGGATGATGAAATTGAAGCGGAAATCTTCGTCGCAGGACACGCTGGAGACGGTAACGTTCACCCAATCTTGACATATCCGAACGCGTCCGAAGGTATTCCAGATCATGTCACTGATGCCATTACACGTATGTTCCGCAAAGCCTTGGAATTGGGCGGAACGATTTCCGGTGAACACGCGGTCGGCCTCTTGAAGAACGACTTCAACCATGAAGAACTCGGTGAAGACGTTGACATGCTTCAACACCAAATCAAAGCGTTGTTGGATCCAATGAACCTTTTGAATCCAAAACGTAAGATCGACTAACCGATCAATAGATTTATACTTTATCTATATATGTAAAAGCTTAGAGAGAAGTCTGCATGCAGGCTTCTCTTTTTTATGGTGTGAGTGGCTAGCTTGCAGGAGAATAGGGGATTCGCTAGAATAACAGTTAATCGCACACGAACAACTGTACGTCTTTTTGGTGTACAGCCTTTTTCAGTTGGTATCGTGTAGAAAGTGGAGGAATCAATGAAATTAGTAGTGGGTCTGGGGAATCCAGGTAAGAAATATGAAGGTACACGTCACAATATGGGATTCATTGTGGCGGATGAATGGGCGGTACAACATCACGAAACGTTCGATCGTACGGCGATGCAGGGCGATTACTTCGAAACGCGTGTCAACAATGAAAAAGTCTTATTCGTTAAACCAACGACATTTATGAATTTGTCTGGTGATTGTGTTTACGGATTTATGCACTACTACAAGTTAGCGCTGGAAGACCTACTCGTTATTTACGATGATATGGATATGGACATCGGCCGCCTTCGTTTGCGTCAAAAAGGTAGCGCGGGTGGTCACAATGGGATGAAGGACATCATTAAAAAAGTTGGTAGTTCTGAGATTCAGCGTATGAAATTAGGTATTGGACATCCAACTGATACGACGGTGGTGAATCATGTGCTGACGCGTTTCCCTAAGAAAGACCACGATACCATGCTGCAAACGGTCAATCATGCGGTGGATGCGATCGATGCTTGGCTTAACGGCGAAACATTCCAGAACGTGATGAATCAATTTAACGATTAGTCAACAACGAAAGAAGGCAATATGCAGTTAGCGGATTTTTTTGAACGAATGAGCAGTTGGTCGACCGTTAAAGCAACGCTGACGACCAAACAGACTAGTCTCTGGCTTGGCTTAGAGGCAGCATCGAAGAGTTATACCGTAGCGGCACTTAAACAGGCAGCCGCTGAACAAAAAGTAATGATCCTAACTGCCAACCTCTCCAAAGCTAATGACTATGTGACGGAGTTGGAGACTTTTTTACCGGATGAAACCATCAAACTTTTCCAAGCACCAGAAACGGTAGCGGAGGATATGGCGGTTGCTAGTCCGGAAGCTTTAGCGGAACGATTGGATACGATGGCGTGGTTGCTCAATGATGAAGCGCACGGCGTAGTGATTGTTCCGCTTTTTGGCGCGCGCTTACCACTACTTCCTGTGAAAGCGTGGCAAGAGGCCACATTGACGCTCGAATTAGCGCAGGAATGGGCACCGGATGAACTCGCTGAAAAGCTTGTAGGACTCGGTTATGAACGCGTCGATATGGTGCTGAAACCAGGAGAAATGAGCGTGCGTGGCGATATCATCGATGTTTATCCACTCAATCAGGAATGGCCGGTGCGCTTATCTTTAGCATTCGATGAGGTCGAACGCATCAGCGCATATGATCCGTCGACACAGAAGAGTACCACACCACTCGATACCTTATCGCTGATACCAGCTGATGATTTTATCGTGACACCTGAGCAACGCCAAGCACAGGCGACAACGCTCAAAAAAGCGTTGAGTGGTTATGCTGAGAAGATTAAGGACGAAGAGCTCAAGCAAACACTTGAACAGCAGATTGCTGAAGTGCAGGCACTCTGGCAAAACGGGGAAGCCGAACCGAATCCACGGCGGACGCGCGCGTTATTTGCGAAAGAAATGACCACTATCCTGGACTATCTCGGATCAGATAATGTGCTAGTGATCGATGATTATCCACGACTCCTCGAAGAAGAAAAACAACTCAACGATAGTGTGGATGCTTATCGCTTTTCATTGATTGAGCAGGAACAACTGCCATTACCGGAAGCGCCCTACGCCAATCTCGCATCTCTTTTGAAGCGTGATTACGGACGTCGCCTCTACTTTGCGAAATGGCAACGTGGCTATAATCATATTTCGTTTGACCAAGTCGTGCAGTTCCAGACGCGCAATATTACGCCGTTTTATGATCAGAGTGAGGCATTAAAGGTTGAACTAACCGCTTGGCAGCGCGTTGGGCGAGAGATTGTTATCGTGCTGTCGGATGAAGAACAGCGCAAACGTACGAAGCAGATGCTCGAAGATATCGAGATGCCAGCAGTTGAGAGTTCGCTAACAGAAATTATCCCGGGACAGATCAATTTGGCGCTCGGAAACCTCGCAAATGGGGTGGAGTTCGTTGATCAGAATCTGGTATTGATTGCTGAAAAAGAAATCTTCCACCATGCCAAAACACGCAGACGCCGCAAGCAACTGAATATCTCGAATGCCGAGCGCATGATGAGCTATCAAGAGCTTAAACCGGGCGATTATGTCGTACATGTCAACCACGGGATTGGGAAGTTTCTCGGTGTGGAGACCTTGACGGTTAACGGTGTCCATAAAGATTATCTGACGATTGTATTTGCCGATGATGCGTCGATTCATGTGCCGACCGATCAATTGGATCTCGTGATGAAGTACGTGTCGGCAGACGGCAAATCGCCATCCTTGAATCGTATGGGCGGCACCAGCTGGGCGAAAACGAAGCAGCGCGTCCAGAGTAAGATTGAAGATATTGCCGACGATTTAATTGAACTCTATGCCTCACGTGAAGCTCGCGAAGGTTATGCGTATAGCGAAGATACGCCCGAACAGCGCGATTTTGAGCGTGAATTTCCGTATGCGGAAACGCCGGATCAATTGCAGAGTATCGATGAAATCAAAAAAGATATGGAAGGTAAGAAACCGATGGACCGCTTGTTAGTCGGCGATGTCGGCTTCGGTAAGACGGAAGTTGCTATGCGTGCAGCTTTCAAAGCGTTAATGGACGGCAAACAAGTCGCCTTTCTCGTGCCGACCACGATTTTAGCTGAACAACATTACGAAACGTTCCAGAAACGTTTCTATGACTATCCATTTGAAATTGCGCTACTGAATCGCTTTAGAACGTCGGCAGAACAGAAACAGACGATTCAAGGGCTTAAGGACGGTAGTGTTCAGTTAGTGATTGGAACACATCGTCTGCTTTCCAAAGACATTCAATTCCTCGATTTAGGACTCGTCGTGGTCGACGAAGAACAGCGCTTCGGTGTGCAGGCGAAGGAGCGACTGAAAACCTTAAAACAGACGGTCGATGTCTTGACGCTAACAGCGACACCGATTCCTCGTACTTTGAATATGTCAATGACAGGTATTCGTGACCTGAGTGTTATCGAAACGCCACCAGCGAATCGTTACCCCGTGCAGACCTATGTGATTGAACAGAACGAAGCTGCTGTCCGTGATGCGATCCAGCGTGAAATGGCACGTGATGGGCAGGTGTTCTACCTGTTCAATAATGTGGCTCGGATTGAGGAGAAAGCACATGTGATCGAAACCCTAGTGCCGAACAGTCGCGTCGGTATTGCGCACGGCCAGATGACGGCGGTTCAGTTAGAAAATATTATGCGCGCCTTTCTCGAAGGTGAATACGATGTGCTCGTCACCACAACGATTATTGAGACGGGTGTCGATATGCCGAATGTGAACACCTTGATTGTGGAAGATGCAAACCGTATGGGGCTATCGACACTCTATCAGTTACGCGGACGTGTTGGACGAAGTAGTCGCGTTGCCTATGCGTACTTCATGTTTAGAGCAGACAAAGCATTGAACGAGAGTGGCGAAAAACGGTTGACGGCACTTAGAGACTTTACCGCACTCGGTAGTGGGTTCAAGATTGCCATGCGCGATCTATCGATTCGTGGTGCCGGGAACTTGCTCGGGGCTGAACAGCACGGTTTCGTAAACTCGGTCGGTTATGATCTCTACATGCAGATGCTGAAGGAAGCAGTAGCCAAAAAACAAGGTAAAACCGTCGAAAAACCGAAAGAACCGACTGAAATCAATCTCGGTATCGATGCCTACTTACCGACAAGCTACATTCCAGATGAAAATCAGAAAGTCGAAATATACAATCGCATCGTGAAATTACAAACCGATGATGAACGTTGGGCTTTGGATGATGAATTACTCGATCGTTTCGGTGAACCACCGCAGGAAGCACAGTGGCTCTTGGCGATTGGATTAATGCGTAATATCGCCACACAGTGTCAAATTAAATCGATTCAGAAAGTGCGGCAGCAAATTGAGTTGAAAACATGGTCGACCGATCAGCCGGAACAGCTCACCACTGCCGTATTTGAAGCGATTGGTGATCTGCCATTCAGACTCCAGATGCGCTCAGAGGGTAAGCGCCTCGTTATCGCGCTCAACACGGGCGACATGTCGACGGACCGCTGGCTCGATGCACTGTTAAACTTTTTAATGGCTATGTCAGACGCACTCGACAAGACAGATAAAGGAGATAAGTCATGAGATTAGATAAATTTTTGAAAGTATCACGTATCATCAAACGCCGCCAAGTCGCAAAAGAAGTTGCCGATCAAGGACGTATTAAGATCAATGGTCGTGTCGCAAAATCGAGCAGTGCAGTCGCTGTTGGGGATCAATTAGAGATTCGCTTCGGACGCTCACTCGCAACGTTTGAAGTATTGGAACTCAGCGAATCGACGAAGAAACAGGATGCAGATAAAATGTTCCGTTTGATCGATGAACAGCCGATTGAATCTGAAAAACAGGAACCAGAATTTTACGACTAACATTGTGTGTCGGATGTGTATGCTCTAAATGTGGTAGAATCGGAACCATATAGTAAACGTATTCGATAATTAAGGAGGCTGAATGATTATGGGTCGTACCGTAGGAATTTTTGGGCAAGGGAATGTGGGTGCAGCAGTAGCGCATCAATTTGTTGTGTCGGGCATGATCGATCACTTGGTATTGTTTGATACCAACGAAGAGAAAGTCAAAGCTGATGTGCTCGACTATCAGGATGCGATGATGAATTTACCGCATCATACCACACTCAGTTACAACGATAATACCTTGCTGGCGGATTGTGATATTCTAATCTCAACAGTTGGTAATATCGGTCTATCACAGGGCAATGATCGCTTTGGTGAGTTGAAACTAAATAGTAAAGCGGTGGTATCCATCAGTGAAACGATTAAACAGTCCGGCTTTGATGGCACATTGATTGTGATTTCTAATCCGAATGATGTGATTACTAGTCTCTACCAACAGCACATCGGTTTACCAAAAGAACGCGTGATTGGGACAGGAACGTTATTGGATACAGCACGCTTGCATCGTGCACTCGGCGAAATTTTTGATATCGATCCACGTTCCGTTGAAGGTTACGTGCTCGGTGAACACGGCGACTCACAATTTAATGCGTGGTCGACGGTTCGCGTGAATGGCGAGTCAGCAGAAACCTTCCTTCAAGCGAATAATATCGACAAACAACAGATCGGTGATGAGATTCGCTCGGGTGGTTTCACTGTATTACATGGCAAAGGCTACACGAACTATGGTGTCGCAGCTGCGGCGGTTCGTCTGGCGATGGTGGTCTTCACCGATTCTCACAGTCTATTGCCGGTATCTCACTATTTAGAAGAATACCATTCCTATCTTTCCTTCCCAGCCATTGTCGGGCGTGAGGGAATCATTGCGGATGCCAAGATTCAATTGACTGACGAAGAAAAAGTGCAGCTCAAACAGTCTGCTGAATTTATCCAAGAAAAAATTGAATTATCGAAATAAGCGCTCATTGAAAGAGATGCCACTTCCGGATTGGAAGTGGTATTTTCTTTTGTTGTAAAATTAGTTGCGTTGATCGTCGCCTTGATATTGCATTTGTGTGGGCTTTCTCTTAGAATTAAAATAATAGAAATCACTAGAGGGAGCGGAGATCGGGACGTGAAGCAGACACAGCAAAAATCCTCGAAGGTGCATTACTACGAACCGGGTATTGCGAATTATCAGAACGGACGCAAAGCGAAACACAAAAATAAGCAACAACAGATGTATGACTGGATCATGCGTGTGCTGGCTTTTGTGATGATTGGATTTTCATTACTTTTCGTGTTGTTAACAGTGAAAACACATGTTAATACGAGAGCCGTCGTCAACGAAAAACAGCAAGTCGAACAATCTGTCAATACTGAGAAAACAAATCTTAAAAATCTAGAAAACGAGGCCGAATTACTCAAGAATGATGACTACGTGATGAAATTAGCGCGGAGTCGTTACTACATGAGCAAAGACGGCGAAATGATTTTTAGCACGCCTGAAGATAATGCTTCCGACAAGGCGCGACAACTCAACCAACAACAAAATCAAAATTCCTAAAGATCACGAGGAGGATATATAATCAATGACAGTGCAAGTCGGGGATAAAATTACAGGAAAAGTTACAGGAATTACCAACTTCGGTGCCTTTGTGGATATCAATGAAAAAGATAATGGGCTCGTTCATATTTCAGAGGTAGCGAATGAATACGTCAAAGATATAAACGACTTTGTCAAGGTTGGCGATGAAGTGACGGTTGTCGTGACCAAAATCGCAGCGGATGGCAAAGTGGCACTGTCGATGAAACAAGCGCAGCCAAAACCGAAGAAACAGGAGCGTCCAGCGCCTAAGAAACCAGAGCGCCCACGTCAGAAGAAGCAGCGCGGGTCAACGGATGATTTCGATGCAATGATGTCAAGTTTCTTGAAAGATAGCGAAGATCGTCTGACCTCTTTGAAACGAAACACCGAATCTAAACGTGGTGGGCGCGGCGGTCGACGCGGTCATTAGTGATGGACATGAAACATAAGGAAGCTATTTCGGCTTCCTTTTTTTGTCGCTAATGCGAATAATAGACAGGAGGGATAACCGTGGCACAACCATCAACCCCCGATCAACTACTCGACCATTTGAAACATAACTTAACCGCAAATCAGATTGATTTAACGCAAGGTTTCCTACTCGCCGTGTCAGGGGGTGTGGATTCAATGAGTCTACTCGCCTTATTTACAGCGTTGCGTGATGAAGGACTACTAACCTTTGATGTCATGCATATTAATCATCAACTGCGTCCGGATGCGATTGCGGATCAGCGATTAGTGATCGACTATTGCGAAGCGCATGATATTGATTTAGCCGTGCGTATCTGGCGTCACGATGAACTGACTGCAGGCATTGAAGCACAGGCGCGTGCGTTCCGTTACGCAAATTTTGCTGAATATCTGGAAAGCCATCACTGTCGCTATCTCGTCACCGCGCATCATTTGGAGGATGTCAGTGAGACGGTATTGATGCGCCTGATCCAAGGTCATCAATTACGCGCCATTCAAAGTATGCGAGAAACGTCAATGCTCTATAATTATCCCCAAGCGACCGTGTATCGACCGTTACTTGGAATCGAGAAGAACGCCCTCTACGATTTGGCGACGGAATGGCAGATCCCATTTCGTGAGGACACGAGTAATAACGACCTACAATTTACCCGCAATCGTATGCGCCAAAAGTGGCTACCTGAACTCCAAACGGAAGATCCGAACGTGATTGCGCATCTATTTGATTTTTCAAGAGAATTACAGGCTACTTTGAGTGTTTTGGATCGTCAGTTCAGCGCTTGGTGGCAGGATGCAGTGACCTTGATCGATGAGCAGCACTGGTTGATCGATCGTCGAGCGCTCCCAGTATTGACGACACAGGAGCTGGCATTATTTATCCATTATTGCCTGAATCGGATTGATAATGAAACCTTTCAGTCATTCGGACGTAAGGGGCAACAAGCACTCGCAGCGTTTTTACATAGTGATACTCCGCAGGGGGAATGGGCGTTACCGGGCGATTATATACTCAGGAAAGAATATCAATCGATCATCATTAGTCATTTAACAGCCACAGTATCAGTAGCGCGTCCGCAGTTAGCACTGACTATCAGCGATTCGAAGGGAGAAGAGGGGCATCCCATCCCGCCTGAATACAGTAGGGAGACTATCATCTTGAGAGAGCGGCGCCCCGGCGATCGTGTGCGTCTGGCAAATGATCATCATCAAAAAGTGACGCGATACTTGATCAATCAGAAGGTGCCTCAAGCTGTACGCGATCGTTTGCAAGTTATCGTTGTTGGTGAGCAAGAAGTGCTCGGATTGCTCGATTCTAAGACCAGTGAATTGATCTATAGCTATCCAACACAAACTGATGAAACGAAAATATTTTGGTATTTGCGAAATGTAAGCGAAAAAGGTGACTTTTAGGTATAATTTGATAGAATGGGAACATATTTTGCAGTTAGAAAGTAGAGGAACACACATGACAACCCCAGAAAATCCGGATATTGCACGTATTTTGATCGATGAAGAAGAAATTCACCAGGCCGTTGCGAAATTAGGTGAAGAATTAACGGAATATTACAAGGATAAAAATCCGCTCGTTGTTGGTATTTTGAAAGGTTCCGTACACTTCATGAGTGACTTAGTGCGTGAAATGCACTGCCCATTGGAATTAGAATTTATGTCCGTCTCAAGTTACGGTGGCAGTATGGAATCTTCCGGACACGTGAAAGTCTTAAAAGATTTAGATGTCTCTGTCAAAGACCGCCACGTGCTTTTCATTGAAGATATTATCGATACAGGACAGACCATTGAACGTTTACGTGAACTGTTTGAATATCGTGAAGCAGCGTCCGTTCGTGTTGTCGCGTTATTGAACAAGAAGGAACACCGTCAGACTGGTTACACACCAGACTGGGTCGGTATCGAAATTCCGGATGAATTTGTTGTGGGTTACGGTATGGACTATGACCAGAAATATCGTGGTTTACCGTACATTGGTGTGTTGAAACCAGAAGCGATCTAGTCTAGACAACACAGATCTTCTTAACGGAATAATAACATTTAGCGTATGTCTAATATGTTATAATTACTGTTACGAGTACTGTTCAATGACATTTTGAACAAAATTATTGTATAGAAACGGAGCAGTTGAATGCAGAGAGGAAATAAGCCGAAGCGACCAAATAGTTTCCTTAAGAGTGGGCTCTTATGGGTCTTAGTGTTCTTTGCGTTATTAGCCGTTGTCAGTATGTTTACAGGACCAAACTCAGGGTCACAAAGAGACCTGACGCAGTCCGAGTTCGTACAACAGTTACGAGACGGTAAAGTCAAAGAATTTGAAATGCAACCTAAAGCCGGAGCTTTTGAGGTTACAGGTACATACAACGAAAATAGCACGAATGACCAAGATAATCAGGAAGGCTTTACGATCTTTGATAATCAAACCTCTGATCGTCCTGAAGGATTTATCGTTAATGTTCTGCCGAATGACGGGACCATTAGCCAAATTACAGAAGCCGCTGAATCGACGGGCACTCGCGTCAGAGCCCTTGAAGAAAGCCAAACAGGGGTATGGGTCAGCCTATTATTCAGCGCGTTACCGATTCTTCTATTTATCTTCTTGATGTACAACATGACGAGTCAGATGCAGGGACGTGGTCCGGGTAACCCAATGCAAGTTGGTAAATCCAAAGCCAAAGACCGTGCGAAAGAATCCAAAGTACGTTTCTCCGACGTTGCAGGTGCTGACGAAGAGAAACAGGAACTCGTCGAAGTGGTTGATTTCTTGAAGAATCCAGAGAAATATCACGATCTCGGTGCACGTGTACCGAAAGGGATCCTCTTGGAAGGACCTCCAGGAACAGGTAAGACGTTGCTCGCCAAGGCTGTTGCTGGTGAAGCAGGCGTACCGTTCTACTCAATGAGTGGTTCCGAGTTCGTCGAAATGTTCGTCGGTGTGGGTGCGAGTCGTGTACGTGACTTGTTTGACACAGCGAAGAAGAGTGCGCCAGCGATCATCTTTATCGATGAAATCGATGCGGTTGGTCGTAAACGTGGTAATTCCATGGGTGGCGGCCACGATGAACGTGAACAAACGTTGAACCAGTTATTGGTTGAATTAGACGGGTTCGAAGACAAAGACAACGTGATCGTCGTGGCAGCGACGAACCGTTCAGATGTGTTGGATGAAGCGTTGCTCCGTCCAGGACGTTTCGACCGTCAGATTTTGATTGGGCGTCCAGACGTTAAAGGACGTGAAGCCATCCTTAAAGTCCACGCGCGCAACAAGAACTTGGCAGACGATGTCGACTTGAAAGCTGTCGCACAGCAAACACCAGGTTTCACGGGTGCCGAACTTGAAAACGTCTTGAACGAAGCCGCATTGGTTGCCGCGCGTTTGGATAAAAAGACAATCAGCATGATTGATGTCGACGAAGCACAGGATCGTGTTATCGCAGGTCCTGCAAAACCGAGTCGTCAAGTCAACCAGAAGGAACGTCGTATCACCGCCTTCCACGAAGCAGGGCACTCCATCTGTGGTTTGGTCCTGAGCGAAGCGCGTGTCGTACATAAAGTAACGATCGTACCTCGTGGTAAAGCGGGCGGTTACAATATCATGTTGCCGCGCGAAGATCAGAACATGTACTCTGCGAAGGAACTCGACGAACAGATTATCGGTTTGCTCGGTGGTCGTGCCGCTGAAATGGTCTTCTTCGATTCTGCGACGACAGGGGCATCGAACGACTTTGAACAGTCAACGGCGATTGCACGTCAGATGATTACGGAATACGGAATGAGTGAAGAACTCGGCCCGATCAGTTACGAAGGTAACCACAGCATGCGCGGTGCGAATCCGTATGCGGATAAGGCGTACTCCGCAGAAACCGCAGCGAAGATCGATGACGTTCTCCGCAAGAAAATGAGCGCATTGATGGAACGTGCGATTCAAATCGTTCAAGACCATAAAGAACAAGTGACAGCGATTGCTGAAGCCTTGCTCGAATACGAAACCTTGAACGAAAAAGAAATTCGAAGCCTCTATATGACGGGTGAATTGCCAGAGGATGATACAAAAGTTGATGTGCCAGAAAGCAACCCGGCATCATATGAAGAAGCGAAGAAGAAAATGCAACGTGAAGCGCGTGAACGTCAGGAACAAGCGCAGAACGGTGACAACAACGAAAATAACGACAATGAAGTATCAAAACCTTCGACAGAGGATAAAACATCCGGAGTCGAACGTGAAGATACCAAAGAACATGAAGAACAACCAGAACGTCCGAGATCGACAGATGATGATCGTCCGTTGAATCACGATATCGATCAGAACCGTGATATCGATGACGATGATCGTAACTAATGGTTGACTTCACAAGAGAAAAGAGATCGCTCAGGCGGTCTCTTTTTTGTATAGTGAATAGGGAAAAGTAAATCACGCTTGCCATTTGAAAAGTATTTTTAGATAATGGGAAGGTATATGCAAAGGAAACGAGGGAAGTTGAGTGACAGACAGCTTATTGAGAGCATTAGCATTTGATGATCAAATTCGTGTCATGGCGATTGATGCGACGGATACGGTTCGTGAAGCACAGCGTCGTCATGATACCTGGGCAAATGCGAGTGCCGCATTAGGAAGAACATTGGTAGGGACCCTTTTTCTCGCATCGACGATCGGTGACGATGACTTATTGACCGTGCGTATTGCGGGAGATGGCCCACTGGAACAAATTTTAGCAACCGCAAACGGTAAACATGAGGTGAAAGGTTACGTCGTTAAACCGCATGTGGAATTACCATTGAATGATCAAGGTAAAATCGACGTGAAGGGCGCGGTAGGTACAGAAGGTAGCATCACCGTAACGAAGAACCTCGGAATGGAACAGCCGTTCAGCGGTCAGGTGCCATTAGTTTCTGGCGAAATTGCCGAAGACTTTACATATTATTTGGCACAGTCCGAACAGATTCCATCAGCGATGGGACTCGGTGTTTTAGTTGATACGGATGAATCTATCAAACAAGCGGGTGGCTGGATGATTCAGGTATTACCGGGTACAGACGATAAAATTATCGATGCTTTGGAAAAACAAATCCAGACTTTGCCACCAGTTACTAAGATGTTAGAGGCAGGCATGCAGACTGAAGATATCGTGGATGCGATCGCTGGCCGTGATAACTATCGTATCTTGGCAGAGGAAGAAGTTTCATTCCATTGTGACTGTTCGAAGGAACGATTCCGTGACGGTTTGGCATCGATTCAAACGGAAGATATCGAAGCGATGATTCAGGAAGATCGTGGTGCCGAAGTGATTTGCCAATTCTGTGGCGAAAAATATCAATTTACTGAAGACGAACTCAAAGCAATGATTGCGTAAGCGAACGGAGGAGGAATTTCGTGATAAAAATAGGCGATATTGAAATCGAAAATCCGATTGCGGTCGCACCAATGGCTGGTGTATCAAACGTCGCATTCCGTACGATGGTCAAACAGCAAGGTGCGGGACTGGTCGTGTGTGAAATGATTTCCGATCAGGGAATCCACTACCGTAACAAGAAAACATTAGAAATGTTGACGATCGATGACAGTGAATGGCCGTTGTCACTACAAATCTTTGGTGGTAACGAAGAGACATTGGCAGAAGCTGCTGAATTCGTTGAAAAGAATACGAAAGCAGCGATCATCGATATCAATATGGGCTGCCCAGTAAACAAAATCGTTAAGAGCGGTGCGGGCTCCAAAGTGTTATTAGATCCAGAAAAAGTCTATCAGCGTGTCAAAGCAGTTGTTGATGCGACCAACTTGCCAGTAACCGCAAAAATGCGTACGGGTTGGGACAATGACCATCTTTTCGCAGAAGAAAATGCACTCGCTGCACAGTCTGCTGGTGCAAAGATGGTTGCCATGCATGGCCGTACCCGTGCTCAAATGTACGAAGGCAAAGCGGACTGGGAATTACTCGATAAAGTCGGTCAAAAATTGGACATTCCATTTTACGGTAACGGTGATATTCGTACCCCGGAAGAAGCAAAATACGCGCTCGAAAATTACCATGTCGATGGTGTCATGGTGGGACGCGGTAGTCTCGGTAACCCGTGGGAAATTCAGCGCATGGTGCATTACGTTGAAACTGGAGAACTTTTACCAGAGAAGAAAGGTTCCGAACGTATTTTGGCAGCAATCGAGCATTTGAATCGTTTGGAAGACTTACGTGGAAACGATCATGCCACGAATGAATTCCGCAGTATGGTAAGCTATTACTTAAAAGGTATTCCACGTGGGACGAAAGTCAAAGTCGCATGTATGGAAAGTGAAACCGTACAGGACACGCGTGACACCTTGAATGCTTTCTATGAGAAAACTGTTGAACGTGAAAATAAAGCAATGAACCGTGCGTAGAGATATAGGAGGATAGTATGGCAAAGGATAACGAATTAAATGACCAAATGCAGGTGCGCCGCGATAAGGTGGAAATGCTGAAAGAAAATGGCTATCAACCTTACGCGAGTGCCGACGCTTTCAAGCCGGAACAACATTTCCAAGACCTGCAAGAACAATACAAAGATGATGACAAAGAAGCGCTCGAGGGCAAACACATTAACGTCAAAGTCGCTGGTCGTCTGATGAGTAAACGTGGAAAAGGTAAAGTCGGTTTCGGTGACCTTCAGGATGCGACGGGACGTTTACAGCTTTACATCCGTCGTGACGAAGTTGGCGAAGATGATTACCGTGCCATCTGGAAGAAAGCCGATCTCGGTGACATCATCGGTATCGAAGGGGAAATCATGCGTACAGACATGGGTGAACTTTCTGTTCGTGCCGACCGTATCGTTCACTTGACAAAATCCCTGCGTCCATTACCGAAAGATCACTTCGGAATCAAAGACCAGGAAATCATTTACCGTGAGCGTCAATTAGATTTGATCATGAACCGCGACAGCTACGATGTATTTGTGAAACGCTCTAAGATCATCACCGCTGTTCGCGAATACTTGAACAGCAACGATTATCTTGAAGTTGAAACACCAGTGCTTCACAACTTGGCAGGTGGGGCGTCCGCGCGTCCGTTCATCACGCACCACAATGCGTTGGACATGGACTTGTACTTGCGTATTGCTTTGGAATTGCACCTCAAACGTCTAGTTGTCGGTGGTATGGAACGTGTCTACGAAATTGGACGTGTTTTCCGTAACGAAGGGATCGACCATACGCATAACCCAGAGTTTACCGAATTAGAAGTTTATACCGCCTACTACACGATGCACGACGTTATGGATCTTGTTCAGAACATGTTCCAGTATGTTGCGGACAAAGTGAACGATGGTAACCGTACCTTAACTTACGGCGATAAAGAAATTCACTTGGATGGCGAATGGCCACGTATCCACATGGTTGATGCAATCAAGGAACAGACAGGCGTAGACTTCTGGCCAGAAATGACAGACGAAGAAGCACGTGCTTTGGCTAAGGAACACAATGTACCAGTCGAAGCAACAGATACATACGGGCACGTGGTGAATAACTTCTTCGAAGAATTCGTTGAAGATACCTTAGAACAGCCGACATTTATCTATGGCCATCCAAAAGCGATCTCACCATTGGCACGTGGTAACGAAGAAGATCCGCGCTTTACGGACCGTTTTGAATTCTTCGTTGCCGGTCATGAATACGGCAATGCCTTCACAGAGTTATCCGATCCGATCGATCAGCGTGAACGTTTCGAAGCGCAGATGGAAGAAAAAGCGAACGGTAATGATGAAGCACAACCGCTCGACGAAGAATTCCTCCGTGCATTGGAAGTCGGTATGCCACCAACGGGAGGACTCGGTATTGGTATCGACCGCATGGTAATGTTATTTACCGACCGTCAATCCATCCGCGATGTGCTCTTATTCCCAACCATGCGTAACAAATAAGCAAAAAAAAATTAGTGAAATAAAATTGACATACAGGAATAGTGATGATACTCTACATAAGGTGCTTTTTGTATACAGATTCCTGTATATGATTCATACAGTCGTGCTGACTGAGATACATAAGCCACAGCTAGTCGTGGATTGACTAGTGCACCATTTCATTTCTACAAAAAAGCAATGCGGGACATTTCGTCCCCATTTTTTCAGGGTAAAATGACACACCTGGCACTGTGGAACATGGAAATGGCATAGCACAAACGGAAGGAGGAGCAAATTTAATGCCTACAATTAACCAATTAGTACGCAAACCACGTAAATCATCCCACGCGAAGTCTAAATCTCCAGCTTTGGGATACGGTTACAACTCAATGAAGAGCAAACCAACGCGTTCTAACTCTCCACAGAAACGTGGGGTATGTACCCGTGTTGGTACGATGACTCCTAAGAAACCGAACTCTGCGTTACGTAAATACGCACGTGTACGTTTGTCTAACCTTTTAGAGGTGACAGCTTACATTCCAGGTATCGGTCACAACTTGCAGGAGCACAGTGTTGTATTGATCCGTGGTGGACGTGTTAAAGACTTACCAGGGGTTCGTTACCACATCGTTCGTGGTGCATTGGACACTGCTGGGGTTGAAGATCGTCAACAAGGACGTTCTAAATACGGTACCAAGAAACCTAAGAAATAATTAATTACTTAAAATAAAAATATCTATCGAAAGGAGGAAACTGAATGCCTCGTAAAGGTCATGTTGCTAAACGTGAAGTGTTGCCAGATCCAATTTACAAATCTGAATTAGTTAGCCGTTTAATCAACCGTTTGATGTTAGACGGAAAACGCGGAAAGGCAGCAACGATTTTGTACAACGCTTTTGACATCATCAAAGAAGAAACTGGTCGTGCACCAATGGAAGTTTTCCAAGAAGCTATGGAAAACATTCAACCATTGTTGGAGGTTAAAGCTCGCCGTGTCGGTGGTGCGAACTACCAGGTACCAATGGAGGTTCGTCCAGACCGTGGACAGACTTTAGCATTACGCTGGTTAGTTACCGCTGCTCGTAACCGCGGTGAGGGTGAGATGGAAACGCGTTTGAGTCGAGAAATTATCGACGCTTCTAACAATACGGGTGCTGCTGTTAAGAAAAAAGAAGACAGCCACCGTATGGCAGAAGCAAACAAGGCTTTCGCTCACTTCCGCTGGTAGGATGGTGGTTCACTCGTTGTGTCGTCTTGAACGTGCAATGGGTGAGATAGTCTTAAAAGTCGCTTGTAACATTTAATCTTGATAAGAAGGAGTAACTGACAAGATGGCAAAAAGAGATTACCCTCTTGAGAAAACGAGAAATATCGGGATTATGGCGCACATCGATGCCGGTAAAACGACAACGACGGAACGTATCCTGTACTACACTGGTCGTATCCACAAGATTGGTGAAACCCACGATGGTGCTTCACAGATGGACTGGATGGAACAGGAACAGGAACGTGGGATCACAATTACCAGTGCGGCTACAACCGCTCACTGGAACGATCACCGCGTAAACATCATCGATACACCAGGACACGTGGACTTCACAGTCGAAGTTGAACGTTCCCTTCGTGTATTGGATGGTGCCGTAACCGTATTGGACGCACAGTCTGGGGTAGAACCACAGACTGAAACTGTATGGCGTCAGGCTGATACTTACCACGTTCCACGTATCGTTTTCGCGAATAAGATGGACAAAATCGGGGCTGACTTCTTATACTCCGTTAACACCATCAAAAATCGCTTAGGTGCGAACGCTGTGCCAATCCAATTACCAATCGGTTCTGAAGATTCATTCTCAGGTATTATCGACTTGGTAACCATGGAAGCCGAAGTCTACGGAGACGACTTGGGTACTGTGATTAACCAGGAAGAAATCCCTGAAGAATACAAAGAAGAAGCTGAAAAATGGCACAGTAACTTGGTTGAAGCATGTGCTGACCTCGATGACGAATTGATGATGTCTTACTTGGAAGGTGAAGAAATTACACCAGAACAATTGAAAGACGTTATCCGTCGTGCAACCTTGAACTTGGATATGTTCCCAGTTCTCTGTGGTTCTGCATTCAAGAACAAAGGGGTTCAGATGATGTTGGACGCTGTTATCGACTACTTACCAGCACCAACTGACGTGCCTCCAATCAAAGGTGTATCTAAAGATGACCCAGATGCAACGATCGAAGTTCGTGCGAACGACAAAGCGCCTTTCGCTGCTTTAGCATTTAAGGTAGCGACTGACCCTTACGTTGGTCGTATCACTTTCATCCGTATCTACTCTGGTTCATTGAAATCAGGTTCTTACGTACAGAACACTTCTAAAGACACGCGTGAACGTGTTGGTCGTATCTTATTGATGCACGCTAACTCACGTTCTGAAGTTGACGAAGTCTTCTCTGGTGATATCTGTGCGGCTGTCGGTTTGAAGAACACTTCTACTGGTGACACACTCTGTGACGAAGACAACGAAGTATTGTTAGAGTCTATGGAATTCCCAGAACCAGTTATTGAAGTTGCGATTGAACCTGACACGAAAGCTGACCAAGACAAGATGCAGATTGCACTTGGTAAGTTAGCTGAAGAAGACCCTACCTTCCGTGCTTCTACTGACGATGAAACTGGTCAGACAGTTATCGCCGGTATGGGTGAGTTGCACTTAGACATCATCGTTGACCGTTTGAAACGTGAATTTAACGTTTCTGCTTCTGTTGGTGCGCCTCAGGTATCTTACCGTGAGACATTCACTAAACAGACTGAAGCAGAAGGTAAATTCGTCCGCCAGAGTGGTGGTAAAGGTCAATACGGGGATGTTTACATTGAATTTACCCCTAACGAAGAAGGTGCCGGTTTCGAATTTATCAACGAAATTGTCGGTGGTGCCGTTCCTAAGGAATACATCCCTTCAGTTGAAGCCGGTTTGAAAGATGCAATGGCGAACGGTGTGTTGGCAGGCTTCCCATTGGTTGACTTGAAAGCACGCTTATTCGACGGATCTTACCACGATGTCGACTCCAGTGAAGCGGCCTTCAAGGTTGCTGCTTCCTTAGCATTGCGTGAAGCTGCTAAGAAGGCTGAACCAGCAATCTTGGAACCTATCATGAAGGTTGACGTTGTAATCCCAGAAGAATACCTCGGTGATATCATGGGTCACGTTTCTGCACGTCGTGGACGTATCGAAGGACAAGAACCACGCGGTAACGCTGTTCAATTACACTCCTTCGTACCACTTGCTGAAATGTTCGGTTACGCAACAACCTTGCGTTCAGCTACTCAGGGACGCGGTACCTTCACAATGACATTCGATCATTATGAAGCTGTTCCGAAATCTATCCAAGAAGAAATCATCGAACAATACGGTAAACACTAGTATCGTCAGCACAATAAATATCGAGTAATGATACCTTTCGTTGCTTGACTTTTAACAAATGATTTATCTATAATGAAACCAAATCGTTAGTTTCATTGATAGCGAATTTAATGGATTATATATTTTAGGAGGATACATTTACATGGCAAAAGAAGCTTATGATCGTAGTAAACCGCATGTTAACATCGGTACTATCGGCCACGTTGACCACGGTAAAACTACTTTAACAGCAGCAATCTCTACCGTTCTTTCTCGTCGTGGAATCAACAAGGAAGCTGCTTCTGACTACGCTGCAATCGACAACGCGCCAGAAGAAGCAGAACGCGGTATTACGATTAACACTTCCCACATCGAATACGAAACAGAAAACCGTCACTACGCTCACATCGACGCACCAGGACACGCGGACTACGTTAAGAACATGATCACCGGTGCTGCTCAGATGGACGGTGCGATCTTAGTTGTTGCCGCTACTGACGGTCCAATGGCTCAGACTCGTGAACACATCTTGCTTGCTCGTCAGGTTGGTGTGCCTTACATCGTTGTATTCTTGAACAAGACTGACCAAGTAGACGACGAAGAATTATTGGAATTAGTTGAATTAGAAGTTCGTGACTTGTTATCTGAATACGACTTCCCAGGAGACGACCTTCCAGTAGTTAAGGGTTCTGCTTTGAAAGCTCTTGAAGGTGACGAAGAACAAGAAGAACACATTTTGGAATTGATGGCTGAAGTTGACAGCTACATCCCAACTCCAGAACGTGACGTTGACCAACCATTCTTGATGCCAATCGAAGACGTGTTCTCAATCACTGGTCGTGGTACTGTTGCTACCGGTCGTGTAGAACGTGGTAAAATCGAAGTTGGTAAAGAAATCGAAGTTGTTGGTATCCGTGATACTGCAACTACGACTGTTACCGGTCTTGAAATGTTCCGTAAGACTTTGGACTACGCTGAAGCAGGGGACAACGTTGGTGCATTGTTACGTGGTATGACTCGTGACACTGTAGAACGTGGTCAGGTATTGGCTGACCCAGGTACGATTACACCTCACACTACTTTCGAAGCTGAGGTTTACGTATTGACTAAAGAAGAAGGTGGACGCCACACGCCATTCATGGATAACTACCGTCCACAGTTCTACTTCCGTACAACTGACGTAACTGGTATCATCAGCTTGCCAGAAGACACTCCAATGGTAATGCCTGGTGACAACGTAACGATGAACGTAGAATTGATCCACCCAATCGCTATTGAAGAAGGTACTCGCTTCTCAATCCGTGAAGGTGGTCACACTGTAGGTGCAGGTACTGTATCTAAAGTTAACAGCTAATCATTTAGTGATTAACACTTAAACGATAAAAGCTCGGTGACTCCGGTTGCCGGGCTTTTTTGTATGCAAACTTATATCTTTCTTAAACTTAGAATCGTTGAATTTATATTACAGAACGATTACACTATATTATCAGTGAGTTACTGAAAAATAATGAAATTGAGGTGTGCAGATGGCAGGATTTATTGGTTTAATCAACGTGAAGCGTGAGCCACAGATTATGGACAGCATGTTACAGACGATTGCCCACCGTGGTCCCGATTTTCGTGACGATTTTGAAGATGACTACTTAAAATTATCTTATTTAGGTATTGATTTAGATTATCAATTTGATGGTAAAGAATTCTTTGAGAATGACCAGGTCACCGTACTTTTGACGGGTTACGTGACAAATATCGATGAAGTGAAGGACTACTGCCGTCGTTTTGACGCTAATAGTTCTGAACTAACGCCTGCTGCATTGATCGCTACGATCTATGCGCATGAAGGTCTCGATGTCGCAAAAATCATTAAAGGTGGCTATGTTGTCACAATTTATGATAAGAAAACCCGAAAAATTGCTTTTGTTCGTGACCGTTTCGGCTTACAACCATTCTACTACTACCAAACGGCTGACGGTTTGATGGTTGTTTCAGAAACTAAGGCATTACTCGAACATCCACAATTCAATAAGCAATTAAATACGGAAGCGTTAGTACCATACTTGGTTTACCAAGTGCCCGTATTGAATGAAACCTTCTTCAAAGGTGTGTACACCGCACCTGCTGCATCGATTATTGTTTATGATGGTGAGGATATTACGATTGACAGTTACTGGGATATCAAATTTGAACCTGAAGAAATGACAGTGGATGAAGCGGCTGAAGAAATTAATCGTTTGATCGGCAAATCCATCAAAAACAAATTGCAGTACTTCAATCACCCAGAAAAAATTGGGCAATCCCTCTCTGGAGGGGTGGACAGCTCTTACTTAGCAGCGCGTTTGAAACCGGCGGAGACATTCACGGTCGGTTACAATAGCGAAGAATTCTCAGAAATCGATAACGCACGTGCTTTTTCAGATATTATCGGTGCGCATCACACAGCGAAATTATTAGATGCTGATGAGGCGTTCTCTGAATTACGCAAGATTGTCTATCTCTGTGACGTGCCTTACGCGAACCTTTCTGCGATTCCGATGTTCTACTTATCAAAGACCATCAGTGATACCACGCATGCGATTTATTCTGGTGAAGGTGCGGATGAATTCTTCGGTGGCTATCTCGAATACGAAGAACCAAAGAGTATCCAAAATTACCGCAAATTACCGCAGGGGATTCGTGAATTGGTAGGACAACGTGTTTTGAATAGCAATCGTGACTTCAAAGGGCGTAACTTCCTGATCAAAGGTTTACCGGTCGAAAAATGGTACATTGGCCAAAATAAAATTTTTCATGAAAATAATGCGCGCAGTATCGTGACAGACGGTTATAAAGATGCGCCACGCATTAATGATTTAACAGAACCATACTTCCAAAATATCCCGAACTACAGTGATATTCAGAAGAAACAGTATCTCGATTTCCATATGTTTATGCTTCACGATATCGCTTTGAAAGCTGACCGTATGAATATCGCGAACTCGGTACAGCTCGTGACACCATTATTGGATGAAGACTTATTGGACTTTGCACGTCGCATGCCTGATAAATTAAAAGTTGACGGTGAAAAAGCTAAGATTGCTTTCCGTAAAGCGGCAGAAGATTACTTACCAGATGAATGGTCGAAGCGTAAGAAACTCGGCTACGTGACACCGTTGAAATATTGGTTGAAGGAAGATAAATACCGCCGTCAAGTTCATGATGCCTTAACAGGTAGTCTAGCGAAACGCTTCTTTGATACGGAAATGATTGAAGAAATCTTCCAGGATGATGCTTCTGGACGTCGCGCTGGCCACCGTAAGATCTGGACATTGTACATGTTCTTAATGTGGTACGAAGAATACTTCATTAAACGCTAATTACTTAAATAAAAACGATCGACACGCCATCGTCGATCGTTTTTTGTATGTACTTATATAGAAGAAAACTATCACTATTGTAGAAGCAGTTTGTCGTTTGATAAGGACTCGCTGACGCTTTGTTGAAAGAGATGCATTAATTTATCGACGGTGAGACGCTGTTTATCTTCACCTTTGATATCCACAGCAATATGTCCCTGATGCAATATGATCAGGCGATTACCGTATTGGATCCCATCGTTCATATTATGCGTGATCATCAAGGTCGTCACATGATTGGACGAGACCAAATGCTCGGTGATCGTCATGATTTGATGACTAATACGAGGGTCTAGAGCAGCTGTATGTTCATCCAATAGTAAAATTTCTGGTGTTTGGATGGTTGCCATCAGCAGAGTCAATGCTTGGCGTTGTCCACCCGATAGCATATCTGTCGGTGTCTCTAACCGATTTTCTAATCCCATATCGAGTCTTCGCAATACCTCCTTGAATTGCTTGCGTTGTTTAGCAGTCACCGCGCGTTTAAAACCATCGTGGTGTCCGCGTCGGAGGGCAATCGCTAAGCTTTCTTCAATCATCAAGTTTTTTGCGGTACCGGATTTAGGATCTTGGAAGACGAGGCTAATTTTCTTCGCACACTGATGAACGGGGAGATGCTGAATCTGCTCACCGTTCAATGTGATATCACCACTATCCGGGATTAAACTCCCAGCAATTAAGTTCATTAACGTGGATTTCCCAGCACCGTTATTTTCAATCACACTCACAAAATCTCCGTCTTCGATGGTAAGTGATAAGTCTCTAATGACGTGATTTTCGTTATTAGAGCCGATATTGAATGTTTTAGTTAAATGATGAATTGCTAATTTTTCTGTCATGAGTCTACGCCACTTTCTTTTGTTTGCGTCGTGTTGTGAGATGTGAAAGCCATACGATAATTGCCAAAAGGATAGCTGAGAGTAATTTAATATCGCCAGCGTGGATGGATAAGAGTTCTTGACGCATGACGAGGTCAATCGCGATACGGTAAATGATTGCGCCGAGTACGATTGTGAGAAGTCGCTGGCCGAAAGTCAGATTTCTAAACAATACTTCAGCGATAAACACGGCGGCTAAGCCGATGACGATCGTACCTGTCCCCATTCCGACATCAGCGAAACCATTGGCCTGACCGAGCATGGCACCTGAGAGACTGACTAAGCCAGAGGAGAGCATCAATCCTAAACATTTCATGCGGTCAACATGGATGCCATTAGCGGCTGCCATTTCCGGATTATCGCCAGTAGCGCGGAGACTGAGACCGAGTTCAGTGTACATGAAGGTAACGAGTAACATGATGACGATGATCATCGCAATGAGGCCGAGCACGAGGGTGCGGACATTATGCGGGATACCGAGAGCTCCCAACTGTGTAAGCAGTGTTTCTTGATCGAGTAATGCTTGGTTGGATTTTTCCATGACACGCAGATTGATGGAGTAGAGTGCGGTCATGGTGAGAATCCCGGCGAGTAATCTGGGGATATGCATGGCTGTTTGAAGGAATCCGGTAACAAATCCTGTCATCACACCGCAAGAAAACCAGCGATCGTCGCGCGAGAAGCGGTGACCAGCCATTAACGATGAAAGTGGCAGTGACCGCCGTACCGAGAGGGTAGGCCCCCTCAACAGTCATATCTGGAATGTCGAGAATTCTAAAGGATAAGTAGACGCCAATAGCTAGGATTGACCATAGCAAGCCTTGTGAGGTGGTACTGATTAAAAAATCCAACATATTACTCGGCCTCCTCTGGTGTTTTTTCATTATCAGGAATATGAATACTACTTGGATCCATACCGAATGCGTTAAACATCGCGTCGTTTAAATCGAAACGGAAAGTATCGGCGCGTTCGATAGGCATTTCAGATGCTTCATCTTCTCCTTTTAATATTCTAGCCGCCATATGTCCGCTCTGTTCACCAATTGCCTTAAAGTCGACACCGAACATCGCAAGTGTTGCATCGAGGTGAGCGACATCGCTACCGAGCGTTGGGAGTTTCTTATCGCGAACGACTTCAGCAATGATTGGAATCGAAGACGCCACATCGTTATCTGTTGGTAGAATGAGCGCGTCGACTTTATCAGCGACCTCACGAGTATCAGTGGCCACATCATTGGTTGAATTAATGGTTTGAGCGACTGATTCTAATCCACGTTTCTTGGCTTCAGCTTCAAAAGCTTGCCATTGGATGACAGAGTTTGCCTGACTATCGTTAAAAATCATACCGACTTTCTTTGCCTCAGGTGCAAGTAGTAATAAGTGATCTATCAGTTCATCCATCGGCACCATGTCGCTCGTACCTGTTGCATTCATCCCTGGTCGCTCCCAATCTTTGCTTCGATCGGATCGGTAATCGGCGAAAAAACGATCGGCGTTTCTGGATCAGCGTTCATCAAAGCTTGTGCAGCAGGAGTGGCGATCGCAAAATTGAGATCATTTTGACCCTTGAATTGCTGTGCGATACGTGCTAAGTTGGCTTGATCATTGTTAGCGAGTTGAAGATCAACTTTAATGTTCTCACCATCTTCGAGACCTTCTGCTTTTAGTCCGTCGATGAAACCATCGTGCACGAGAATGAGGGCTTGGTGATCGGCGAATTGCAGAATACCGACTGTCTTGGTTTCAGAATCGCTATTACTGCACGCAGCGAGGATAAGGAGTGATGTGATAAGTAATAAACTGAACCATTGTCTAATTGTTGTCTGTTTCATGATGAAGATCCTTTCTATCGATTAAATTTGAGTAACAAAAAAAGCCCACCTAGTTCGATCAAACTAGATGAGCGCGATAGTATGTGTATAGGAAACCCGATGTCTCGAGCCCATATAGAATGATCTTCTACTTGGGCTCCAATCAACCTAAAAAGTTATAGCCTTCATAGATACGTATTTGCCCGTATCCATGAGTAATAGATACAAGCATTATCTATCAAAGCTATAATAATACGCTGTGATATTGAGAATGATGGGTTGTACGGTAGACATCTGATTTCACTCCTTTCAAGAGTTAAACTAACTATAGCCGTTTTTTGAATACAAGTTAACATTATTTTCGAATATTTATAAATGGTATACGTAAGGAGGAGAGCGCTGAAAAATTTCTTCATTATACGAACACCCTTACATGAAATAAATTAAATTTTTTCAACGTTAACCCTTGATTCAAAGGGCAAATCACATTATACTTGTAAGAGTGCTTTTTCTAATCCCAGGGCGTAGTATACGCTCGTAACGGTTAGGATCAGCCGGCTTTGACGTATAAGGTTGCGACACACCCGGGTACATTGTCATGACGGGGTGTCGGGAATTTATACCGAGCAAGTCATAAAATCATTATTGACGAGGAGGAAAACTCATGGCAAAACAAAAAATTAGAATTCGCTTGAAGTCTTACGAACACCGTGGATTGGATCAATCTGCAGAAAAGATCGTTGAGACGGCAAAACGTACTGGTGCACAGGTATCTGGTCCAGTGCCATTGCCAACTGAACGTTCACTCTTTACGGTTATCCGTAGTCCACACAAATACAAAGACTCTCGTGAACAATTTGAAATGCGTACACACAAACGCTTGATCGACATCATCAACCCAACACCTAAGACTGTTGATGCATTGATGAAGTTGGACTTGCCTTCTGGTGTGGACATCGAAATCAAATTGTAATTTAGAGAAAAGCGACAAATTATTTAACTTAGTTAATCAAATTGATTAAAAAATAAATTATTCGGAGGTGTAATCATGACTAAAGGAATCTTAGGGAAAAAGGTTGGTATGACTCAGTACTTTAAAGAGTCTGGGGAACTCGTTCCTGTAACTGTTGTTGAAGCAGCACCTAACGTTGTTCTTCAAGTGAAGACTAACGAAACTGATGGTTACGAAGCTATTCAGTTAGGTTTCGACGACAAACGCGACGTATTATCTAACCAACCTGAACAAGGTCATGTAAAGAAAGCAAACACGACGCCTAAGCGCTTCATTCGGGAAATCCGCGACGTAGAGCTTGGCGAGTACGAAGTAGGACAGGAAGTAACGGTAGAAACTTTCCAAGCTGGGGATATCGTAGACGTTACGGGAACTTCTAAAGGTAAAGGTTTCCAAGGCTCAATCAAACGTCACAACCAACAGCGCGGACCAATGGCTCATGGTTCTCACTACCACCGTGTTTCTGGTTCAATGGGTATGGCTTCTGACCCAGGACGCGTATTCAAAGGTAAGAAACTTCCTGGACAAATGGGTGGTAAACGTATCACCGTTCAAAACCTTGAAATCGTTAAAGTTATTCCAGAAAAGAATGCTTTATTAATCAAGGGTAATGTCCCAGGATCTAAAAAATCATTAGTCGTTATTGAAACGGCAAACAGCGCTAAATAATCGTCGGGAAAGGAGGAAAATCGATGGTACAAGTTAAATTATTCAATCAAACCGGTAGCGAAGCAGGAAACGTTGAATTGTCAGATGACATTTTCGCAATCGAACCAAACGAAAATGCAATCACTGATACAATCTTGATGATCCGCGCTTCCAAACGTCAAGGTACGCACGCCGTTAAGAACCGTTCAGCTGTTCGTGGTGGTGGCCGTAAACCATGGCGTCAGAAAGGTACTGGTCGTGCACGTCAAGGTTCTATCCGTTCACCACAATGGGTCGGCGGTGGTACCGTGTTCGGACCAACACCACGCAGTTACGCGTACAAATTACCACGTAAAGTCCGTCGCTTAGCATTACGTTCTGCACTTTCCCGTAAAGTTGCAAATGATCAATTGATCGTTATTGACGAATTGCAATTCGACGCACCAAAAACAAAAGACTTCAAGAAGTTGTTAGATACTGTTGGAGCTGACAAGAAAGCATTAGTTGTTATCGACAAAGAAAACGAAAATGCCGTACGCTCCGCACGCAACTTAGCTCAAGCTACGCTGGTTGATGAAAATCACGTTAATGTTTACGATCTCGAAAACAGTGAAAAAGTCATCATCACGCGTTCCGCACTTTCTAATGTAGAGGAGGCGTTAGCATAATGCATGCAGAAGACGTCATTATTCGTCCAGTAATCACTGAGAAGAGTATGGACGCTATGGATGAAGATAAGTACACTTTCGAGGTGGCTATCCACGCGTCTAAATCACGTGTAAGACAAGCAATTGAAGAACTCTTCGACGTAAAAGTGAAAAACGTAAACATCATTAACGTTCACGCTAAGAACAAACGTGTTGGACGTTACACAGGCAAAACTGCTCGTCGTCGCAAAGCTATCGTAACGTTAGCTGAAGGTGATAGCATTGAAATTTTCCCATCAATCCAGGATAACGAAGAATAGGAGGAATCGTCTTGGCTATTAAAGTATACAAAGCGACGTCAAACGGACGCCGTAATATGACGGGTTACGATTTCTCAGAAATCACAAAATCCAAACCTGAAAAATCATTATTACAACCACAATCTAAACGCGCTGGTCGTAACAACCAGGGTCGTATCACTGTTCGTCACCAAGGTGGTGGCCACAAACAGGCTTACCGTTTAGTTGACTTCAAACGTCGTCATGATGGTGTTGAAGGTATCGTTAAAGCAGTAGAATACGATCCAAACCGTTCAGCAAACATCGCATTGATCCACTACGTTGACGGTGTGAAGAGCTACATCCTTCACCCACGTGGATTGAAAGTTGGCGATCGCATCGTATCTGGTGACGCTGTCGACATCAAAGTCGGTAACGCAATGATGTTGAAGAACATCCCAGCTGGTACTATCATCCACAACATCGAATTAAAACCTGGTAAAGGTGGCGAATTAGTTCGTGCTGCTGGTACAAGTGCTCAGGTGCTTGGTCGTGAAGATGACAACAAATACACTTTGGTGAAATTATCATCTGGTGAAACACGCTTCATCTTGAACACTGCGCGTGCAACAATTGGTTCCGTTGGTAATGAACAACACGAATTAGTAAACGTTGGTAAAGCCGGACGTAAACGTTGGCTCGGTAAACGCCCTACTGTTCGTGGTTCTGTAATGAACCCTAACGATCACCCTCACGGTGGTGGTGAAGGTCGTGCACCAATCGGTTTGAAACACCAGAAGACCCCTTGGGGTAAACCTGCTCGTGGTGTTAAGACACGTAAGGGTAAAGCACGCTCTAACAAGTTAATCGTACGTCGTCGTAACAGCAAATAAGCGCTGATAAAGAAAGGAGTTTAGAGAATGAGTCGTAGTGTAAAAAAAGGACCTTTTATTGATGAACATTTACGTAAAAAAGTAGAAGCTCAACAAGATGCTTCTAAGAAACAAGTCATTAAAACTTGGTCACGACGTTCAACAATCTTCCCTAATTTTATTGGGCTGACGATTGCCGTTCACGACGGACGTAAACATGTTCCGGTATACATCCAGGAAGATATGGTAGGTCACAAATTAGGTGAATTCGTACCAACACGTACTTTCCGTGGACACGCTAAAGACGATAAGAAAACGACAGCTAGATAATCGGAGAGGAGGAAACATTAAATGGCAGAAGCAATTAACACTGCTCGCGCAACTGCAAAGACAGTTCGTATTACAGCCCGTAAAGCTCGCTTAGTCCTCGACTTGATCCGTAATAAGTCCGTTGGTGAAGCGATTGCTATCTTAGAAAACACACCTCGTTCAGCATCTCCGGTTATCGAAAAAGTTTTGAAATCGGCGATTGCTAATGCAGAACACAATTTTGACCTTGATGTTACCCGTTTATACATCAGCAAAGCTTACGCTGATGAAGGACCAACGATGAAACGTTACCGTCCACGTGCAAAGGGTGCCGCTTCTGGTATCAACAAACGTACGAGTCACATCACTATCGAAGTTAAAGAAGCAGAGGAGGAATAACCAGTGGGGCAAAAAATTAATCCAAGCGGTTTGCGTATTGGCGTCATTAAAGACTGGGATGCACGCTGGTATGCTGAAAGAGACTACGCTGACGTATTAAACGAAGATCTTGAAATCCGCTCATACATCGACAAGAAGTTGAGCGACGCATCCGTTGCACGTGTTGAAATTGAACGTGCAGCTAACAAAGTAAACGTCAACATCCACACTGCACGTCCAGGTATGGTTATCGGTCGTGGCGGACAAGAAGTTGACAGCTTAAGACAACACCTCAACACATTGACTGGTAAAAACGTACACATCAATGTTGTTGAAGTGAAGAAACCTGAATTGAGCGCTAAATTAGTTGGTGAAAACATTGCTGAACAATTGGAAAATCGTGTTGCTTTCCGTCGTGCAATGAAACAAGCTATTTCTCGCACAATGCAAGCAGATGCTAAAGGTATTAAAATTCAGGTTGCTGGTCGTTTGAACGGTGCAGATATGGCACGTATCGAAACATTAGTTGAAGGAACTGTTCCTTTACATACATTACGTGCAGATATCGATTACGCACTTGCTGAGGCAGACACTCAGTACGGTATTATTGGTGTTAAAGTTTGGATCTTCCGTGGTGAAGTCCTTCCAACAGTGACACAAGAAGAGGAGGATTAAGCGTGTTAGTACCTAAACGTGTAAAATACAGACGTGAACACCGCGGTAAGATGCGCGGTGAAGCCAAAGGCGGCAAAGAAGTTGCTTACGGTGAATACGGTTTACAAGCCTTAGATTCTAAATGGATCACTAACCGTCAGATTGAAGCAGCGCGTATCGCAATGACACGTTACATGAAACGTGGCGGTAAAGTCTGGATCAAGATCTTCCCTCACAAATCTTACACTTCTAAGGCTATCGGGGTTCGTATGGGTTCCGGTAAAGGTGCTCCAGAAGGTTGGGTATCTCCTGTAAAACGAGGAAAGATTTTATTTGAAGTCGGCGGTGTTTCTGAAGAGGTAGCCCGTGAAGCATTGCGTTTGGCATCTCACAAATTACCTATTCGAACGAAATTTGTAACTCGTGGAATTGGTGGTGAATCGGATGAATAAATTTAAAGATTTAATCAATCTCTCAGCTGATGAATTGCTTAAACAAGAAAAAGAGTACAAGCAAGAGCTATTCAATCTTCGATTCCAATTGGCTACTGGTCAATTAGAGGACACAGCGCGCATTCGTACAGTGAAAAAACAAATTGCACGAATTAAGACAGCGTTGCGTCAGCAAGAATTAGCAGAATAATTCAATCAGTTAGGAGGGAATGACTAAAATGGCAGAAGAACGTAAGCCACGTCGTATCTTACAAGGACGCGTTGTTTCGGATAAAATGGATAAGACAATCGTGGTTCAGGTAGATACGTTCAAATTTCACCCGACATACGGGAAACGTATTAAATATTCTAAGAAATATAAAGCACATGACGAAAACAACGAAGCTAAGATCAATGATGTTGTCCGTATCATGGAGACACGTCATCTCTCAAAGGATAAATATTTCCGCTTAGTTGATATCGTTGAGAAGTCAGTCATTATTTAATGAGAACCGGAAGGAGGATATAGAATGATTCAGACAGAGACACGTTTAAAAGTGGCAGATAATTCCGGGGCTCGTGAGGTTTTAACCATCAGTATCTTGGGTGGTTCTGGTCGTAAAACCGCTAACATCGGTGACGTTATTGTTGCGACTGTAAAGAGCGCTACACCTGGTGGCGTTGTTAAGAAAGGCGACGTCGTTAAAGCTGTTGTCGTTCGCTCTAAGAGTGGTGCGCACCGTCCAGATGGTTCTTATATCAAGTTTGACGAAAACGCATGTGTCATCATCCGTGATGACAAGACACCTCGCGGGACACGTATTTTCGGACCTGTTGCTCGTGAGTTGCGCGATAACAACTACATGCGTATCGTTTCACTAGCTTCAGAGGTTATTTAATAGGAGAGGGGTGTCTAATAAATGCGAATTAAAACAGGTGATAAAGTAGAAATTATCTCAGGTAAGGATAAAGGTCACCAGGGAACTGTAACAAAAGTTTTCCCTAAACGTGATCGCGTCATCGTTGAAGGCGCTAATCTCGTTAAGAAACACCAGCGCCCTTCCCAAAGCGATCCACAAGGTGGGATCCTTGAAGTAGAAGCACCGATCCACGTCTCTAATGTTCAGATTTTGGATCCGGAAACAAATGAGAAGACACGTATCGGCATCAAAGTTGAAGATGGTAAGAAGATTCGTGTTGCTCGTAAATCAGGCAACAGCCTTGACTAAGAGAGAGGAGGAGTATTGGACTTATGACTAATCGCTTACAAGAAAAATACCAATCGGAAATTGTTTCAGCATTAATCGATAAATTTGGATACACTTCTCCAATGCAAGTACCTAAGATTGATAAGATCGTTATCAACATGGGTGTTGGTGATGCTGTAGCTAACTCCAAGAACTTGGAAAATGCTGTTGAAGAATTGACTAAGATTTCCGGTCAAAAACCAGTTATTACAAAAGCTAAGAAATCTATCGCTGGTTTCCGTCTTCGTGAAGGAATGCCAATCGGTACCAAAGTAACCCTCCGTGGTGAACGTATGTACGATTTCTTAGACAAATTAATTTCCGTTTCTCTACCACGTGTCCGTGACTTCCACGGTGTCAGCAAACGTTCTTTCGATGGACGCGGTAACTACACTTTAGGTATCCGTGAACAGTTGATTTTCCCGGAAATCGACTTCGATGATGTCGACAAAGTACGTGGTATGGATATTGTCCTTGTTACAACGGCAGAAAACGATGAGGAAGCGCGTGAATTATTAACGTTACTCGGTATGCCGTTCCGTAAATAATTAATAGGGAGGTTTACATTTTGGCTAAAAAAGCAATGATCAATAAGAATCAACGTCCAGCTAAATTCTCAACACGTGAATACACACGTTGCCAACGTTGTGGACGTCCGCATTCTGTTTACCGTAAGTTTAACTTATGCCGTATTTGCCTACGTGAACTCGCTCATGATGGACAATTGCCAGGCGTTAAAAAAGCTAGCTGGTAAGAGAGTCAGCAACGAACAAAGGGGGTAAAACAGAATGGTTATGACTGATCCAATTGCAGATTTCTTAACTCGCATCCGCAATGCCAACATTGCCCGTCATGCTAGTGTTGAAGTTCCTGCATCAAAGATGAAAGCTGCCATCGCTAAGATCTTAGCTGATGAAGGTTACATCAAAGGATACGAAATTATTGAAGACGATAAACAAAATGTCGTTCGCGTATTCATGAAATACGGCAATGACAATGAACGTGTAATTACTAACCTCAAACGTATTTCTAAACCAGGCTTGCGTGTTTATGCTAAAGGTGACGAAGTGCCTAAGGTATTAAACGGTTTAGGTGTGGCTATTGTGTCAACATCTGAAGGCGTAATCACTGATAAAGAAGCTCGTGCCAAAAACATCGGTGGCGAAGTTCTCGCTTACGTTTGGTAATCATCTAAGACAGAAAGGAGCAGCTTAATGAGTCGTGTAGGGTTAAAAGCGATTGAAGTCCCAAGTGACGTAACCGTATCAATTGATGGGACAACAGTTAGCGTTAAAGGACCTAAAGGAGAATTAGAACGTACCTTTAGTCCTGTCGTTACTATTGCATTGGATGACAACATCTTAACTGTTGAACGTCAAAACGATGCTAAAGAAAGCCGCGCACTTCACGGAACTACTCGTGCTTTGATCAACAACATGATCGAAGGTGTACACTCTGGTTTCGAAAAGAAATTGGAACTTACCGGGGTTGGTTACCGTGCACAGTTGCAAGGTAAGAAATTAGTGCTTCACGTCGGATTATCTCACGATGTTGAGTTTGAAGCACCAGAAGGCGTTGAAATCGAAGTTCCTTCCAACACAGAAATCAACGTTAAAGGAATCGACAAAGATTCTGTAGGTCAGTTAGCAGCTGACATTCGTTCAACTCGTTTACCAGAACCATACAAAGGCAAAGGTATTCACTATGTTGGCGAACACATTATTCGTAAGGAAGGTAAAACTGGTAAATAGTCACAGCATTGTGATTATTTATTCGTTAGATTTTATAAAGAGGTGACTATTTTGATCAGTAAAGCCGATAGAAATAAGTTACGTCAGAAACGTCATGGACGTATTCGTCGTAATTTATCCGGAACAGCAGAGTGCCCACGCTTGAGCGTATTCCGCTCAAATAAACACATCTACGCGCAATTAATTGATGACGTAGCGGGTGTTACGCTTGCAAGTGCCTCTGATGAAAAAGAATTAAACGTTGGAACAAAAACAGAAAACGCTCAAGCAGTAGGTAAAGCTATTGCTGAAAACGGTAAAGCAGCTGGTATTTCTGAAGTTGTCTTTGACCGTGGGGGCTACCAGTATCATGGTCGTGTTCAAGCATTAGCTGACGCTGCCAGAGAAAATGGTTTGAAATTCTAGTAGAAGGAGGACAGTAGAATGGCTCAAAACTTGGAACAAACAAAAGATAATGTCAACGAACGCGATCTTGAAGACCGTGTTGTAGCGATCAACCGTGTTTCTAAAGTTGTTAAAGGTGGACGCCGTATGCGTTTCGCCGCTTTAGTTGTAGTTGGTGACAAGAACGGTCACGTTGGTTTCGGTACTGGTAAAGCTGCCGAAGTTCCAGCTGCAATCAATAAAGCAATCGAAGACGGCAAGAAGAACTTAATTACTGTACCACGTGCTGGAACAACCATTCCTCATGAAGTTATTGGTGAGTTTGACGGTGGTCAAGTATTATTGAAGCCTGCTAAACAAGGTTCTGGGGTAGCTGCTGGTGGTCCAGTACGTGCCGTCATTGAATTAGCTGGTATTTCAGACATTACTTCTAAAAATATTGGTTCTAACACGCCGATTAGCATGGTTCGTGCAACGGTTCAAGGACTAATGGGATTGAAATCACCAAAACAAGTTGCAGAATTACGCGGTAAATCCGTTGAAGATTTGTTAGGTTAGGAGATTGACAGATGGCTGAAATTAAAATTACTTTAAAACGCAGTTTCATTGGTCGTCCCGACGATCAAATCGCAACCGCTAAAGCTTTAGGACTTACTCGTCCTGGCCGTACGGTTGTAAAACAAAAAGATGCTGCCATTGAAGGCATGATCAAGAAGATTTCACATTTAGTTGAAGTTGAGGATATTAAATAGTAAATTGAATTGAGGAGGTGCGAATAAATGGCATTGCACAATTTAAAACCTGCAGAAGGATCACGCAAAAACCGTAAACGTCTCGGACGCGGTTCTGGTTCAGGAACTGGTAAGACTTCCGGACGCGGACAGAAAGGTCAGTTGGCACGTTCTGGTGGTAAAACGCGTTTAGGTTTCGAAGGTGGACAGACTCCACTTTACCGTCGTATTCCAAAACGTGGTTTTACGAAACCAAACCGTAAAGAATACGCAATCATCAACGTTGAAGATTTGAACGTATTCGAAGACGGTAGCACTGTTGCACCAGCTGACTTCGTTGAAAAAGGTTTAATTAAGAACGAGAAAAACGATGTCAAAGTTTTAGGTTACGGAACTTTAGAACGTAAGCTGACAGTTAAGGCAGCGAAATTCTCTGCTTCTGCTCAATCTGATATTGAGGCTGTTGGGGGAAGTATCGAGGTGATCTAATGTTCCATACTATTTCCGGAGCATTTCGGGACAAGACTATTTCCGGAGCATTTCGGGACAAGGACATTAGAAGACGATTATTCTTCACATTAATGATGTTGATTCTCTTCAGAATCGGGAGTCACATCACTGTGCCATTCGTTAATGCTGAAGCAGTCAATACTTTAGCTAGTTCAGGCTTATTCGGACTTTTAAATACGTTTGGCGGGGGAGCCCTATCGAGTTATTCTATTTTCTCGCTAGGGGTTTCGCCATATATTACGGCATCCATCGTGGTGCAATTGCTTCAAATGGATATCATTCCGGCCTTCACAGAATGGTCGAAGCAAGGTGAAGTTGGTCGTCGTAAATTAAATAGTTGGACACGTTATTTATCGATTGTTGTCGCTTTTGCTCAGGCAATCGCAATTTCACTCGGGTTCAACTCATTAGCACAGTTCGGATTAATTACAAATCCTGGATTGTCTACTTATTTAATGATTGGTTTGATTATGACTGCCGGTTCCATGCTAACCGTCTGGATCGGTGATCAAATTACAGCTAACGGTGTAGGTAACGGTACATCGATGATTATTTTTGCCGGTATTGTTTCGAGAGTGCCACGAGAAATCATGACATTTATCGATCAAGGAATACTCGGCAAGTCGAGCGATGAGATGATGAGAAACACTGGCTTATTGGCATTGTTTATTCTATTGATGATATTCGTGATTGCATTCGTGGTTTATATTAACCAAGCGGAACGTCGTATCCCTGTTTTGTACTCGAAACGTGCAAATGTGGCGACGCAACGTTCACACTTACCATTAAGCATCAACTCAGCAGGGGTTATTCCGGTAATCTTTGCAAGTTCATTGATTATGGTTCCACAGACGATTTTGGGACTTTTGAGTGGTAAGTTCGGCAGCGAGAACTGGTACAATATCGCACTGCAAATTTTCAGTTTGCAGGAATTACCGGGGATTGCGCTTTATGCATTCACCATCATTCTCTTTACATTCTTCTATGCACATATTCAGATTAATCCTGAGCGGATTGCGGAGAACTTCCAAAAATCTGGTGCATATATTCCAAGCGTTCGACCAGGATTGGCAACTGAGCGCTATATTTCAAAAATACTTAACCGTTTGAGTACATTCGGCTCCGTATTTTTGATGGCAATTGCGACAGTGCCATTGCTTGTTTCATATATCTTTGAATTGCCACAAAATATTGCTTTAAGTGGAACGAGCCTTTTAATTGTTGTCGGTGTTGCACTCGATACCTATAAACAAATTGAAGGACGTTTGATTAAACATCAATACGTTGGCTTTATCCATGATGAAGATTTGGAAGATGAGGAAGAATAATATGAAACGTAATATTATCTTGATGGGGTTACCAGGTGCCGGAAAAGGAACACAAGCTGAACGTATCCAAAAAGCGTTTGACATTCCACAGATCTCTACTGGGGACATGTTCAGAGCAGCAATGTCTGAAGGTACAGAGTTAGGACGTCAGGCGCAGACTTATATGGATGCGGGTAACTTGGTTCCGGATGAAATCACAAACGGTATTGTTCAGGAACGCTTGAGCAAAACAGGGGACGAAGGGTTCATGCTCGATGGTTTCCCACGTACGCTCAACCAGGCTGAAGCATTGACAGACATCTTAAAAGCAGTGGAATTACCACTCGATGCAGTGATCAATATTCAGGTTCCTGAAGAAACGTTGAAGGAACGTTTGTCCGGTCGTATTATTTGCGACAACTGTAAGGCAACGTATAACATTCATTTAAACCCACCAAAAGTAGAAAATACTTGTGATCGTTGTGGTGGTCATGAATTCCATCAACGTGATGATGATAAGCCGGAAGTTGTTGCGAATCGTTTAGAAGTTAACAAGAAACAAATGGCGCCGATTTTGGATTACTACGACGAACAACACGTGTTGTACAACGTCGATGGTACCATTGGCATTGAAAATGTTTTTGACGCGATTCAAGACATATTGGAAGCCTAACTAATCACACAAAACTTGCGTGATTAGCGCCAGTATGTTATTCTTCTCTGGTTAATCAACCCTGTAACCAAGATCTATCACGTGTCATCGTTGGGAATACCGGCGCTTTTTATACTTAGGAGGTAGCCTTTTGTCAAAAGAAGATATGATCGAAATCGAAGGTACCGTTACTGAAACGCTGCCTAATGCGATGTTTAAAGTAGAATTGGAAAACGGTTTTGAAATTTTAGCTCATGTATCCGGGAAGATTCGTGTGAATTACATTCGTATCCTTCCGGGCGATCGAGTGAAAGTTGAAATGTCCCCATACGATTTATCAAAAGGGCGCATTACATATCGATTTAAATAATACGTAATCATCGGGAGGTAGAAAGAATGAAAGTTAGAGCTTCTGTTAAGCCAATTTGCGAAAATTGCAAAGTCATTCGTCGTAACGGTAAAGTAATGGTTATTTGCAGTAACCCTAAACATAAACAACGTCAAGGATAGGAGGAAAGCATCTATGGCTCGTATTGCAGGAGTAGATATTCCACGTGATAAACGTGTTGTCATCTCATTGACTTACATCTACGGTATTGGTAATACCACTGCTAAAAAGATTTTAGCTGAAGCTGAAGTTAGTGAAGACACTCGTGTACGTGACTTAACGAACGAAGAATTAGACCGTATTCGTAGCGTCGTTGACACCATCAAAGTAGAAGGTGACTTGCGTCGTGAAGTAAACATGAACATTCGTCGTTTACAAGATATCGGTTCTTACCGTGGTGTTCGTCACCGTCGTGGTTTACCTGTTCGTGGTCAACACACCAAGAACAACGCACGTACGCGTAAAGGTAAACGTGGTCAAGCAATTGCTACACGTAAATAATTCTATTAAATAGTAAGGAGGGAAAACATCAATGGCACAAACAAGAAAGAATAAATCACGTAAACGCCGTAATAAATTAAGAGTTGAAAACGGTGTGGCTCACATTCATTCAACATTCAACAACACCATTGTTATGATTACTGATCAACAAGGTAATGCTGTTGCATGGTCATCTGCTGGTGCTTTGGGATTCAAGGGTTCTCGTAAATCTACCCCTTACGCAGCACAGTTGTCTTCAGAAGCTGCAGCTAAAACAGCTATCGACAACGGTATGAAGAGCGTTGAAGTTACCGTTAAAGGCCCAGGTTCTGGACGTGAATCTGCGATCCGTGCATTACAAGCTGCCGGATTAGAAGTTACTTCTATTCGTGACGTCACCCCAATTCCACACAATGGTTGTCGTCCTCCGAAACGTCGTCGTGTCTAGTCTTCAAAACGCGATACCGTCTTTGGTGACTGCTATAGGATTTAGGGTATATCACGTTTTGAAAGGAGTTACTGCTTAAGATGATCGAGATTGAAAAACCGAGTATTGAAACAGTTGAGGTAAGTGAAGACAACAAGTTTGGTAAATTTGTTGTTGAACCGTTAGAACGTGGATATGGTACAACACTTGGCAATTCCTTACGTCGTGTGTTGTTATCATCACTACCAGGGACTGCTGTAACATATATCCAAATTGATGACGTTTTGCATGAATTCTCTACAATTGAAGGGGTTCGTGAAGACGTTACGCAAATTGTCCTCAACATTAAGCAACTCTCTTTGAAATTGTACGACGTTGACGAAAAGGATATTGAAATTGATGTAGTTGGACCTAAGGAAGTTACGGCGGCTGATATTATTTCTGATTCGGACTTCGATGTCATGAACCCAGACTTGCACATTGCATCTGTTGCTGATGGCGCTCGTCTCCATATGACTATGCATGTGGAAAGTGGTCGTGGTTTCGTACGTTCAGAACACAACAAGGATGAAACGATGCCTATCGGTGTGATTCCAGTTGACGCAATCTACACGCCAATTTCTAAGGTTAATTACCAAATTGAAAATACACGTATTGGACAAGTTAACAAGTACGATAAGCTAACGCTTGATATTTGGACTGATGGGACAATTGGACCAAAAGAAGCGCTCAGTTTAGCTGCTAAAATCTTGACCGAACACTTGACGATCTTCATCGACATGACTAATGAAGCAAGTCAAACAGAGATTATGGTTGAGAAAGAAGATCCTGCAGAGAAGAACTTAGATATGACCATCGAAGAGTTGGATCTTTCTGTACGTTCTTACAACTGCTTGAAACGTGCAAGTATCAACCGTGTTGAGGAATTAGTCAATATGACTGAAGCCGATATGATGAAAGTTCGTAACTTAGGTAGAAAGTCATTAGAAGAAGTGAAACAAAAATTAGCTTCTTTAGGATTATCCTTGAAGGAAGAAGAAAAATAGAGAAGATAGGGGGATGAATCAATGAGTTACCGTAAATTGGGACGTACAAGTTCACAACGCAAGGCATTATTGCGTGATTTAACGACTGATTTATTTATCAATGAACAGATTGTAACGACTGAACAACGTGCGAAAGAAGTTCGTCGTTTTGCTGAAAAAATGATCACGTTAGCAAAACGTGGTGATTTGAAAGCTCGTCGTGAAGCATTGGCATTTTTACGCAACCGCATCGCTGATGTGCGTGCAGAAGATGACGATGTTGTTATCGAAACAGCTGTTCAAAAATTATTCAACGACATTGCTAAACGTTACGAAGGTCGCGAAGGTGGCTACACTCGCATCTTGAAGTTAGGGACTCGTCGTGGTGATAACGCAAAACAGGTTATTTTAGAACTTGTGTAATAACTGTACGTTTTTGAGTGTTATGATGATGAAACGTGTTACGCGTTTCTAGTCTAGCTCACACATTCATTCTTGGAATTATTTCCGAGGATGAATTTTTTTTGCTTAAAAATTGTGTCAACAGACAAAAGTTCATGTATAATGACAGACTATACGTTAGTCTAGTAACGAATGGAGTGGGGGAGACCTCACTTTTTTTAATGAAAACAACTATCTTTATTACAATGTGTGTAATTAAATTGTAATATTTTGTTAAAATTACTCCGTTGAAATATTTTCTGTATTGTGATTTATGGTATAATAGATGGGACTTTTGTAAGGGGGCGTGAAATCCGCGATGAAGAAACAATACTATGGACAGTTGGATACCATACGGCTGTTAGCGATGATTGCAATTATTTGCTACCACTACTTTACACATACCGTGACGGCTGGTTTTTTAGGTGTCGATCTTTTTTTTATCTTGTCTGGTATTTTAATGGCTGATCATCTCGAAAAGCGTTATACGAAACAGATGGATGGGCAGTGGCTCATTCGACTGTTTCGTCGTATTAAAAAATTAATCTGGCCGATGCTTGTGATCGTTATGTTCTGCGTTGTGGGTTTACTGCTATTTAGACGCGAATTGCTCGTTAATATCCGTCCAAGTGTATGGAGTGGCTTACTTTTCGTGAGTAATTGGCGCCAAATTATTGCGGGTGGCTCTTACTTTGCGAACTTTCTCCATCCAGATATCTTTGCGCATCTCTGGTATATTGCGGTCTACCTGCAATTAATCATTTTTATGGAAGCTTTCTATCGCTTCATCCGACGCTTCTTTAAAACCCCTCAGGCAGTTGGGTGGTTCTTTATGGGGTTAAGCATAATCAGTGGTTTACTGATGGCATTACTTTTCACGCCTGGCCAAGACCCAACGCGTGTTTATTATGGCACTGATACACGTTTCTTTAGCTTCGGCTTAGGCGTGGCATGTTACTTGATCATCAGTCCAACAATTGCTGCGTTTCGTCATGATAATCGTGTACACGAGGAACGACGAAAAGATGGGACGGTATACGCCTATTATGATTACAATAATCAGGAAATGGGTGAACCAACAGCTGATCAATCGCCGAAAAGCGTTAAATCCTATTTCTATGCGGTATTAAATAAGGGATTCTTGACATGGATCGTTGATATTATCGCGGTAGTGGCGATTTTAATCTGTACATTTTTGATGTTTAACCTTACAGATTCCGGAACATTTACTTACTACGGTGGGATGTTCTTATTTAATATTGTGGCAGCGATTGGTTTGATTGCGTTAATGCAGCCGAATAGTTGGCTCGGTCTCCTATTGCAATTCCCAATTACAGCAAATCTTGGTAATCAAACCTTCCCAGTGTTCTTGTGGTACTATCCAATCTTCACGATTTTTTATTCGAGCGTACCGAATGGCGACGGTTTTACAGGGAGGCCGTGGTTGCAGATTGCAGTGATTTTCGTATTGGGATTTGCGACTTATCAATTATTAATGCAAAAACGCTATACGGTTCCATTCTTTATTCTTGAGAAGGGTGAGCCGTTGCGTCTCTTCCAAGAAAAAGAAAAACTGACGGAACACACAACTCCACTACCGAAAAAAATCATTTTTGGCCTATTAGCGATCGGTTTTGTGACAGCGACAGGGACAGTCATTGCCGCGCCAACTGATGACACAGCGCAGAAAGAAACACAAAAAGCTTTGGAACAACAGAGCAAAAATGCGCAGTTGAATTCTGAGCGTGCCGCAGTGAGTCAGCAATCCGAACCATTAACCAAGGTCGATCAGGAAGCGGTTAATAATTACTATCAAGGACTAGATCAGGAACAACAATATCTATTGGAATTTGTATCGGACGATGCGAAGAAACATGCATATCAGTTCCCAGTGACCTTTATCGGTGATTCGTTAACAGTCGGCGTCTCACCAGCGATCTATGCACTCTATCCGCAGGCGATCGTTAGCGCTCAGGTGGGGCTCCAGATGTACGCCGTTGCACCGATTATTCAGAGTTTAGCACAGCAGGGGGCGCTGCAGGAAAATATCGTTCTAAATCTCGGTGCGAATGGTCCGTTTACGGAATCGCAATTCGATCAGGTGGATAATGCGCTCGGTGCTAATCACAAAATTTATCTCGTGAATACGCACGTCGATCGTCAGTGGCACGATGAGGTCAATCAGTTCCTAGCTGATAAAGCCAAAGAGAATCCAGAGCGCTTCGTCTTGATTGATTGGGATACCTACTACAAGAGTCAGGATCATACCACATGGCTCGAGCCGGATGGTTTGCATCTCAATAAGGAAGGGTCAAGACACTGGATCGCATTTATCGGTGATGAACTCGCAAAACACTAATTAAAATGAAGCGCTGCCGTTGCAATTTTGACACCGCTCTATTAAACTTGGAGGAAACGGCAGAGTTTCACTAATAGATAGAATGATTAGCGGCATGGCGATAAGTATTTGTGAATGACAATACGCTTAAAGGCCGAAATTATTCAAATAAATAACTAGTTGATACTCTTCTGTAAAAGGATTTACAGAAGAGTTTTTTATTGGAATGGTGGGAAAGATGACAAAGCAAATATTAGCGGTTGATCATCTGCATTTTTCATACGATGAAGACGCAGAAAAGCAAACGCTCAACGATATTAATTTTCATGTAAATGAAGGTGAGTGGCTTGGAATTATTGGTCACAACGGCTCCGGTAAGTCGACCTTAGCGAGAATCATCGATGGCTTATTAGAAGCAAACAGCGGGACTGTCACAGTTGATGATATTGTCCTCACTGAAGAAACGTTGTGGGATGTCCGTGACCGTATAGGATTAGTATTTCAAAATCCAGATAACCAATTTGTCGGCGCGACCGTTGAAGATGATGTGGCATTTGGCTTAGAGAATGCGGGCGTGCCACATGATGAAATGGTGCAAAAAGTTGAAACAGCACTCAAAGAAGTTGGCATGTGGGATTTTCGTGAAAAAGAACCTGGCAACTTATCCGGTGGTCAGAAACAACGTGTCGCATTAGCGGGTGTGATGGCATTACAACCAAAGATTATCATTCTCGATGAGGCGATGAGTATGTTGGATCCGGAAGGGCGCAGTGAAGTGATGCGCGTGATTCGTCAGCTCAAAGAACGTAATAATTTAACCATTATCTCAATTACGCATGATCTTGAAGAAGCCACATCGTGTGATCGGTTGATTCTCCTGAGTCAAGGCGAGTTAGTTAAAGAAGGATTGCCGGATACGATTTTTGAGGATGCAGAAGGATTGATTTCACGCGGCTTACTTTTGCCATTCCCAGAACGCGTGAAGCACGCCTTATCAGATGCTGGGTTTTCCGTGCCTGAAGAATATCTTACAGAAGAAAGTTTGGTGGATTGGCTATGTCCATAATTTTTGATCACGTCAGTTTTGCATATAGTGCGGGCACACCGTTTGAGCATCAAGCGCTGGACGATGTCAGTTTTACCATTCCCGAACAACAATTCACGGCATTGGTTGGACAAACAGGGAGCGGCAAGTCGACCGCCATCAAGCATCTCGCAGCGCTAGTAAAACCAACTGCGGGGACAGTGACTATTAAAGATTTAACACTGAAACCGGATAGCAAAGGAAAAATTCTTCGTGATATTCGTAAACATGTAGGGATCGTTTTCCAATTCCCAGAATCACAGCTTTTCGAAGAAACTGTCCTGAGAGATGTCATGTTTGGCCCTAAAAATTACGGTGCCAGTGAGGAAGAGGCCGAACAACTCGCCAGACAAGCGTTGCAGCAAGTGGGAATCAAAGAAGAACTATTTGAGCGTGCACCGTTCGACTTGTCAGGTGGACAGATGCGGCGTGTAGCGATCGCGGGCGTCTTAGCGATGTCGCCAGATATTTTAATTTTGGATGAACCGACTGCAGGTCTCGATCCAAAAGGACAGCGTGAAATGATGACAATGTTCTATGATCTCTACAAAGAAAAGAATATTACCGTTATTTTGGTGACGCACCAGATGAATGATGTAGCGGAATACGCAGATCATGTGGTGGTCATGGAGAATAAGCAGGCTATTCGTGAGGGGAATCCGCGTGAAATTTTCTCTGATGGGGAATGGCTCGAAGCGCATCATTTAAATTTACCAGATACCTATCGTTTAGCGGCAATATTACAAGAACGTGGCTTATTCCAACCAGACGAATGGCCCTTGCGTTTTGACGAATTAATTCAAGAGATTAAGGCGCGCAAAGGAGGCGAAGACGGTGTCGAATAAATTGATATTAGGTCGTTATTTGCCGACCGGTTCTTTTGTGCATCAATTGGATCCGCGTGTGAAATTGCTCGGCATGTTTTATTTATTGATTGTCGTCTTTTTTGCGAATAACTGGTGGAGCTATCTGATTTTATTCGCATTAGCAATGCTTGGTGTTTGGTTAACGAAAATCTCATTGAAAGTGTTCATTCGCGGCTTGCGTCCGATGATCTTTTTGATCTTGATGACGGTTATCTTACAGCTATTATTCACCCGCGAAGGCACCGTGCTATTTGAACTCGGTCCGATTGCGTTGACGACGGGTGGAATGGTCAATGCGATTTTCATTCTGTTCCGATTTATTTTTATTATCTTCATATCAACGCTATTGACATTAACGACAGCGCCTCTCGATATGACGAACGGTTTGGAGTCCTTGGCTGGACCATTGAAAAAAGTGCTGCCTGTCCAGGAAATGGCATTGATGTTAGCGATCGCATTGCGCTTCGTGCCGACATTAATGGATGAAGCTGAAAAAATTATGGATGCGCAGCGTGCGCGTGGGGTCGATTTTGGTGAAGGTAGTCTGATTCAACGCGTTAAGTCTTTCTTGCCAGTATTAATTCCATTGTTCATCAGTGCGTTCGATCGTGCGTATGATTTGTCGATTGCGATGGAAGCGCGTGGCTATCGCGGCGATAACAACCATCGCACGAAATATCGTTTATTGCATTGGACATCAACCGATACATGGACGTTGGTCGGTATCGTATTGATCGGCGCATTAGCAGTTCTGGTGAGACAATGGTGAGAGAATTACGTAATCACCCTCAGCGCTTTAAAGCGATTGTGGCATATGACGGCACACCTTACGCTGGCTTTCAGGTACAACCCAATCAAAAGACAATTCAAGGGGAACTTGAACAGGCACTAACTAAAATGTCGAAAGGATACACGATTCCTGTCAATGCTTCTGGGCGTACCGATTCCGGTGTGCATGCGCTCGGTCAGGTGATACACTTTGATTATCCGAGTCAAATTGCGGCAGTATCCCTGCAGAAAGCACTCAATAGTCTATTGCCTGAGAGTATTCGTATCACACACTGTGAGGCGACAAGTGCAGATTTCCATGCGCGCTACGACGTGAAGTCAAAACGTTACCTGTATCGTGTGCATTTCGGTGAAGTGGTGATGCCGTTTGATCGTCAGTACATCTTACATCATCCGTATCGTACAAAAGTCGAGCGTATTGGTGAGGCCTTACCGATCATCGTCGGTACGCACGACTTTTCGTCATTCTGTTCGACGAAGACAGATAAGACCGATAAAGTTCGCACGGTAACCGAAGCCCGTTTTGATTACGATCCGAAGACCAGCATCGGACTATTTCATTTTACAGGCAATGGTTTTCTATACAATATGGTGCGTATTCTTGTTGGGACATCGCTTCAGATCGGTGATGGTTTGAAAGAAACGGATGAATTAGCACGACTACTCGATGTCAAAGATCGCAATGAAGCAGGACCGACTGCACCAGCACACGGTTTATTCTTGGAAGAAGTCCGTTATTTATCGGATGATGAACGTGAAGCGAAGAATAGTCGCTATGAATGAAAAGTCTGACTATTGAAATAATAGACGACAATCAGTTACAATAGACAGAAAGAGTAGTGAGAGGGGATTATAATCGTGTCAGTTATTCCAACATTTCCGAAACGTTCCGAAGTCCCAGAAGAAAGCACTTGGGATCTTACGGCGATTTTCAAAACACCAGAAGATTACGAAGTAGCCAAAGAGAAACTGATTGCGGATGCGAAAGCATTCAAAGCAAAGTATGAAGATCACCTGGATAGTATCTCAACTATTCAGGAAGCGATTGATGCATTAGCTGATATTTATCGTTTAGCTTCTAAAGTAGAACATTATACGTTTTTGCCTGTTGAAGCGAATCGTAACGACCATGAAGCGACCGTGCGTTTGCAAGAAGCAGATTATGCGCTTCAAGCAGTCAATAAGCATACGGCATTCTTACGCTATCAGTTACTAGAATCCGATGACGCATTGCTTGATGAGTTAGCAGCAGCGGATGAACGTCTCAATAACTACGTCCGTCTGATCAAACGTGATAAACAGATCTATCTCGGCAAAGATAAAGAAAGCGTGCTGCAAGAATTTCAATCAGTCTTCAATCAACCATCAGAAATTTATAATCAGGCGAAACTAGCAGATATGACCTTCCCATCCTTTGACGTAGATGGTGTGGAATATCCATTGAGTTTCGTGCTTTACGAAGATTACTACATGTATCATCCGGATACTAAATTGCGTCGTAAAGCGTTCGATGAATTCCAAAAGGCGTTGCGCAAATATGAAAACACAGTGGCTCAGGCGTACTACACTCACGTGATGACTGAAAAGGCAGAGGCCAACTTGCGCGGGTTTGACAGCGTGATTGATTACTTATTATTCGATCAGGGTGTATCACGTGAATTATACGATCGTCAAATTGACACGATTATGAATGATCTCGCACCGGTTATGCAGAAATACATCACGCACCTCAAAGAGGAGAACAATCTCGATAAGATGACGTACGCGGATTTGAAAATCGATCTCGATCCCGATTACAGCCAACCGATTACTTGGGAAGATGCTGAGGATTACGTTCGCGAAGCAGCGAGCGTGCTCGGTGAGGAATACGTGAATACAATTATTCCTGCCTTTGAAGAGCGTTGGATTGATTATGCGAAGAATGAAGGAAAATCCACAGGTGGTTTCGCAACGATGGCGGGTGGCGTGCATCCGTACATCTTGATGAGCTTCAACGGTCAATTATCGGATGTATACACATTGATCCATGAATTGGGACATGCCGGTCAGATGATTAATGCGGAAGAGAATAACTTGTTCCTCACAGATGAACCGAGCCTCTATCTCGTAGAATCACAGTCAACCTTCAATGAATTATTGATGGCAAACTACTTGCAGAAGACACAGGAAGATCCGAGAACGCAACGTTTTGCGCGAGCACAGATGCTGACGAATACGTACTTCCACAATTTCATCACGCATTTATTAGAAGCAGCGTACCAGCGTGAAGTTTATCGTTTAGTCGATGCGGGTAAGGGATTCACTGCAGATACCTTATCGCAGTTGAAATATGACGTTCTCCACAAGTTCTGGGGTGACGCCGTAGAATTGAATCCGGGTGCTGAATTGACGTGGATGCGTCAGCCACACTATTACATGGGACTTTACTCCTACACGTACAGCGCGGGATTGACCATCTCTACTGAAGCTTACTTGAATGTGATTAACGGTAAGCCGGGTGCGGTCGATGACTGGTTGAATTACTTGAAACTCGGTAGCGACGAAGTAATTCCAGCGGCTAAACTTGCTGGTGTCGATGTGACGACGCAAAAACCACTGGACGACACGATTGCTTTCTTGGATAAGACGATTGATGAAATCATGGCCTACTCCAAAGTCTTAAACAAAGAGCATGCGGAAGTGGCCGATTACGTTAAGGAACAGCTCGAAGCGAAGGAAGCGATTAAGGTCGCTAGAGAAGATCATCAATCGAGTGAGAAATAGGTGACAGTGATTGAGTGGCATGCAGGTATGGTTAATTATCGCACTGATTGCAGACGTATTACTGTTGATCTCCGGTTGGTATCTCTACCATAAAGAGCAGAAGACACGCTATTTGATTGCGTTATTTATGGGCATACTCCTGTTAGTACTCCTAGCGCTATCACTCGTGATAACCTTTGTTTTGAATTAAAATTAAAGCAGTGGCTAGTCGGTCACTGCTTTTTTGTATACACGAAAAAAAGGCCCGAAACAGGAGCGTCTCGGGCCTTTAGGCTAATTTGCTAATGATTAGTCATTGAGGTAGTATTTAGCGATTAATGCGTATTTTTCACAGTAAGCAAGGTAGTCGTCTAGATACATGAATTCATCGACCTTGTGGGCAAGTGGTGAAATCCCTGGTCCAAAGAGTGCGAAATCAGCATCGCTATTGTCCTTTAATAGGAAAGAAGCATCTGTAACACCATCCGCCTTAAAGACAGGGTGTGGGTTTTCTTCGTATTTCTTAATTAATGTGTCTACATCGATGTCTTTAATTAATTCTTTTGGTAGACCGAGTGAAGCAGGATCTTTTTCCTCGAGTAATTGCTTAAATGCAACGGCCCAAGCTTCATCATGATCTTGTTCTTTGTTAGCTTTTTGAATAGCTTCAACCAATGTGCTATCTTCTGGACGAACGATAGCCTCAGCATCTTCTAAGACATCGACAGAAATTTTCCCTTTTGTATTTTCGCTCACTTCTTCAATAGAAGACTTAACAATGTCTAAAACCGCTTCATTATCAAAGGTATTAGTAGTACGAGCATTACCAAAGAGAATTGTCTTAGCAGGTACACTATTTACCTGATCACCACCGTCCATCCGTGTGAAAACATTGAATGTTTCTCCAAGATCTTCATCTTTGTGATCTTCTAGATAATCAGCAATTTTTTCATCAATCTTATCCATCAATTGACGGGTAAGATCAATAGAATTGATCCCTAACTGTGGCATTGAACTATGTGCTTCTTTACCAGTAACGGTGATTTTATACTGGAAAGAACCTTTATGGGCAGTTACAATCGCACCGTTCGAAGGTTCAGAAACGATCAATGCATCGGCGTCTTTCATATCACCACGTTCATTGGCAGCTTCTGAGCCTGGCATTTCAGACTCCTCACCTGACGTGATAATTAGACGTAACGTCCCATTCAATTTTTCATTGTTCTCTTTTAATTCGACCATCGCGATAGCCATTGCAGCCAAGCCGGCTTTCATATCAGTCACACCACGACCAAAAATACGGCCATCATCCTCCTCAGCGAGTTCGAATGGGTCATGTGACCAGTCTTCTGGATCCCCAGCACTCACAACATCCGCATGACCACTGTAAACTAATGTTTTACCTTCAGCATCACCCTTGAGTTCTGCTACAAGGTTGGCACGATTCTCACCATCTTCAAGTTCCACAACTTCGGATGGAATATCATATTCGTCAAAGAGTGATTTAAAGTACTCACAAACTTCTTTCTCATTATCACCAACAGTTTCCATTGCAATAATATCGGAAAGAATTTGTTGTTTTTTATCGTTATCCATGATATCTAACTCCTTTGAATTGAATATAGAAAAGCTTTAAAAAATATACCTAGATTTATTGTACTACAATCTAAAAGATAGCGTGAATGATTAGATTGAAATATTAATAAAATCATCTAGTTCATTAATTGTAAGAGAATAGTTAAAGTATCATGGATAAATTGGATAGGGGATGTGTAAAAATAAATAACCAGGTTGACTTAGGTAGTAAAAAACGATAGACTGTTAGACGGTATTGTTTGCCCCACGATTAGCCCCGGAACTAATTGTGAATCAGACAATCTTTGAAAAAATAACGGAGGAATACACATGCGTCAAACATACATGGCTAAGCCAAATGAAACAGAGCGCCGTTGGATCGTGTTAGACGCGACTGACATCCCATTGGGTCGTTTATCTACAGTCGCTGCTACGTTCTTACGCGGCAAAAACAAACCGACTTTTACCCCAAACGTTGATACTGGGGACTCGGTTATCATTATCAATGCAGAAAAAGTACGCTTGACTGGTAAGAAAGCTACCGACAAGAAATACTACCGTCACTCTGGTCACCCAGGTGGAATTAAATCCACAACTGCTGGTGTGATGCGTGCAGAGAAACCTGAACGTTTAGTTGAAACATCCGTACGCGGTATGTTGCCACACACTCGTTTGGGCCGTCTCCAAATGAAACACTTGCACGTTTACGCTGGTAGCGAGCACAACCACGCTGCTCAGAAACCAGAAGTTGTTGACATTAACGAATTACTTTAATTAAGGGAGGGGAAAATATATGGCACAAGCACAGTATCAAGGAACTGGACGCCGTAAGAACTCAACTGCTCGTGTACGTTTAGTACCAGGTAGTGGTAAAGTTGTCTTCAATGGTAAAGACATGGAAGAATACCTTCCTTACGAATCATTGTTCTTAATCGTTCAACAACCATTCGCAGTAACAGCTACTGAAGGTCAATACGACGCTTACATCAACGTTAACGGTGGTGGATTCACTGGTCAATCTGGTGCAGCCCGTCACGGTATCGCTCGTGCGTTATTAGAAGTTGACCCAGACTTCCGTAAACCATTGAAGTCTGCTGGTTTATTAACGCGTGACCCACGTGAAAAAGAACGTCGTAAACCAGGTCGTAAGAAAGCTCGTAAATCTCCACAGTTCTCCAAACGTTAATTGTTGGCGATTTACGCTCGATTATGTTTTTTGTACCGCATCTTGGGTTTAGCGACTCACCGACGCTTCACTCGATATGTGGCAGATCATTAGAAAGGTGAATGCAATGTTATTAAAAGCAGAAAAAGACGCGATCATTGAGAAATTCGCGCAACACGAAGGCGACACAGGATCTCCGGAAGTCCAAATCGCTCTGTTAACGGCAGATATTAACAAATTGAACGCACACGCTAAGACACACAAAAAAGACTACGCGTCTTACCGTGGATTGATGAAGAAAATCGGTCACCGTCGTAACTTGTTAGCTTACTTGCGTAACAAAGACGTTACACGCTACCGTGAGTTAATCAAGGCATTAGGTTTGCGTCGCTAATAAAGATGCATGTCAGAGAGCCAAGCAGCTTGCTTGGCTCTTTTTTATTTTTAGGGATATTAATGATCACTCGATGGGAGTGGTCATTTTTCAATTGTGGCAAGTGGTTATCTCTGCTAAAATGAAAGGAGTATTTTTAACGTTGTATCGCTGATTTGAGGCGATTGAGTGTCTTTAGTCACACGACTACAAGAAAAAACGAGTTAATAGTAGAGAGGAAGCAATAGTTAATGAGTGATATTAAAATTCTTTCACTCGGTGGAGTTCGCGAAGACGGCAAGAACATGTATGTCGTTGAAGTGAACGGATCGATGTATATTCTCGATTGTGGATTAATTTACCCACCGGATGATATGTTGGGGATCGATTTTATGATTCCTGATTTTACCTACTTGATTGAACATAAAGATCAAATCGCAGGGGTATTTTTAACCCATCAGCATGCCGATGCGATTGGGGCCGTGCCGTACTTGTTGCGTGAAGTATCTGTGCCTGTGTTCGGTACGGAACTCACGATCCATCGTGTAAAGCAGGAATGCCGTAAACGTGGTGTGCGCCAATTCAAAGATTTCTACGTCATTAATGAAGAGAATGAGATTGAATTTGAAGATGTGACAGTTAAATTCTTTAAAACAACGCACACGGTACCGGATTCAATCGGAATCTCGATCGTGACCGACGAAGGCAGTATCGTCTACACCGGTGACTTCAAGTTCGATATGACGGTGAGTGAAGCATACCAAACTGATTTCCAAAAATTGAGTGAAATTGCGAGTGACGGCGTATTAGCACTCTTGTCTGAATCACAACAGGCGAACAGTTACTTCGATAGTGAACCAGAAATTCAGGTCGAACAGTCGCTCGCTGGTGAAATTAGAAAAGCGAACGGACGTGTGATTGTGGCAAGCGTAGAAAGTAATATTCTACGTATTCAACAGATCATCAACGCCGCGCATGCGATTAAGCGTCATATTTTTGTATCGGGTCGTGATGTCGAGAGTATGATCGATGCTGCTATTCGCTTTAATAAATTAACGATTCCATCCAAAGATCTTTTCAAACCGCTCGATGAACTCGATAAGTACGATGATTCTGAAGTCATTGTACTTGAGACGGGCGATACAGGCGAGCCATTATCTGCACTGCGCCAAATGTCTGCCGGACAATATGGAAAGTTACAGATTAAAGATGGCGATCTCGTGGTCCTGGTGACTACACCGAATGCGGGGATGGAAACAGAGATGGCACGTACCAAAGATGCAGTGTACCGTGCGGGTGGTCATACGGTTGATTTGTTCAGTGACTTGCATACAAGTGGTCACGCAACCCCTAAGGATCTGCAACTAATGATCCGCATCATGAAGCCGGAGTATGTTTTCCCAGTTTCTGGTGAATTCCGTCAGATGCATGCTCATAGTAAACTTGCTGGAACGGCGGGGATTCCGAGCGATCATATTTATTTACTTGATCGCGGGGATGTCGTACAGTACAAAGATCACAACATGACGTTATTATCGAGTGTTCCAGCAGCCAATACTTTGATCGATGGTAGTGGTGTGGGAGATATCGGTAATGTTGTCCTCAAAGACCGTCGCATTTTGTCAGAAGATGGGATCTTTGTGGTGATTGTGACAATTTCTCGCAGCGAGGGTAAAATTCTTGCTGGTCCAGAAGTGATTTCACGCGGCTTTATTTTTATGAAGCAGTCCGATGAAATTATTGCGGCAAGTCAGGACTTAGTGCGTCAAGTTGTCGAGAAACAGTTGAAAGATCAAAAACACTTTGATTGGTCGAAGTTGAAGAATGACATTAGAGATAGCTTATCGCGTTACCTCTACAAAGAAACACAGCGTCGTCCAATGGTGTTACCGGTGATTGAAGAAGCATCTCATCGCCGGAAGAAGCATAATTTTATGAAAGGCTAGGCGATAATTGAATGAGAGCCTCAGATTGGTTAGTCGTTGCTGTGGAAGGATTGATCATGACTGCATTAGCCCTTGCTATCAACACTGCAATGGGCTATGTACCATTAGCGGTCTCTCCGGCATGGCAGCTTGGTAGTTTCTTCGTGATGCTATTCGCGTTTAGACGCGGACCGTTGCCAGGAATGATTAGCGGTTTAGTATTAGGGTTTGGGCAGTTAGGTATCGAATACTTCACCACGGGTGCAGTATTCGATACGCTCGCAGTCCTAACAGCGATTGCTGCGTTATTATTTGGGACTGCTGGTCTCTTTGCCAAGAATTTACAGCGTACATTAAATAATCGTCGAATGTCGTCAGTATATTTAAATCTGGCAACCGGGACGATTCTAGCAACACTCGCTTACTTTTTAGTGAGCGGCTTGATTCGTATGTTATTCCAAGCAGATGTGACATTCCAAAATGTCTTGCAGACAGAAGGGATTCAGGCGCTAGCATCAGGTGCTGTTGCGTTGGTGATTTTATTTGGATTACTGTTCATCCAATCAGATCGTTATATTCCGCGTCACACGCCATATCTCTCACGTCGCGAACGTTCTCGATTATTGAATGATTAGAAAGAGAAGGTGAACAATGAACTTTATTTGGAACATTATTCTCTTTCTCTTAATCGTTAATACGATCGGTGCGATTGTGACCGTCTTTACCGAAGATCGTCCCGTGACGTCGACATGGTCATGGTTGCTCGTGCTGATTCTTTTCCCGGGAATTGGATTTATTGCTTACTTCTTTGTCGGGCGTCGTATTTCGAATAAGCGTATCTATATGCTTGATGAGAGTGCCAAGATGGGGATTGATCGCATCAAGCAGAAGTACCTCGATGAGAATGGTAAGCAGAAATTCGATCAGGAATACACCATTCCGCAGCAACAATTAGTTGATTTAATCGGGCAGAATGGCAAAACAGTACTGACCGAAAACAATGACTATGAATTGTATTTCGAAGGTCATGAGTTCATGAATCATTTGATGGAAGATCTGAAGAAAGCGAAGCATCATATCAGTTTCCAATTCTATATTTTTGAATCAGATGAACTCGGTAAGCAGTTTGTTGATATTTTAGAAGAAAAAGCTAGAGAAGGCGTCCGTGTGCGTTTTCTCTACGATGTGGTTGGCGCACGTAAAATGGATAAAGAGGACATGAAACGCCTCGAAGACGCTGGTGCGGAAGTAGTGTCGTTCCTCGGCTATTCACACTGGATTCAAAATATGCGTCTCAACTTCCGTAATCACCGTAAACAGGTAGTCATCGATGGGGAAGTTGGTTATATCGGCGGATTCAATATTTCGACCGAATACATCGGTGAAGGGGATCTCGGTTATTGGCGCGATACGCATATGCGCGTTGAAGGTGATATCGTTCAAGGCATTCAGGAAGTCTTTATCAAAGACTGGTGTGCGAGTCGTCGCATCTACTACAAAGATTTCTTGAAAGAGTTCGGTGTTGAAGAACCGACTGAGAATTATTTCCCACTCAAAGAAACAGACAATCATGTCGCTATGCAAGTCGTTTCGAGTGGCCCTGAGCATGATCTGCATCAAATTGAAATGGGGTACACTAAACTCATTACGATGGCACAGAAGAGTATTATCATGCAGACGCCATACTTTATCCCGAGCGAGGCAGCGTTCGAAGCATTGAAGTACGCGGCAATGTCCGGTGTGGATGTGCGTATTATGGTGCCATGTAAGCCGGATCATCCATTTGTCTATCGTGCTACAGAATATTACTGTCGCGAAGCCATTAAATACGGTATTCGTGTCTTTAGATATGATAAAGGCTTTATCCATGCCAAAGTGGTTGGTATTGATGATGAAATTGTCAGCATGGGAACCGCTAACTTTGATATTAGAAGCTTCCAGTTGAACTTCGAGGTCAATAATTTCGTCTATAATCAAAAATTCGCTAAAGAAATGCATGACCAGTTCGATAAAGACGTCTTAGACTCTACCGAATTGAGTCGCGCATACTTCAACGAACAATCACTCTGGAAGAAATTTAGACAGAATTTCTCCCGTCTATTATCACCGATTTTATAATGTTTATGAGAACGAAGCTGAACGACGCTTCGTTCTTTTTTATTTTTAATCTAACTCTGTAGCTTTGATCGTTAAGAGACATTCAGCAGGAATGACGCGATGGATGCCGTTGTCGATATCGTAGAAGCGAAAGACTTGACCCTCCATCGCCGCTTCAAACGTTCCGAAGTATGTATCGCAAGTTAATCCGTCTCCCATGCGACGGCTGACTTTTAAATAAACGGGCGTTTGTTGTTCGGCATAGTAGGTCACGGTTTCTTGTAAATCATCGAGTGTCTTCATACGTGTCTTAGTAGGAATCGCAGTTTTTGTTTTAGGTTTGAAGGCACGCTTTGCGAGTTGTGGGAAGATACCCCACGGATGACGATAAGTATTTTCCATTGGTCGAACTCCTATCGAACATTTGTTCTGTTTTCGTGATATGATATTACCGAACAGACGTTCGATAGTCAAGAACGATTTTTGATCAGAGGAACTTTTAGTGAAAAATCGTGGCAATGCTTTAATGGTCATGGGGTTTTGTGGTATCATAAATGGCACACTATCGAGATTTGGATGAAAGGTGCACTATGAAGTCGAAAGGATTGTTAGTCGTTCTGTCGGGTCCCTCAGGTGTAGGAAAGGGAACCGTCAGAAAAGCATTATTCAACACAAAAGAAGGACAAGATCAGTTCTATTACTCTGTTTCTGCAACCACGCGTCAACCACGCGCTGGTGAAGTCGACGGTAAAGATTATTTCTTCATTACGAAAGAGAATTTTGAAGAAATGATCAATGAGGAACGTCTCCTAGAGTATGCGACCTATGTCGATAATTACTACGGAACGCCGATCGATTATGTGGAAAGTATGACCGAACAAGGAAAAGACGTTTTCTTAGAGATTGAAGTGCAGGGGGCGCTTCAGGTGAAACGTCGCATGCCGGAAGGGGTATTTATTTTCCTTGCGCCGCCTAACATGCGTGAATTAGAATCGCGTATTGTCAATCGCGGAACGGACAGTTCAGAAGTGATTGCGAAACGAATGGACAAGGCACGTGACGAGCTGCAGTTAATGACACAGTACGATTACGTTGTCGAAAATGATGAAGTCAGTCGTGCAGTAGAGCGTATTTTGACGATCATCAAAGCTGAACATTTGAAGGTCGATCGTTTTATTGATGATGTTGTCGAGAATTATATGGGAGAAGGGGACATTCAATGATTATTTATCCATCCATTGATACTTTGTTAGATAATATTGAATCCAAGTATTCATTGTGTAGCGTTGCGAGCAAGCGTGCACACGAATTGCAAGCTGAACAAAATCCAATGTTAAAAACTTACGAATCACCAAAATATATTGGTCAGTCATTGGAAGAAATCGCAAAAGATAAATTGGTTGTTGCGAAAGATGAACAACCCGTCGAAACAGCTGAATAATGAGTCGTTCGCTCAAATGAGATAACGGATTGGTGGTGGCATGTGCCACCTTTTTTATTTGGAAAGATAGGAGGCGAAGTGCGTGGTAGAAAATAGGCAATATGCAGAAGTGATCGTTGATGTACCGACACAACAGACAGATCGACCATTTACGTATGCCGTTCCAAATGACTTGCAAGACAGTATCACATGTGGTATGCGCGTTAAAGTGCCGTTCGGTGTACGTGAAGTGATCGGATTTGTAGTGAATTTAACGTCACAAACGGACTATGATGGTGAAATGCGTGAGATCAGCAGCTTAATGGATGAAACACCAGTGGTCACTGAGGAACTACTCGAATTGAGCCGTGAGATGTCTGAAAAACTGTTCAGTTTCCGCATTAACTGTCTCCAAGCGATGCTACCGAGTATGCTCAAAGGCCAGTATGAAAAAACATTCTATCCGACGCGCCACTTAACCTATATGGAACGCGAGTCTGCATTCAAAGATCAGTCCGCCATTCGCTGGCAGGAAGCTGAAAAAAGACAGCTCCTCGGCACATTGCTTCAATGGCGTAAACAAGATAAAGTGCGCCTTAAATACAGCGTGAATGATCAGACGACGCAAGCGACAGAAAAATGGATTCAACCGCTACTTGGCTTTGAACAGTTAGAAGCCGTACATGACCAACTCTCTAAGCATGCAACGAAGCAGCAATTACTCTGCGAAGTATTGATGCAACTGGATGGGCAGCGAATCGCACTCAAAACGTTGCGTGAGGAATACGATCTCAATTTGCAAACGATCCGTCGTGGCGAAGCAAAAGGGTGGCTCAATATATTTGAAGAAGTTGTTGATCGTGATCCTTATAGCGAGCAGACGATTGAACGCACGACAGCCAAATCGTTATTACCACAACAAGCCGAAGCTTTTGAACCAGTCAAAGCAGCGATTGAAAACCATCAAACTGGCATCTACTTACTCGAAGGGGTTACAGGTAGCGGAAAAACCGAAGTGTATATGCAATGGATCCAAGCAGCACTTGATCAGGGAAAAGAAGCAATTCTGTTAATTCCAGAGATCGGATTGACACCGCAGATTGTTGGACAACTGAAAGGGCGTTTTGGTGAGGCGGTAGCGATGCTTCACAGCCGGTTATCTGTCGGTGAGCAGTTTGATGAATGGCGCAAAATCAAAGATGGACGTGCCAAAATTGCTGTGGGCCCACGTTCTTCTGTTTTTGCACCGTTTCAAAATCTTGGGATCATTATTATCGATGAAGAACACGATCTCGCCTATAAACAACAGAAGGATCCGCGTTATCATACACGAGATATTGCGATGATGCGGAGTAGCTATCATGCGTGTCCGGTGGTACTGGGGAGTGCGACACCATCCCTAGAATCGCGCGCACGTGCACAGAATAAACGGTATCAGTTACTACGACTAACCGAACGCGCCAATCAAAAGCCACTGCCAACCGTATCGATTGTCGATATGCGAGAGGAGTACAAACAGAAAAATTATCACCAGTTCTCTAGGCAGTTGTATCGTGCCATGCAGCAGACGCTCAATGAAGGGCACCAAGTCGCTTTACTTTTGAACCGCCGCGGTTACGCGAATTATTTAATGTGTCGCGATTGTGGGCATGTTTTCAACTGTGTGAACTGTAGCGTATCATTGACGTATCATCGTTCAGATCACACGCTACGCTGCCATTACTGCGGCTATACAATCCCATTGCCACAGCGCTGCCCAGTGTGTGGCGAAACACGTCTGCGTGATTTTGGTGTAGGTACTGAACGTGTCGAAGAAGAGATCAATGAACTGTTTCCGAATGAAACGGTGATTCGTATGGATAATGATACGACACGCCGTAAAAATAGCTATGACCAATTACTCACCAAAATCCGTAACAATGAAGCAGGGATTTTATTGGGGACGCAGATGATTGCGAAAGGACTCGATTTCCCGAATATTACCTTGGTAGGGGTATTGAATGCGGACACCTCACTATTTATGCCCGATTTTCGTTCAGCAGAGCGCACCTTTCAATTACTCACACAGGTTAGTGGGCGTGCGGGGCGTGGTGATACGCAGGGCCAGGTTATTTTTCAGACATTTAACCCGGATCACTATGCAATTCAGTTTGCGTCACGGCAGGACTATGAAGGGTTCTATCGCACGGAGATGAACTATCGCAAGTTGAATCACTACCCGCCGTATGTGTTTGCGGTGCAGGTGACGGTATCGAGTGCAGAAGAGAATGATGCGTTGGTAGCTGCTGTCAAACTGGGTACGAAATTGCGGCAGCATGCGGAACGATTTAATGACCGTGTGATTGGACCGAGTCAAGAACCTGCGCGGCGTCTGAAGAAACGCTACTATTTCCAAATGATTTATCAGTATCGCAATCCAGAAAGCCCCAAACAGTTATTAGAAGAAATTCGCGAATTAGCACAGGTGTGGGAGAAAGACCGCATTTATATTACGATTGATATTGAACCGCAACAGTTTTTATAACGAGGAGGAACACACATGTACAAAATTGTTTATATGGGAACGCCAGAATTTTCAGTGAAACCACTCGAAGCATTGATCCAAGCACCAGAATATGATGTGAAGGCAGTCGTAACACAGCCGGATCGTCCAGTGGGTCGCAAGCGCAAACTTACTCCGACGCCAGTGAAGGAAGTTGCCTTGGCACACGATATTCCAGTCTTTCAACCTGAAAAAATCAGCAAAGATGCTGAAGTACAAGCATTTATTGAGTCAGAACAGATCGACGTGATTGTGACCGCTGCGTTCGGCCAATTCCTGCCAGAAAAATTGATCAATACACCGGCACACGGTGCGATTAATATTCATGCCAGTCTATTACCAAAATATCGCGGCGGTGCACCCGTTCATTATGCGATTTGGAATGGGGACGCGGAGACAGGTATTACATTGATGCAACTCGTGAAGAAGATGGATGCTGGTGATATGCTCGCGCAGAAACGTATTCCGATTGAAGCCGAAGATACGGTCGAAACGATGTTTGAAAAATTGAGCAATCTCGGTGTTGAGGTATTGATGGATAATCTCACTGCTTACTTAGAAGGTGAGATTACGCCGGTTCCTCAGCCTCAGGATGAATCACAGGCGGTGATTTCACCAAATATTACACGTGAACAGGAACGCGTGGATTGGACAGAAACAGCAGAACGTATCCACAACCAAATTCGTGCGTTCAACAGTTGGCCGGTTGCGCACACCTTGATGGCAGGTACACGCTATAAATTATGGAATAGCGAAGTAGTGAGTGATGAGACAACGCACGAGGAACCGGGAACAGTCATCAAAATTGACAAAAAACCAGCGACGTTACACGTGGCGTGCGGCGAAGGTACGGTGCTTGCTTTGACAGAGATTCAACCAGCAGGTAAGAAACGTATGGATATCGCCGGTTTTATCAATGGTGGTAGTGGAAACCTCGAGGAAGGTAAACGCTTTGACAACGAATAAGCAAACACCATCACTGAAGCAAACCGCTCGCTATCAGGCCATGCAGGTACTCAGCCGCGCGATGACTGGCGAACAGTTCCTTAACGACGGGGTACAGCAGACGATCAGTCAGAATCGCATTGTTAAACGAGACATCCCACTCTTTACCAATTTAGCGTACGGTACGATGCAGCGCCATTACACGTTGGAGCGCATCCTCTTGCACTTTGTAGCACGTCCGCAAGGGATGAAACGATGGATGAGAGAACTGCTATTGGAAAGTTTATATCAGTTCTATTATCTCGATCATATTCCGGATCATGCGATTGTTGATGAGGCAGTTAATATTGCTAAAGTGCGCGGGAATCGCTCAGTATCCAGATTTGTCAACGGTGTGCTTCGCAATATTATGCGTCAGGCACCAGTGCTCGAGGACATCTTGAAGGAACTGGCCACCGACACTAAGAATTATCGAACCTTAACCAATAGTTTACCGCCGATATGGTATGATTATTTTGTGAAACGATGGGGTACAGCGCAGACTGAAGCGATTGCAGAATCATTGAATCAGCCCGCGCCCGTTAATATTCGTTTCAGCGGACTAAATAAATTATCAGATCAAGAAAGTATCGCACGTTTGGCTACTGAAGGTATTGAAGTTGAAGCGAGCGCGATCACACCGCATGTGTATCGTGTAACCTCAGGGAGCCCGATGCATAGTCGGATGTTCTCTGAAGGTCGCTTCACGATTCAAGATGCTTCAGCAGCATTAGCGGTTGAAATTCTCGACCCTAAACCAGGAGAACGTGTGTTGGATGCTTGTGCGGCGCCGGGTGGTAAAACCGTTCAGCTTGCCGAAAAAGTTGGCAAAACTGGCCAGGTGATCGCATCAGATATTGAACCGCGCAAATTGAAGACAATCGAAGCCAACGTGAAGCGACTACATGTATCAGCACAGACAGAGATTACAGCTGGTGATGCGACGCAATTAGCAGAACGTTTCCCTAAAGACACATTCGATCGAATTTTAGTCGATGCGCCGTGTTCTGGTATTGGCTTATTCCGTCGTAAACCGGATGCGAAATATCATAAACAGCTCGCTGACTTGAAAGCTTTACAAGCGATTCAAGAAGAAATTTTAGATGCAGCATTCGAAGTCTTAAAGCCTGGCGGGACGTTGCTATACAGTACGTGTACGATTACGAATGAAGAGAATCATGAAGTTATCGCACATTTCTTAGCGAAGCATCCAGAAATGCAGATCGAAGCACTATCCGACGCACTAAAGGCACCCTTAGCCGAAGCGATGTGTGAGGATGGTACGATCGAAATCTTGCCGCATCAATATCAGAGTGATGGCTTTTTCATTGCGAAGTTAACAAAACAAGGTCACTAGCTATTAGAAAAATATCAGAGAAGAAGGTGACAGTATGCAAATTGCAAAACTGACAGATGTTGGGAAACGAAGACAGAATAATCAGGATCAGGCGGATATCTTTAAAAATCGTTCCAACCAGACACTCGCATTGCTGTGTGATGGTATGGGTGGAGAAAATGCCGGCGATGTTGCCAGTGAAATGGCACTCTATCAAGTGGGTGTCGCCTGGGAAAAGACAGAAGCGATGACATCAGATAACATTGCGAAATGGTTCAATGAGACCGTTGGGGCAGCTGATCGCCGTGTCTATAATGTTTCCATGCAATATGATGATCTGTCGAGAATGGGAACGACGATTGTCGGTATGGCGCTACTCGACGATCAAGGTGTGATTGCGCACGTCGGTGATAGTCGTTGCTACCGCTTGCGTCATCATGAATTTGAACAGTTAACCAAGGATCATACGTACGTGCAAGGTCTTCTTGATGAGGGTGTGCTGACACCTGAAGAAGCAGAAACACACAATGAAAGACATAAATTGAGTCAAGCGATTGGTGTTGATGAGTACCTCGATGTAGCTATTGATCAGACGGTCTTGGAAGCTGGTGATCGCTACTTATTATGTTCCGATGGGCTGACGGATATGTTGACGGATGCGCAGATACAGGACATTTTAGTAGTGGCCACGTCGGTTGATGAAGCAGCTAAACAGTTGATTCAACAGGCTAATGATGCAGGTGGTCGGGATAATGTAACGGTTGTAGTGATCAAAATTGAAGGGAGCGTTAGCGAATGAGAAAAGACGAATTAATCGACGATCGCTATCGTATCCTTAGGCAGATCGGGTCAGGCGGCATGGCGACGGTCTATTTGGCGATGGATGAATATCTCGATCGCCAAGTTGCCATTAAATTTTTACGGTTAAATGCTAATTCCGATGAGAAATCTGTCGAGCGTTTTCAGCGCGAAGCCTATTCGATTTCGCAATTAAATCACCCGAATATTGTCAATATCTATGACATTGTCGATAACGACAAAGGCCACTACCTTGTCATGGAATATGTTGAGGGGATGGATCTCAAGAAATATATTAAACAGAACCAACCGCTCTCACCAGAAGAATGTCAGGATATCCTTTCTCAAATTCTAGATGGGATTCAATCCGCGCATGAAAATTACGTCATTCACCGTGATCTCAAACCGCAGAATATTATGATCAAACCGGACGGCACCGTGAAGATCATGGATTTCGGTATTGCGGTCATTTCGACGGAAACGGCATTGACGCAAACGAATACGATTATCGGGTCGGTTCATTATCTCTCGCCAGAACAGGCGCGCGGTGGGATCGCAACACCACAATCCGATGTTTATGCGCTCGGTATTGTCGGTTACGAAATGATGACAGGACACGTGCCGTTTGATGGCGAATCCGCGGTAAGTATCGCTGTTCAGCATTTCCAAGAACCGTTGCCGGATATTACAGCAGATCGTTCCGACATACCGATGGCGATGCAGAATGTCATCTACAAAGCAACGGCTAAAGATGCCAGCCATCGCTACACCTCGTGTCAAGAGATGCGTGAAGATTTACGCACAGCGCTGTCGCTTGAACGACAGGGTGAGACACGCTTTTCACCGGAAGAAGATGTCAGTATGGAAACCGCGGTACTCGGTGAAGATGCGATCCGCAATGAAATGTCGCATCATCCCGAAGCGATGGTCGCCGCTTCCGCTGTCGGCGCAGGGGTAGCTTCGATGGCATCGCGCGGTAGTAACACAGCAAAAGCGCAAGATAAAAAGCCTAAAAAACAAGCTAAAAAGGATAAAAAAGAAGACGAAGAGCCGAAGAAATGGTGGCAGCATGCTTGGGTATGGCTGTTGCTAGTGCTGTTCTTGTTGGGGACAGGGCTCACGACTTTAGCGATTAATAATCGTCGTAATCAAGTCGATCTCCCGAATATCCAGAATATGACGGTTGATGAGGCGACGGAAGCGTTAAATAATCTCGGGATTTCCGTTTATGGGAATAGCCGTGAATATAATGAAGAAATTCCGAAAGATCATGTGATTGACACCAACCCGTCGATGGGCACCAAGATTAAAAAAGGCGACGGTGTGAACCTCATTATCAGTGATGGGAAACAGCCGTCTGAGATGCCAGATGTTACTGGCATGAGCTATGAGGAAGCGTCAGCTCAGTTGCAAGAGCAAGGCTATACTGTCAATAAAGCGGGCGAATATAGTGATACCGTAGCGCCGAATATTGTGATGGCACAAGATGTTGCCGCTGGGGAACAGGCGGTTCCAGAAGAAACAACCGTCACGTTGACCGTAAGTCTCGGACAACAGATCTTCACGATGGCTGATTTGACGGGGTATTCCAAGGCTGAGGTGCAACAATATGCCGATCAATATCAGCTACAGCTAACCTTTAATGAGGATTATTCTGATTCCATAGATGAAGGTCGTGCGATGGCACAGACCATTTCGGCTGGTTCAGAAATTACGCATGGGAATCCGTTAACGGTGACATTATCTAAAGGTCAGGAGCCGGAAACGAGTGATAACTCGAGAACACGAAACAATGGACAGACGTCACGATTCACCTACCGGATCACGATCCCGTTCGATGATAGTGATGATGCGAGTCGAAATGAAGTCGAGATTTATATCGATGACAAGAATCACAACTATGATTCACCAGCAGACACGTTGAGAATTTCTAGAAACCGTAATTATACTTTACGTTTCGAAACAGATAACGGTGAAGAGGCAAGATTCAAGGTTGTTCGTGATGGTGAAACGATTATGGAAAGTCGAGTGGTACCAAATAATGACTGAGACAAAACACGGCATGATTACACAGGCTATTAGCGGTTTTTATGATGTGGAAACACCGGATGGCGACGTGATACGTACGCGTGCGCGCGGCCAATTTCGGCATAAGAAGAAAGCACAAGAACCACTTGTCGGCGATCAAGTAGACTTTATAATGAACGATGATGGGAGTGGTACGATCGTTCAGATTGCACCACGTCGAAACCGTCTCGATCGTCCACCAGTAGCGAACATTGATGTCGCACTCGTGACAGTATCGGTTAGAGAACCTCAGATTCCATTGCGGCTGATTGATCGTCTCTTAGTTTATCTAGAAACGATCGATGTTTTGCCAGTAATCTATCCAACAAAGAAAGATTTGTTGGAAAATGATGAAGAACACGAAACCGTGGCACAAGCAGAAAAATTGTATCAATCGATCGGTTATACCGTAATTACTGAACCGTCAATCAAAACATCAAAGACTTTCGCAGATGCGATTGCGGATAAAACTATTGTGGTGATGGGGCAATCTGGTGTAGGCAAAACGACCTTGTTGAATGAGATGATTCCGGACATGGCACTGGAAACGGGTGAAGTGTCGAAAGCACTCGGTCGTGGGCGCCATACGACACGTCATATCGCACTCTACCACAGTCTCGGTGGACGTTGGATCGATACGCCAGGTTTTTCGTCATTAGACTTGAAGTCATTAACGACACAGAACTTGCGCGAATGTTTTCCAGAAATGCGCGAACGCCAGATTGACTGTAAGTTCAGAGGGTGTGTACATCTGAACGAACCGGGATGTGCTGTCAAACAAGCGGTTGAAGCCGGTGAAATTGCTGCTTCTCGCTACCAGCACTATCAAGAATTTTACCAAGAACTAGATAATCAAAAAACAATTTATTGAAAGTGAGTTATGTAATGAAATTATATCCTTCTATTTTGAATGCTGACTTCAGCCGTCTCGAAGAAACCGTCTCTGAAGTTTTAGCGAGTGGTATCGATGGGCTCCACCTCGATGTCATGGATGGGCACTTTGTACCAAACTTGTCATTCGGGGTTGAGATCATTCAATCCGTGCGTTCATTCACGGATACCTTCCTCGACTGTCATTTGATGGTGACGAATCCTGAAGACTACATTGATGACCTCGCTGAAGCGAGTGTGGACAGTGTAACGATTCATGCGGAAGCTACGCCACATACATACTCTGTGCTTCAATCCATCAAAGCAAAAGGCATGAAAGCTGCTGTAGCGGTTAACCCTGGCACACCGATCAGCGCCATTCGTGAGCTCTTACCGATTGTTGATATGGTGCTCGTGATGACGGTCAATCCAGGCTTCGGTGGGCAAGTCTTTATCCCAGCGATGTTGACTAAAATTCATGAATTAAACATGATTCGTGAGGCGCAGGACTTCAACTTTGAAATTGAGGTTGATGGTGGAATCAAGCCAGATAGTGCCAAACAATGTGCAGATAATGGTGCGGATTGCTTCGTTTCCGGTTCTTATATCTTCAAAGCTGAAGATATTCCAGCGGCCGTAAAATCATTCACCGAGGGAAAAGAGTCTGACGCGTAATGAAAATCGCTTATCTCATCGGTAGTTCTACCTTTGATGAAGCTTTCTTTAAGGAAGAAATCAAACAGCACGCAGACGATGAGCAGTACTTTATCGGGGTCGATCGTGGCACACGCCGGTTACTAGCATTAGATATCGCGATGGATCTCGCAGTCGGTGATTTTGATTCGATCAGTGATTCAGAACGTGCAGAAGTTGCGGCGCATGCGAAACAATTTGTCGCGTTAAATCCAGAAAAAGATCTGACCGATACCGAGAGCGCGCTCCATGTATTGCTGGAAGAATTTCCAAAAATGGACGAGTATCGTTTCTATGCGATGCTCGGCGGCCGACTCGATCATACGCTCCATAATATTTGGATGGGCTTCGATCCATACTATCAGGACGTCATCGGACGTTTTCGCTTTGTAGCGCCAGATGATATCCTGGCATTTTATACACCAGGAACGTATCAACTCACCCGCGACCCAAGAATGACTTATCTCTCATTCATTGCGATGCAACCGGTGAAAGAGTTGACACTCAAAGGGCCGAAGTATCCGCTCGATCATTACGACATGTCATATGCACAGTCGTTTATCAGTAATGAATTTGTGACAGATGACATGACCTTCTCGTTCAAAGCGGGACAATTGTTGGTTTTACAAACACGAGATAGTGCAAAAATCTAATTGATGGTTGAAATAAACCGTATAAATATGGTATGATGCTCGGGTATTTAAGTTTTCAGGAAAGGGGATTAGAGGTATGGCTAAGAGATCTTACTTAAGCGGTAAAGGTACCGTCGCAGGAAACAATCGTTCTCACGCATTGAATGCGACACGCCGCACATTCAAACCGAACCTTCAAAAAGTACGTATTTTAGTTGATGGTAAACCAAAACGTGTTTGGTTAACCGCACGTGAAATTAAATCTGGTAAATTTACCCGCGTGTAATTTCCAAATTAATCAATGAATGACTAAGCAGTAGCTTTCGGGCTGCTGCTTTTTTTGTGCCTGGAAATAAATCGTACTGCACTTGTTTCTTCACTCACAATAGATTAAAATATTTTCAGAATTACTTCTTTATGAAAATAGAAAAGAGGGATAATATAAAAAATGTAGAAAGCACTTACAGATAGCGCTTTAGATTTTTACTTTTAGTGAGGAGTTAGGGAATGGATATTGTTGACAAAATTAATCATGCCTATTCCTTGCTGTCGAAGAAGGAGCAGGCGTTAGCACTCTACGCGATCGAAAAGAGCGACGAAATGGCGGATAAAGATATCCGCAAATTTGCCGAAGAAACGGACATCAGCATGTCGACGATTTCCAGATTTGTTCGAAAGATTGGGTTTCGCAATTTTGAACAGTTCCGGTCATCGTTCGAAGCGAGTGAAGAGCGCCCGTCCAAGTACATCGGTGGCAATCCTTCATATGTGAAGAAAAAGTCTATAGGCATTTATCGCATCTATCAGGAGGTGATCAGAGAAGCCCAGGAAATGATCGACGTCGATATGATCGAAAGGGCGATCGAAGCGATCAAGGGCAGCGGACGTGTTTTCGTTTACGGTATGGGTAGTTCGGGGTTGACGGCAACAGAATTCCGTCAGCGATTGACGCGAATGGGCATCAACGCCTTTGTGGCGACGGATGACCATATGATGGCGATTCATAATCAGTCAATCCGAAAAGGTGATAGCGTGATTGGGATTTCCGCATCGGGTAAGACCTACGAAGTTGTGCAATCGCTCAAATCAGCGAAAGCGCACGGTGCAAAGACCATTGCGATTACCGCGACAGAAGGACCGCTCAGCCAGGCTGTTCATTATCCGATTGTGTGCGGACATGAATTGATGATCGAAGATTTCATTAATTCACAGATTCCGCTCGTTTATGCGATTGATGTGATCTGTATGCTTTTGCTAGACGACAATCGACTGCGATGGAACTTGGAACGTACTATCCTCTCGATGGACGCCATCAAAGCAAAATAATGAGTATTAATAGTTTTTAGTTTTATGGAGGTTTATCTAATGAGTAGCAAGATCGAGAAATACGAAGGTATTATTCCAGCATTTTACGCTGCATACGACGAAAACGGTGAAGTTGACTTAGAAGCTACTAAGAAAGAAGTACAATACTTCATCGACAATGGCGTTGACGGTATCTACGTGAACGGTTCATCCGGTGAATGTATTTACTTAAACGTTGAAGAACGTAAAGCCATCATCGAAGCGGTTATGGAAGTTGCCAAAGACAAATTAACCGTTATCTGCCACGTTGGTGCGAACAGCACACGCGACAGTCGTGAATTAGCACGTCATGCGGAAGAACAAGGTGTCGATGCGATCGCTTCTATCCCACCAATCTACTTCAAATTACCAGACTACTCTGTTGCAGGCTACTGGAACGAAATCAGTGAAGCTGCACCAAGCACAGACTTCGTTATCTACAACATTCCACAATTAGCAGGTATCGAATTAACCGTTGATTTGTTCAAAGAAATGTTGAAGAACCCTAACGTGATCGGTGTTAAGAACTCTTCAATGCCAATCCAAGATATTCAAATGTTTGCGGCTGCAGGTGGTGATGACCACATCATCTTCAACGGTTCTGACGAACAGTTCATCGGTGGTCGTGCGATCGGTGCCAAAGCGGGTATCGGTGGTACTTACGGTACAATGCCACGTCTTTTCGTTAAATTGAACGAACTTTTCAACGAAAACAAGATGGAAGAAGCACGTAAATTACAATTTGTTATCGATGACATCATCTACATGTTGACAAGTGGTCACTGCCACATGAACGCTTTCGTTAAAGAAGTATTGCGTATCAATGAAGGTCTTGACCTCGGTTCTGTTCGTCGTCCGCTCGAACCATTATCAGAAGAAGATAAAGAAGCTGCCAAAGTAGCTGCTGCGAAGATCAAGGAAGTAGAAGCTGAATACTTATAATTCGGCGCGTTGACTGAAGGAGGAAACTGACGTGAAAGTTTCAATCAATACAGCGGTTTTCTTGGATGAATTGAATGCCGGCAAAACGCAGCTCGACTGCGTAAAGACACTCGCTGATGAAGAAAATATTGCTGGTATCCAAGTTCGCGATGAATTCTTCAAAGAAGATACACGTGCAGAGGAATTAGATGCCATTTATGAACTCGCTTCATCAAAAGGATGGACGATCGATTACTCTGTACCGCAAGCGTTATTTACCGAAGACGGGTTAAATCCAGAACTCGGTAATTTCTTAAACTTGACTGGTGCACACCACATCGATGCCTTGAAATTCAGTTTGGGGGCTCCAACAGAAGAAGCCATCAAAGAAGCTGAATTGTTGATCAAACCGAGTGGTGTCTCTGTCACTGTTGAGAATGAAGGTAACGATCACGGTGAACCAGAATATGTCGCTAAGCAATTAGCAAACGTGACAAAGAAAGGCGTTATCGGCTTTACCTTCGATGCTGGGAACTGGTACTGGGTAGACAAGGCTGTCAATGTCAATCGCGTGTTCTTAGACCTTAAGGATTACGTCACGGTTCTTCATTTGAAGAACATTGATGTCGCAAAATTGGATACGACATTGCTCGAAGATGGCGATACAGATTGGCGCGCTTTAGTTGCTAATAAACCCGCTGAAGTGCCAGTTTACTTGGAATACAATATTCCAGCAGAGTATCTCGGTGCCGAGATGAGTAAAATCACACAATTTGATGCATAGGTTTTTATAGCAAAGAAGGAAAAATAAAGTAGGAGGACAGAATTATGGATGGGAAAGTCGGTTTTGGTGTAGTTAACGCCATTGTCGTTATTTTGTATTTACTTTTCACATTGGGCTTTGGTAGTAGCTTTATGAAAAAAGCTAGCAAGAACGCAGACGCATACTTTACTGCTGAAGGTTCATTGCCAGGTTGGGCTGTCGGAATGAGTATTTTTGCGACGACCCTGAGTTCAATCACGTTCATGTCACAGCCAGAAAAATCATTCAACGGTGACTGGGCATATGCTATCGGGTCATTATGTATTATCCCGATTATTCCAATTTTGATTGCATTTTATGTACCATTCTTCCGCAAGTTGCATGTAACGACAGCTTACGAATACTTGGAAGAACGTTTTGACCCAATTATTCGAACGTTAAACAGTTTGCTATTCGTCGTTTACCACTTGGGTCGTATTGCGGTTGTTATTTACTTGCCAGTATTAGCAATTGCGTCTGTTACAACAATTAATCCAATTCTTGTGGCATTAGCTATTGGTATTATTTGTATTATCTTCACCATGTTAGGTGGTATTGAAGGGGTTATTTGGAGCGATACTATTCAAGGATTTATTCTCCTCGGTGGTGCGGTCTTAGTTATTATCGTTGGTCTTTTCAAGATTGATGGTGGCTTCTCAACCGTCGTTTCTACAATTGGTGGCGAAGATAAATTTATCTCTAGTTCTAACTTTGATGTAACAAACTTAGCAAGCTTTGTACCTTTGATTTTCATCGGTCAGTTTGTTAACTCTCTGTATCAATACACAGGGTCTCAGGATGTTGTTCAACGTTATTCTTCTTCTAAATCTTGGAAAGAAACGATTCAGTCATTAATGGTTCCAGGAATCTTAGGGGTTGTTGTTATTCCATTGTTCTTCGGTATGGGTAGTATTATCTATACTTACTACGCTAACAACGGAAGCTTACCAGCAGACTTCAACACTGGGGCAATTGTTCCTTACTTTGTATTGTCACAGTTGCCTGTTGGGTTAGGTGGTTTGATTATCGCTGGTATTTTTGCAGCTGCACAATCGACCGTTTCAAGTAGTTTGAACTCAATCTCTGCATGTCTGGTTGTCGACATTAAACGTCGTTTCTTCCCTAAATTATGGAAGAACCTCTCTGAAGTTACTCTTGCACGTATCATTGTTATCATTGCCGGTATCATTGGTACAATGGTTACAGTTTACTTCACAGCTGGTAACTCTTCAGAAACTTGGGAAATCTTCTTGACCGTAAGTGGTCTGTTCGGTGTACCGACTGGTGCAATGTTTGCCTTAGGTATTTTCACTGAACGTACAAACGGTCGCGGTGCATTAATCGGATTGATTGCTGGTATTGTTTCCGCATTAGTGGCTAACGGTTTGCAAGTTAATGCGTTATTAGTATCGACTGTCGCATTCATCATTACACTTCTTGTTGGTTACTTTGCAAGCTTCTTGTTCCCTAAGAACAACAAGAATGTTGCCGGTTTAACATACAAGACACGTGACGTTGAATACATTCGTTCTTAATTGAAAGGATCCGTCATTTATGGCAATTCTATGTATTGATATTGGCGGCACCGCCATTAAATATAACGTGTTTTCCAACGATGGGGAGCCGATCGAACCGACCAAGGAAGTACCAACATCGGTCGATCATGAGGCGAAAACGAATCATATCCTTGATCAGGTTTTCGAATTGATTGATTACTACAGTGCCACGATTGAAGGGGTAGCAATTGCGAGTGCCGGGGTTGTCGATCCGATTAAAGGTGAGATTGCCTATGCGGGCGCCACAATCCCTGAATATAAAGGTACGAACTTCAAGGATGCCATCCGCGAAAAATACGATTTACCATGTAGCGTTGAGAACGACGTTTCGTGTATGGGTTATGCTGAAACGTGGCGCGGGCAAGCAAAAGATGCCGCTTCTGCTATCTGCTTAACACTCGGTACCGGTATCGGTGGTGCGGTATTGATCGATGGCGAAATGTGGCACGGTGTTCACTACACAGCTGGTGAAGTGGGCTACCTCCCGATCCAAGGACACGACTGGCAGGACATCGCTTCAGCAACTGCCTTAGTGAAGTTTTACCGTGAATTAACGGGCAAAACGGATGTCAATGGTAAAGATGTGTTCGATGCCTATGACCAGAACGATCCGGATGCCGTAACTGCCGTTGAACGTCTCACTGCGAATATCAGTGAAGGATTGCTAGCGATGTCATACCTATTCAATCCAGAACGTATTGTCATCGGCGGTGGGATTATGGCTCGCGCTGATATCTTACTACCAATGATTAAAGACAAGATGGCAGAAGCCGCTGAGAATGCGATCTTCCTGCCAGGAGAAGTACTCGCTTCTGATTTGAGTAAATCCGCCAACCTCTACGGCGCTTTCTACCACTACATTAAGGAGCGACAGCGAGAATTAGAGAGGGGCAAGTAATGAAAAAATCAGAATTCCTTGAAAAGATTAAAGGCGGCTTGATTGTTTCTTGTCAGGCTTTGCCAGGCGAACCGATGTACACTGACAAAGGGGGCGTCATGCCACTCTTTGCGAAAGCGGCTAAAGAAGCCGGTGCGGTTGGTTTACGTGCAAACTCTATCCGCGACATCAAAGAAATTCGTGCAGTGAATGACTTACCAATGATCGGGATTATCAAACGTGATTATCCACCAACGAACATCTACATCACTGCAACAATGAAGGAAGTTGATGAGCTCGTTGAAACAGGCGTTGAAGTGATCGCATTAGACTGTACACTTCAAGATCGTCCGAACGATATGAGTGTTGCGGAATACATCAAAGCGATCAAGGAGAAATACCCGGATCAGTTATTGATGGCAGATATTGCAACGTACGAAGAAGGTGTCAATGCTTGGGAAGCGGGAATTGACTTCGTGGGTACAACCATGAACGGGCACACACTAGAAAGTATTGAAAACCCTGTAACGACTGAAGAATTAATCAAGAAATTCAAAGCAGACGGTATGACCGTTATCGCGGAAGGCGGTATCCACTATCCAGAAGATGCGCGTCATATCCAAGATCTCGGTGCAGACGGCATCGTTGTCGGTGGGGCAATCACCCGTCCGAAAGAAATCGCAGAGCGCTTTATTGAAGCGTTAAACGCTTAATGATATAATAGCTAAAGCTTCATTTGATCGGAATATTCAAAAACGATCTCTAAGAAGCAGAAGCCAAATATGATAGAGAGTAGTGGGAAGTTTGGTCACATGTGAAGGGGGCAGACTTCCCACTTTTTTATAAGGAGGTGGAGCTATGGGCATGGAAACGCTAGAAGATGTCTTGAAGATTGATGACGCAGTCAAACAAATTCAAGACGAGCAAGCCGAAAGTGTTGCCACTTTCAAAGAACAGCAGGAAGCACGTGTCAAAGAAGCGCGTCAAAAAGCTGATGAAAAAACAACCAATGAAAGTGAACAGCGCCAGAAGGAATCGAAACAGCGCTTAGAAGACTTCGAGAAGCAGAGTAACGAAGATTTCGAGAAACGCAAACAACAACGTGAAGCATTTTTTGCGAAGGAGCGCGATGCAATGGTTCAGAAGGTGAAAGAGGAGGTGCTTAACCAGTATGGCAATCGCTGAAATAAACAAAGTAACACTTGTGACTTTTAGAGATATGAAAGATCGCGCCTTAAAACGTCTGCAAAATTTACAAAATGTACATGTCACAGACTTTAACGAGGCGTTGGAAGATCAGGATATCGCTACAAGTCTGGCTTCATCGGATAGCAGTGAAAGTGAGAAACGTTACCAGGAAGCGGAACAAGCCCTCAAAATTCTGAGTGAATACCAAGCATCGTTGAGTCTGAAGGATAAATTCAATCGTGCGCGTAAGAAGCGTCCGGAATTATCGGTCGAAGCGTTGGACAGCGTCTTATTGAATCAGAGCAATGTCCAAAAGATCCGAGACATTAATGCGAGAGCGGATGAACGACGTCAAATCCAAGGAGAGATCGAGAGTATCGAGGATACCATCGATCATCTATCACCTTGGAAACGTGTGGATGTTCCACTTGCTAAACTTCAGGATATTCCTTATGTGACGGTACGTTACGGTTCGGTATTGAATGATGATAGTCGTTCACATTACAAAACATTGAATGACAAAGCATTCCATATCGAAGAAGTTTCCTCGACAGATGATCAGATCAATATTGTGGCTGTCTATCAAGACAAAGATGCCGAACAATTTGAAGAAGTTGCTGAACAGGCTGGCTTCCAAGATATGTCTCTTGATCAGAGTATCTCACCAGAAAAACGTTTGAAATCACTCAATAGCAAGCGCGATGAATTGAAACATCGTGAACAAGAAATTGTGGAAGAATTAAAAGCGGCAACGCAGATTATTCCAGCCATCAAATTATTGAGTGAAGGGTTCTATAATCGCTGGCAACGTCAAAAACTCGACCATATGATTTACCACAACGATTATCTCGTGGTTATTCAAGGTTGGGCGTTAGCAGAAGAAACGGAAGAAATAAAAGAACAACTCGATTTAACCGTCAAGAACAGCAATTATGTCATTTTCTTTGACGAACCGACTGAGACGGAAGTTTCAGAAAGCGAAGTGCCTGTTAAGCTCAAGAATAATGGCTTAGTGGCACCGTTCGAGATGATCACGGAGATGTACGGTGTGCCAGAATACGATGATGTGGATCCAACACCTCAAGTTATGCCTTTCTATGCTTTATTCTTTGGAATGATGATGGGTGACTTAGGGTACGGTATTCTGTTACTCGTTGGTTCACTCTTGGCGCGAAGCCTGTTTGATTTATCAGACGGTATGAAGAACATTACAAAACTCGGTGTCATCTTGAGTATTCCAACGATCCTCGTCGGGTTAGCGTACGGCTCTTTCTTTGGGGTATCGTTACCGTTCAATTTGATTGATCCGTTGAACGATGCGATCACCCTGATGGCGATATCCGTCGCTTTCGGTGCCATCACCATCTATGCCGGTTTAATTACCAAAGCTTATTTGGAAATTCGTCACAAGAATTACCTTGCGGCGTTTACAGATGGTATCAGTTGGATATTATTACTGACGAGTTTCTTCGGTATGGCAGCTGGTGCCATGCTCAATATGCCAACCGTTCTCAAGGTTAGCGGTATTGCAGCATTGGTTATCGTACTGGCGATGATTATTATTCCAACGATCGTCTCGAAAAATAAAGGTGCAGCATTCGGTGGCAGTATCTATAACGTGTACGGTGTTACGGGATATATCGGTGACTTCGTCAGTTTCACACGTTTGATGGCACTCGGTCTCTCCAGTGGTAGTATCGCGATGGCGTTCAACTTATTGGTGAGTCTGTTACCAGGACCAGCACGTTTCACAGTTGGTATCCTATTATTGATTCTCTTGCACGCCTTCAACATGTTCCTCGGTGTATTGAGTGCATACGTTCATAGTTTGCGTTTAATCTTCGTGGAATTCTTTGGCAAGTTTTATGAGGGAACCGGTAAGAAATTTACACCGATCGGGATCTTGCAAAAATATACACATCTCGATCGCTAATACATACAATAGAGATAGTTAGTCTGAATTAGGGAGGCAATAAAATAATGGAAACATGGTTAAACTTTTTTACTGAGCACGGCGGAATGTTCTTGGCAATGCTCGGTATCGCAATCGCAGTAACATTCAGTGGTATGGGATCAGCACGCGGTGTCGGTGAAACCGGTGCGGCTGCTTCTGCACTATTGAAAGATCAACCAGACAAATTCGCGAACGCTTTGATCTTAGTCCTCTTGCCAGGTACGCAGGGACTTTACGGATTCGTTATCGCGTTCATGATTTACATCCAAATGAGTCCAGAAATGACTTTACAACAAGGTTTAGCATACTTAGCAGCTGGTATCCCAGTTGGTTTGGTCGGCTTGATCTCTGCGAAATACCAGGGACGCGTGGCAACAGCAGGTATGCAGATCTTAGCGAAACGCCCAGAAAACGTAACAAACGCGATCGTTCTTTCCGTAATGGTTGAAACGTACGCGATCTTAGGGTTATTGATGTCTCTATTCATGTGGTTGACAGCAAACGGTATGTAACACTTTTGACATTCCATCAAAAGGAGGGGTTACCGGATGGCTACAATTGATGAGATTAAAAACAACGTCCTTGCTAAAGTGAGAGACGAAGAGGAAGAAAAAGCAAAACAAGAAAAAGAAAAAATTAAAGCGAAGATCGACGAACAATTAGAACAAATTGCTTCTGAGAGTGATGGTCGCAATGCGCGTTTGAAGAAACAGGACGAACAAGCGGAAAAGAATCGCCAACAGCAAATCCAAAAAGCACAACGCTCGAAGGAATTGGAAATGCAGGATCGTCTCATGCAGGATATCTTCCAAGAAGCCTTGCATGAACTCAACGGATTATCCGCTGATGATTTGTTCGAACTCGTTAAACGTGCCTTAAACAGTGCTCCTGAACGTGCAACGGAGCTCGTGCTCGGTGCCAACAACGAACAGCAACTGACTGAAGAACAATTACAGTCATTGAAAGCTGAACACAGTGAATTAACGATTTCAGAAGCCACTGTCAAAAATGCGGGTGGTTTCATCTTGTCACAGGATGCCGTGGACTATAACTACACGTTCAAAGCATTGCTGGCAGAAGTTGAAAACTCACTCTCTGCGACGTTCATTAAATGGGCAGAAGACGAGGAGGAATAGCTATGGTACTGGATTACGGCGGGATCAATGTCACAGTCCGTATCAAGGAACAACAGCTCTTCACTGCTGAAGACTACAAGAAATTACTCCAAGCGAGCCCGGAAGAAAGTCGCACGCAGCTCTCTGATCACGGTTACGATGTGAATGAGGACAAGACGCTCGAAGAGATTTTCAACGATCGTCTCAAAAAAGACTATCGGGAGTTCTACAAAGACGTCCCGGATGCGCGATTGCTGGATATTTTTGCGTTACGCGATGACTACCACAATCTCAAAGTCCTCTTCAAAGAAAAAGTGAGCGGTAATCAACTGGATGACCTCTACTTGGCGCACGGACACTATGATATTGATGTATTACGTCAAGTGGTCGAAGCTGAAGGCATGATTACAGGTTTTCCAGAACCACTCACGCAGGCTGTAACGAAAGTGAAGCAGGCTGTATCCGGATTAGAGGACGTCAATGCGATTTCGATTATTCTAGATCTCGGGTATTTGAATCACATTAAGATGCTTGCGGATGAACTCGCAGATCCAGAGTTGAGTGAAGCCTTAATGGCGCAGCTCGACGGCATGAACTTCAAGATGGCGTTGCGTATGCATCACGCCGACCGTTCAAAGGGATTCATGTCCGCAGCATTATTCGATGGTGGGAATATCCCAAGTGATGAATTGATCGATATCGTTGATAGCGATGATCATGAGCGCTACCGCCAGTTAGTCGATCGTTTGTTTAACGACAAGGCGATTGCTGAGGCGATCACGGCTGATGATTTCAGTATGGTGAACTTGGAGCATGCGATGACGGAATATACAGCAAATCGCATGCGTGACGCACACTTAGAGGCTTTCGGACCAAAACCACTGATCAGTTACTTGTGGTTCTTGCAGAATGAAATGAATAACATTCGTTTGATTTTCATCGGCAAGGCGAACAGCCTTGATCACGAAATGATTGAAGAAAGGATGCAACCGATCAATGAAGGCTAAAATTGGTGTCGTCGGTGAAGGCGATGTGGTTTTTCCGTTTAAGTTGCTGAATTTCTCAACATTTTCTGTTGAAAATGCCAGTGAAGCGCGAAAAACCATCAAAGAATTAGCAGATGATGACTACGGTGTCATCTATCTCACAGAAAATATTGCAAAAGAACTGCCGGATGTCTTGAAGTTCTACGAATCTGAGACTGTGCCAGCAATCATCGTCATCCCATCACAACAGGGATCTGGTGGTTTTGCGAGAGAACATCTCAGAGAAACAGTCAAACAGGCAATCGGTCAGGACATCTTAGATTAAGGAGGGGAACTTTTGGAAGCCGGAAGAATAATTGAAGTCTCCGGTCCGTTGATTAAAGCGGCCGGAATGTCCGATGCTTACGTCCAGGAAGTATGTTACGTCGGTAATCTCCGCCTAACAGGTGAAGTTATCGAAATGCACGGTGACGTCGCATCAATTCAGGTATATGAGGAAACATCAGGTTTGAAACCGGGTGAACCCGTTGAAGCCAGTGGTCATCCACTGTCAGTAGAATTGGGACCAGGTCTATTGACCAAGATGTTTGACGGTATTCAACGTCCACTCAAAGAATTCCAAAACTTAACAAATTCAGATTACTTAAAACGTGGGGAACAGGTTGACCCGCTCGACAAAGATGAAAAATGGCAATTCGACGCTGAAAAATCTGTCGGAGATGAAGTTGAACCAGGTGATATCGTTGGTTCCGTTCAGGAAACAGAAATCATCAACCACAAGATCATGGTGCCACAAGGGGTCAAAGGTAAATTGACCAAGATCGAGAGTGGCGAGTTCACATTGAAGGATGATGTTTACACTGTTGAATTAGAAGACGGTGAAACGAAGTCATTCGGTTTGAGCCAACGTTGGCCAATCCGTGTCGGTCGTCCATTCAAAGAAAAACTCGTACCGGATCAGATCTTGCCAACCGGTCAGCGTGTAGTAGATACGTTTTTCCCAATTACTAAAGGTGGGGCAGCTGCTATTCCTGGGCCATTCGGTGCAGGTAAGACAGTCTTGCAGCACCAGATTGCGAAATTCGCCGAAGCTGACGTTGTGGTATACGTTGGTTGTGGGGAACGTGGTAACGAAATGACGGAAGTATTGAACGAATTTCCACAGTTGAAAGACCCTAAGAGTGGTAAGTCCATCATGGAACGTACGATTTTGATCGCTAACACGTCTAACATGCCAGTGGCGGCGCGTGAAGCATCTATCTACACGGGTATTACGATTGCAGAATACTACCGTGACATGGGGTACTCTGTTGCCATCATGGCCGACTCAACCTCACGTTGGGCGGAAGCATTGCGTGAAATGTCTGGACGTTTGGAAGAAATGCCAGGTGACGAAGGTTACCCAGCATACTTGGGTTCACGCATCGCAGAATACTACGAACGTGCCGGTCACGTCTTAACACTCGGTTCTGGTGACCGTGACGGTTCCGTAACAGCGATCGGAGCGGTATCACCTCCAGGTGGGGATATTTCCGAACCAGTAACACAGAATACCTTGCGTGTGGTTAAAGTATTCTGGGGATTGGACTCTTCGCTCGCACAGCAACGTCACTTCCCAGCCATCAACTGGCTCGACTCATACTCACTCTACAGCGACACGGTACGTAAGAAATTAGCGGATCATCTCGACAACAACTGGGGTGACATGGTTCAGGAAGCGATGAACATCCTACAGCACGAAAAGAGTTTGAACGAAATCGTTCAGTTGGTTGGTGTGAACTCACTTTCAGATAGTGACCGTCTTGAATTGACGATAGCACGTATGTTGCGTGAATCCTACCTCCAACAGAACTCATACAACGAAATCGACCAAACCGCATCGCTGAATAAACAGTTGACGATGATGAAGACGATCTTGGCCTTCAATGAAGAAGCCAAGAAAGCCCTCGAAGTCGGCAGCTACTTCGATGAAATCATGAATGGTACCGAAGAATTACGTGAAAAGATTGAACGTATGAAATACACGCGTGAAGACGATCTCAACGAACTCGATGAAATGCGTGAATCTTTACCAGATCATTTCAAGAAAATTATCCAGGAAGGAGGTAACCGTTAATGTTAAAAGAATATAAATCAATTACGGACGTTTACGGTCCGTTGATGGTTGTGGAAGACATCGATGACGTCGCTTATGACGAATTGGTTGAAATCCACATGCAGAATGGCGACACACGTATCGGACAGGTATTGACCATCGAAGAAAATCGTGCCATCGTGCAGATTTATGGTGGTGGTTCCGGCATTAACTTGCGTGACTCCAAAGTTCGCTTTACGGGTAAGCCACTAACGTTCGGTGTATCTCCTGATATCTTAGGACGTACCTTTGACGGATTGGGTAACCCAATCGATCAAGGCCCACAGATCATTGCGGATGAAGAACGCGACATCAATGGTGAAGCAATCAACCCGGTAGCGCGTGAATATCCGGATGAATTTATTCAGACAGGGATTTCAACGATCGACCACATGAATACCTTGGTTCGTGGTCAGAAGTTACCGATCTTCTCCGGTTCTGGCCTGCCTCATAAAGAATTAGCCGCACAGATTGCGCGTCAATCTACCGTGTTGAACGACGATGCAGAATTCGCCGTTGTTTTCGCAGCGATGGGGGTAACTTTCGAAGAAGCACAGTACTTCAAGGATAACTTGGCTGAAACAGGGGCAGCGGATCGTTCCGTCTTGTTCCTTAACTTGGCGAACGACCCAGCGATCGAACGTCTCGCAACACCGAAGATCGCTCTGACTGCAGCGGAATATCTCGCCTACGAACGCGGCATGCACGTGTTGGTTATCATGACTGACATGACGAACTATGCCGAAGCGTTGCGTGAAGTATCCGCCGCTCGCCGTGAAGTGCCAGGACGTGGGGGCTACCCAGGTTACTTGTACACCGACTTGGCAACAATTTATGAACGCGCAGGTCGTATCGAAGGCAAGGAAGGTTCGGTAACGCAGATTCCGATCTTGACCATGCCGGAAGACGACATTACGCACCCGATCCCTGACTTGACGGGATACATTACTGAGGGTCAGATCATCCTCGATCACAGTCTCGACAACCAAGGGATTGAACCGCCAATCAACGTATTGCCGTCCCTCTCACGTTTGAAGGATGAAGGTACTGGTCCAGGTAAGACGCGTGAAGACCACGCCGATACGATGAACCAGATGTTCTCAGCTTACGCAAAAGGTAAAGAAGCCAAAGAACTTTCCGTCGTATTGGGTGAATCCGCACTGTCAGAATCTGACCGTAAATACTTGAAGTTCGCGGATGAATTCGAGAAACAGTACGTGAACCAAGGTTTCGAAACGAACCGTACAATTGAAGAAAGTTTAGAACTTTCTTGGAAGATGTTGACGTATATTCCGAAGAACGAATTGACACGTATCGACGATAAGTTGATCGACAAATACTATCCGTCAACGGACAATGAGGCAGAGGATGATGCGTAATGGCAAACAAGAAGAACGTCAAGCCAACGCGTATGGAGCTCCAGACGCTCAAAGGACAGCTTGAGGTCGCAAAACGCGGTCACGATCTGTTGAAGAATAAACAGGACGAACTCATGCGTCAGTTTATTCCGTTAGCGAAGGAGACAGATAAATTACGTGCTGAAGTTGAAGAGGCATTGACCGATGCGCTCAAGGACTTCGCGCTCGCTACGGCATTGACCAACCGTGCGTATCTCGGTGAAGTAGTGGCCGTGCCACCACAAGCCGTGAACTTGGATATTCAAACCAAAAATATCATGAATGTTCAGGTGCCGCAGATGAACTTCTCCGTCAGTGAAGAAGATCAGAGTGATCAGGAACGCTTCACTTACAGTTACCTGAACACGCCGAGCGAATTCGACCATTCTGTTGACTTGCTACTCGAAGTCATGCCATCTCTCTTGAAATTGGCAGAAAAAGAGAAGCAAATTCAATTGATGGGTAACGAAATCGCTGAAACGAGACGACGCGTGAACGCCCTCGAGTACCGTATGATTCCGGATACCGAGGAAACGATTGACTACATTGAAAACCGTCTCGCTGAAAATGAACGTTCCACGAAGGTTCGTTTGATTAAGGTCAAAGACATGAGTAAATAATTTATGAAAGCTCGGACGCTTGTCGTTCGGGCTTTTTTGATTGGGAGATTTTATACAAAAATCCGTTATAATAGACTCAGAAAGGAAGAGTGTGATGTATCGAATTCATATGAATCGTTGTCAGTTCCACAGTCATATTGGTGTGTTTCCTGCTGAGAAGGAGACGGGACAGACAATTACGATCGATCTGATCTTGACCGTTAAGGATGAGCCGGTGAATGATAGTATCGAGAATACGGTGAGTTACGGTGAAGTCTACGAAGACGTGAAAGGCATTGTCGTTGAGAGTCGTGTCGATCTGATCGAAACACTCGGTCAGGATATTATGCATGCTGTATTAGAGAAGTACCCGTTGATTACGAAGGTCGAAATCAAAGTGAATAAGGTGGGCTTGCCGATTGATGGTATTCTCGACAGCGTTTCTGTAGAAATGGAGCGTACCCGATGATACACAGTGCTTATTTGAGTCTCGGTAGTAATATAGGTGACTCTAAAGAAACGCTCAAACAAGCGATTCTGTCACTCAACGCTAAGGATCAGATTACCGTAACGCATGTTGCATCGAATTATCAGACGACACCAGTTGGCGGTGTGAAGCAAGATGATTTCGTCAATACGGCGGTGCGTGTTAAAACGGAATTGTCTCCAGAGGAATTATTGGATCGCTGTCACGAGGTGGAACAGTCATTCCATCGCGAACGCCTGATTCATTGGGGTCCGCGTACGTTAGATATTGATATCATCTTCTTCGATGAAGTAACGCAGGCGACAGATACACTCATTCTGCCACACAAAGAAGCCTTCAATCGTCTGTTTGTGCTCGTACCCGTTCTTGAAATTTATCAGGAAGATGCGTATCGCACGCAGATCGAAGCAGCTATACAAAAAATCACGAATGACCCAGAAAATACACAGAGAATCGAGCGAATCAGTCATGGATAACAAACAAGCAAAAGTCGAAGCAGCCGTGCGCACGATCTTGGAAGCGTATGGCGAAGATCCCGATCGTCCGGGACTTCAGGAAACACCGAACCGTGTTTATCGTATGTTCAATGAGATCTTAGCATCAACCACTGAAACAGATTTCAAAGATTATAAATTGTTTCCATCTGAAGTGAGTCAGGATCAGATGATCATTATCCGAAATATTCCATTCTACTCACTCTGCGAACATCACATGTTGCCGTTCTTCGGCAAAGCGACCGTGGCGTACTATCCCGATCACGATCAGATCATCGGCCTCAGCAAGATTCCGCGTCTCGTGAACTTCCTCAGTCGCAAACTAAACGTTCAGGAAGAACTCACTAATGAAATTGGCAAACAAGTTGAGAAAATTCTCGATCCAGAAGGTGTCGCTGTAACGCTGACGGCGCGCCACCTCTGCATGGAAATGCGCGGTGTGAAAACCCACAACAGCAGTACCACAACGACGTACTACAGCGGGCGCTTCAAGGAGGATCCGAATGAACGCCGGGAATTCCTACTTCGACTCAACGCCGATTAACAAGCTTGTCATCGCCACACATAATCCGATAAAAGTCAAGGAGTACCAAATGTTACTCAAAGACTACGCTATCGAAGCAGTCGCGCTACCGAAAATGTTAACGGAGGCACCAGTTGAAACGGGGAACACTTTCGAAGCTAATGCGCAGATCAAAGCTCGCTACTATAGCGAACATCTGCCCAATCAGTGGATTCTCGCTGACGATTCAGGACTGACGGTAGTAGGAAATCCTGACATTTTAGGCGTGCGTACGAAGGAAGAACTCGCCTTCTATCCAAGTAACCATCAAAAGAATCAGCAACTCATTCAACTGGCCGAGCGTTATGGCCAAGCGTGTGTGATGACGAGTGTGGTAGTTCTAGCGCATAATGGAAGCGTAGAGGCGATGGGGGTAGGCGAGTTAAAGGCGACGATCGCAACAGCAGAGCGCGGTAACTTGAGCGAGGGGTTCGACCGTATACTCATTCCAGCTGGTGAGACGAAAACACTGGCGGAACTGCATTTTGCACAACGCAAAAGCTATCTCCATCGTCAGCGTGCAGTGAATAACTTGAGGACTATAGGAGGCAACCGATGAAATTTCAGTACAACAATCAGATTCTAGATGATAAGGAAACAATCGTTTGTGGGATCGTCAACGTGACACCTGATTCCTTCTCAGATGGCGGAAAATGGTACGGCACCGACAAAGCCGTCAAACACGCCCACGACCTCGTCGAACAAGGAGCGAAGATGCTTGATATCGGTGGCGAATCGACACGTCCTGGTAGTACTTACGTTGAAATCAAAGAAGAAATTGAGCGTATTATTCCGGTCATCAAACAATTAAAAGCTGAAAGTATTGGTGTGTCACTCTCTATCGATACCTGGAAAGCACCGGTTGCTAAAGCAGCGATCGAAGCTGGCGCAGACATCATCAATGATGTGACGGGATTGCTCGGTGATCCTGAGATGGCGGATGTCATCGCAAATAGTGAAGCCGGCGCCGTCCTCATGTTTAATGCTGTGATTGCGCGTCCAAATCATAAAGGTAGCCAAGTTTTCCCGCAGTTTGGTGACGGCTGGGCATTCAGCGACGCGGAAATTCAAGAGATGGAAGCTGAAACAGACATCTATAAAGTTGTCAAACAGTACTTCCAGCGCACGCTCGAACTCGCTAAGAAAGCGGGGATCCCAGACGAACGCATCATGCTTGATCCAGGGATCGGTTTTGGCTTATCCAAACGTGAAAACCTACAGCTCGTGCGTTCCGTCCCTGCTATCCATAACGCAGGCTATCCTGCCTTCGTCGGCGTTTCTCGCAAACGTTTCGTCGTGAATCTCCTCGATGAAGATGGACTCGCGAGTGATCCAGAAACGGATGAAGGCTTTGAAAATCGCGATAACGCAGGGGCAGCCATTACCGCAATCGTCGCTGCTGATCATGCCGAAGTGGTACGCGTTCATGTCATCAAACCGCACCGTATCGCAGCGCTAATTTCAGATGCTGTAAGGCTCGCGGATGAAGCGGAGAATCGGGACTTTGGTGCGTATCGGAATAAATAAACGATAGGAGTGCAGCACAAAATGAAGAATTATCAAGAAATCAATAAAGAAACGATCGATCGCTGGATAGATGAAGGGTGGGAATGGGCGCAGCCTATCACTCACGAAGATTACCGCAATGCACAAATGGGGCGCTGGGACGTTTTACTCACACCGACCGTTCCCGTACCACACGACTGGCTCGGTGACTTAGCTGGTAAGAAAGTGCTCGGCCTCGCATCAGGTGGTGGTCAACAAATGCCAATCTTCAATGCGCTCGGCGCAGAATGTAGCGTTATCGATTATTCAACTAAACAGATCGAATCAGAAGTAATGGTTGCTGAACGTGAAGGCTATGCGATTGATGCCGTTGAAGGGGATATCACACAGATTTTGCCATACGAAGATGAAACGTTCGATGTGATTTTTCATCCTGTATCTAACTGCTATGTCGAAGATGTCTATCACGTGTTTAACGAAGCGTATCGTGTACTGAAAAAAGGCGGTATCTTCCTCGCGGGATTGAATAATGAAATCAACTATATTGTCGATAGCGCCGAAAAAGAAATCGTCTGGAAAATGCCATTCAATCCATTAAAAGATGAACAAGCAAAAACCTTCATGATGGCAGAAGATGGTGGAATGCAGTTCTCACACACGATGACAGAACAGATCGGTGGACAATTAAAGGCGGGTTTTCGATTAGTTGATCTCTATGAAGATACAAACGGCGAGGGTCGCCTGCATGAATTAAACATTAAGAGTTTTATTGCGACTAAAGCAGTGAAGGAGTAGAAGCTATGACTAAACCCAAAGTTGCCTTTGTCTGTGTGCACAACAGCTGTCGCAGTCAGATCGCGGAGGCGCTCGCCAAAGAAATAGCGGGCGACACTTTCGACATCTACTCGTCCGGCACAGCACTGAAGGATCGCATCAACCCGGATGCCGTGCGATTGATGAAAGACATCTACAATATCGACATGGAGGCCACACAGCATCCGAAATTGCTGAGTGATATTCCGACTGTTGACATCGTCATTACTATGGGTTGCGATGTTGAATGTCCAATCGTCCCCAATCAGTACACAGAAGACTGGGACTTGGATGATCCCACCGGACACTCGGATGACACATTTAGAGCTGTTATGGCGGAGATTGAAGCGGATGTTAAAGAATTGAAAGAGAAGTATTTGAAATATAAGGAAAGCAATTACTGATGAGGTAGCTAATGGAATGGACTGGTATAGCTAGTATAATTAGTGTAATAGTTTCCGTAGCGAGCTATTTCTCGGCAAAAAAGAATCAAAACGGAGTATTGAACGTTTTCATGAAGAAAGTGCTTGGCGTTTTAAAATTGAATATAATGATTAGGGGGAGACTATGAGTAAGAAATTTCTAGAAGAAATTATATCTGAGAAAACATTAGAAAATGATACTTTAGAATATAAAGATTACTATTTTGAAAAAGGTAAATTAACAAATCTAGCTCAAAAAAATCTTGCTAAATTATTTAAAGAAATATGTGCTTTTGCTAATTATAATGGTGGAAAAATAATTTTAGGTTTAAAGGAAGATGATAAGCATAATCCATCAGAGTTGGCTGATGTAGGCGTTAATAAAGAAACTTTTGAAACTTGGGAACAAGCTTTTAGGAATAAACTTTCAGTAAATATTATTCCTTCTCTCTATGGAGTTAAAACGGAACTTGTGGAAGTTAGTGATGATATAAATTGTATTATCATAGATGTTCCTAGAAGCACATTACAACCACATGCATATAACACCGGTAGTAATCATGAATTTTATATAAGAAATGGAAATACTTCCATTCAAATGAGATACAATGATTTGAAAAATAGTTTTAATGAACTAACATTTAAACAAGAAAAAATCAAAAGATTCATTGCTGATAGAGTATCATTCATTCTTAACGGATATTTGGATGAAGCACTAGCTTATGATAGTTCATTAGTCTTGCACATAATACCAGAGTGGTCATTAGATGAATCCAATTTTCTTAATTTGAGTTCTATACATGACACTAGTTTATTTCCTGTGTTTAGTCCTTTAGGAGATTTAGGAACAACATTATATAATGCAGATGGTTTCATAAGAATGTATAGAAAAATGTATAGAAATCAGAGGAGAAATTTAGGATCATATACTCAGTTTTTTCCTAACTCGTGTATTGAAGCAGTTGAAGTAAGATTATTAAATGATTACAAAGATGGTATTATTTATAAGTGGGATGTTATAGAGGAGTATTTAGTAAAAAATATTAATTTATTTTTTAATAATTTGTCTTCATTAAATGTTAATGGAGGTATCTATTTTACAGTTACACTATTAAACGTAAAAAATAAAAAAATTATACTAAATGAGTGGGAGGATACCTCAGAACCACTAATGCATAATACTATTAAAACTCCATTAATAAAATGGAATCCTAACGATGATTTTACTAAAGTATTATATCCTCTACTAACCACTCTTGCTCATGCATTCGGTTTAAATCGATCATATTACTATACAGAGAATGGAGAACCCATCGAAGAGAAATTTAAATTCTTAAAAGATAGTGATATTAGTTAAAAACATAATACATGCTCAACGCTTATAAATTTAATAACAAGTAAAGTGAGCATCCACTTATGATAAATTAATGAAGCAGGGCTTGTAAGAACTGCTTTTTTTATCAATTTTATTTTGAGAGAGGAATTGAGTTTCCAAAAAAATAGCTATCTAAAAATTAATGAGATGATTTTGATCTATACAGTAGAAAGGGGATAGTTAGTATTCAATCACTAATCCCTCTGATGATAATCTTATTGTGATAGAATAGACTTATATTTTATTAATTTAAATAAATAATAGGAGAGTTTTATGGCGCAAGTAACTAAAGAATCAAAAGAGATGATCCAGCGCTCAGAGTTGCATAAGAAAATCTGGGCGATTGCGGATAAAGTGCGTGGTAGTGTCGAAGGCTGGGACTTCAAACAGTACGTACTAGGCATGCTGTTCTATCGTTTCATTTCGGAGAATATTACAGTATTCTTCAATGAAGATGAACATGAAGCTGGTAATGAGGATTTTGATTACGCACAGATTACTGATGAAGAAGCGGATAAAGATTTTCGTCCAGGAACTGTCGAAGAAAAAGGATTCTTCATCCTACCGAGTCAGTTATTTGAAAATGTGATCAAAACTGCACGAACGAATGAAAATTTGAATACGAATTTGATCGATATCTTCCAAGCAATTGAAGGTAGTGCAATCGGCCATGACTCAGAGAACGATATCAAAGGATTATTCCAAGATATTGACTTGAAGAGTCAACGTATCGGCGGCAGTGTTAATGAGAAAAACACCGTTCTCGCCAATATCTTGGAAGGAATCGCAAGTATCGATTTCGGAGATATTCAAGATAATGATAATGATACATTCGGTGATGCATATGAGTTTTTGATTGCGCAATATGCAGGAAATGCTGGTAAATCAGGTGGGGAATTCTTTACGCCACAGAACGTTTCTAAATTATTAGCGAAACTCGTTATGGTTGGTAAAGATCACGTCAACAAAGTCTATGACCCTACATGTGGTAGTGGGGCATTGTTGCTTCAGATTAAGAAATTATATGGTGAAGAAGCTGTTGAGGAAGGTTTCTACGGACAGGAAATCAACCTGACAAACTACAACTTGTCACGTATGAATATGTTCCTACATAACGTCAACTATAACAATTTCTCTATTCGTCGTGGCGATACATTGCTTAATCCGTTGCACAATGATGAGAAACCATTCGATGCGATTGTCTCAAACCCACCTTATTCTACACACTGGGTAGGTACAGACGATCCGACATTAATTAATGATGAACGCTTCGCACCTGCAGGAAAACTAGCGCCAAAGACAAAGGCAGACTTGGCGTTTGTGCTTCATGCATTGTCCTATCTCTCAAGTAAAGGACGCGCAGCAATCGTCTGCTTCCCAGGCATCTTCTACCGTCAGGGGGCAGAGAAAACAATTCGTCAATATCTTGTTGATAATAACTATGTTGAGGCTGTTATTCAATTACCGGAGAATTTATTCTACGGTACATCTATCGCCACATGCATTCTCGTTATGGCAAAGAATAAAACAGAGAATAAGACGTTATTCATTGATGCTTCAAAAGAATTCAAGAAAGAAACAAATAATAATATCTTGACTGATGATAATGCGGATAAAATCGTTCAATCATTTGCTTCAAAAGAACATCAAGATTATTTCGCTGAATTTGTAGACAATGAGAAGATTGCGGAGAATGACTATAATCTCTCCGTATCAACCTATGTTGAAAAAGAAGATACACGTGAAGTGATTGATATTCATGAACTAAATAAACAGATTGCTCAAACTGTAGAACGTATTGATCAGCTCCGTCATGATATCAACGAAATCGTGGAGGAATTGGAAAATGAATAAGTTTGAAGAATTAATGAATATTGAAGATGTTCAATGGAAGACGCTGGGAGAAATATGTAATCGAAAAAATGGATATACGCCATCTAAAAAGAAAAGAGAATATTGGGAAAATGGTAATATTCCGTGGTTTACTATGGCGGATATTCGTAAAAACGGCCGAAAATTAAATGATTCTCTTCAAAAGGTTAATATCGAAGGGGTAAAAGGAAACCTATTTCCGGCTGGTACTATTATTTTATCAACTACAGCTACTATAGGAGAGCATGCAATATTAAATGTAGATGGTATTACTAATCAACAATTTACATGTTTCATGATTAAGGATGAATTTAAAAGTATAATAGACAATAGATTTCTATATTATTATTTTTTCAAAATTGATCAATGGGCTATCGCTCATGCAACTAAGGGAGGAGCAACCGCATCCATTAATGCAAAATTACTAGATGAGGTTATGATTTCGATTCCAACTTTAGAAGTACAGATAGAAATTGTAAATATACTTGACAAATTTACAGATTACGTGAATGAATTACAGGCTGAATTACAGGATCGTGTCAATCAGTATGCTTATTATAGGGATTATTTGCTGAGTGAAGAAGTGCTCAATAAATTAACTTTAAAGATGGATGTTGATAGATCTATAAGAGCAACCACTCTTGGAGAAATTGGGAAAGTATCCATGTGTAAACGTATTAAAAAAAACCAAACTAGCACGGATGGTGATATTCCATTCTATAAAATTGGAACTTTTGGCAAGAAGCCAGATGCCTTTATTAATAGAGGACTCTATGAGGAATACAGAGAAAAATATTCTTATCCGAAAAAGGGAGATGTTCTTCTATCGGCTTCAGGAACTATCGGTAAAGAAGTGATGTATGACGGCGAAGATGCTTATTATCAAGACTCAAATATCATATGGATAGCAAATGATGAGAAAATTGTAAAAAATAAATATCTTTATTATTTCTATCAAACCGAGCCGTGGAAAGCTACAACAGGTGGAACAATAGCTCGACTATACGGAAGTACACTCTCTCAAACAAATATTACGGTTCCTTCTTTGGAAGTACAGGATATCGTAATTAAAATTCTAGATAAATTCCAATCACTAATTGAAGATACAAAAGGTTTACTTCCAGAAGAAATCGAGCAACGTCAGAAACAATATGAATATTATCGCGATAAGCTATTGACATTTGAACCAGAATACAGTAGCAAGCAAGCAAGCAAGCAAGCAAGCAAGCAAGTAACTGATGACTACATTGAATTACTATTTGAAGCTGCAAAATTGGTTAAGGTTAGTTTAGGTGTTTTTGAATATAAACTTAAGGATGTCACTGCACAGCCTAAAGAAAAAATCTCTGTGAAAGATTTAGATAGTAATAATTATGTTGGTGTTGAAAATTTGCTACAAGATAAAAAAGGTAAAACTACAGCAGCATCAATTCCGAAAGAAGGTAATGCTACACAGTACCTCATCAATGATATTTTGATTGGAAATATCAGACCGTATCTAAAAAAAATCTGGCAAGCAGATAATAACGGTGGCACTAATGGTGATGTGGTCGTCATACGTAAGCAGGAAGAGTTTAAAGAGAAAATTCAGGATAGATTTTTATTCCATATTTTGTCATCTGAAAAGTTCTTTGAATATGACATGAAATATGCTAAAGGAGCAAAGATGCCTCGTGGGGATAAAAAACAAATAATGAATTATCAATTCTATTTACCACCACTCAATGTTCAAAACTACGTTGTATCCGTCCTTGATAAATTTGAGACGTTAGTACACGGTGTTGAAGATAGTTTGCCGAGAGAGATTGAATTGCGACAGAAACAGTATGAGTATTATCGAGATAAGTTATTAGATTTTTCGAAGTGAGGAGAAGCGTGATGGTAGAAACGCATCGAGAATACCAAGAATCGTCTATTGCTGAGTTAACGAATGGGATCATTCTGGCGCATTATGAACGCCAACCGATCGTTCGAGAGAGTTATCAGACGGAGCAACAATTAGAAAATCATTTAATCGAGGACTTACAGGCACAAGGGTATGAGTATTTACCGATTAATGATGCGAAGGGTTTGGAAGCAAATTTAAAGGTTCAAATTGAGCGATTAAATCATGTCACGTTCAATGATTCCGAGTGGCAACGTTTCGGATTGGAATATTTGGACAGTCCGAGTGATGGGTTCGTTGAGAAGACGCGTAAAGTTCAAGAAAATGAGATTTATGATTTTACGTTTGATGATGGCCATACCGAAAACATCAAGATTATTGATAAGAAGCAATTGGCTAATAATCATTTGCAGGTCGTACATCAAGTGACACAACAAGGCGTACATTTGAATCGTTACGATGTGACCATTTTGGTTAATGGCTTGCCACTAGTGCAGATTGAACTGAAAAAACGTGGCGTTGCGTTGAGTGAAGCGTTCAATCAAATTCATCGCTATTCAAAGGAAAGTTTCAATGAGGAGCATTCCTTATTTAAGTATGTTCAGATTTTTGTGATTTCAAACGGTACGTATACGCGCTACTTTGCGAATACAAAAGATCCATCGAAGAATAACTATGAATTTACTTGTGAGTGGGCGGATGCGAAGAATAATACCATTCATTCCTTAGAAGATTTTACCGCAACGTTTTTAGCGAAACGTACGTTGTTGGAAGTGTTAACGAAGTACTGTGTTTTTGATGCGGATGACACGCTATTGATTATGCGTCCGTATCAAATTGCGGCAACAGAACGTATTCTATGGAAGATTGATATTGGCTATAAGAATAACTTGGCAGGATCTGTTGACGCGGGTGGTTTTATCTGGCATACAACGGGATCGGGTAAGACACTAACATCTTTCAAAGCGGCGCGTCTAGCGACACAATTACCATATATCGATAAAGTATTCTTTGTGGTTGACCGTAAAGATTTAGACTATCAGACGATGAAGGAATATCAGAAATTCCAGCCGAACAGTGTGAATGGGAGTCGCGATACAAAGGCGTTGACCAAAGCCATCGAAAAGAAAGATGACAAGATTGTCGTAACGACTATTCAGAAATTGAATGAGTTCGTAAAACGTCATTCAAAACATGAAATCTACGATAAACACTGTGTACTGATTTATGATGAATGTCATCGTTCGCAGTTCGGGACCGCACAGAAGAATATTCGTAAACACTTCAAGAAGTACTACCAATTTGGTTTTACAGGTACGCCAATTTTCCCAGAAAATTCACCGGGAATTGCGACCACGGCGGATGTATTTGGTCGTCAGTTACACAGCTATGTGATTACAGATGCGATCCGTGATCAAAAAGTCTTGAAGTTCAAGGTCGACTACAACAATATTAGTCCCAAGTTCAAAGATGCAGAACAGACACAGGATGAAAAACAGCTCCAACAATTAGAGAAACAAATGTTTTTACATCCTGAACGTATCTCAGAAGTCACAAAACATATTTTGAAAGTTTTTGATAAGAAGACGCATCGCAATGAACACTATGAATTGAAGAAGCGCCGTTTGAATGGTTTCAATGCGATGTTTGCGGTTCAGAATATCGATGCAGCGAAGATGTACTATGAGGAGTTTGAGAAACAACAGGCAGAACTTCCAGAAGATAAAAGACTGAAAGTAGCGACTATCTTCAGTTATGCACCGAATGAGGAGCAGCATGCGATCGGTGATATTCAAGATGAAAACTTCGAACCGAGCGCGATGACATCAACTGGTCGCGAATTCTTGGATAAGGCGATTGCAGATTATAATCAGATGTTTGGAATGAGTTTTTCGACAGAAGGTGCTGAGTTCCAGAACTACTACAAAGATCTCGCAAAACGTGTGAAAGAACGCGAAATCGATTTATTAATTGTGGTAGGTATGTTTTTGACTGGATTCGATGCGCCGACACTAAATACGTTATTCGTCGATAAGAACTTGCGCTATCATGGTTTGATTCAAGCTTACTCGCGTACGAATCGTATTCTCAATAGCGTGAAGCCGTTTGGTAATATTGTCTGCTTCCGTGATTTGGAACAAGCGACTAAAGATGCGATTAAATTATTCGGTGATGAGAATAGCGTTAATGTGATCCTTGAACGTGGATACAAAGATTACACGGAAGGGTACACAGACGAAGAAACTGGCGAACAAGTGACGGGTTATAAGGAACTGTGCGCGGAATTATTAACGAAATTCCCAGATCCAACAACGATTGAACGTGATTCGGATAAGCGTGAGTTTGCGAAATTGTACGGAGAAGTTTTGAAGCGTGAGAATACATTAAAGAACTTTGATGAGTTCACTGATGAAGAACACCTCATTTCAGACTTCCAAATGCAGGACTTCAAGAGTACCTACCTCAAAATCCGTGATGAAATTTTGAAGTCTAATAAACATGATGATTCTTCTAATAATAGTCCTGCAATTGACTTTTCTGATGTGGAATTTCAGATTGATTTATTGAAGACAGATGAAATTAATTTGGATTATATCTTGGCACAGATTTTAGAAAAATCGAAGGAAAATGATGACGAGGCAGCTGTTAGAAAAGATATCAAACGAACCATTCGTTCGAGTTTAGAAGTTCGTCCCAAAGAAGATTTGATTATTGGATTTATGGATCAGACGGATTTGAAGGTATTGAAGACCACTGAAGATATCATCGATGCATTCTATACTTACGCGAAGAAAAAGAAATCTGAACGTGTAGATAATGTAGTCTCTGATCAGAAACTGCGGAATCATGCGGATAAATTTATCAATCGTTGTATTGAAAAAGGTGAGGTATTATCTGCTGGTGAGGAACTAGGGAAGATTTTGCCGAAGATTTCAAGACGTAAAGGTGCACGAGAGAAGAAACGACGCGAAATCATCGTTTTACTCCAAGATGTAGTTGATGAATTTGAAGGTATTTAAAAAGGACGTGACCCAATGCGACTGTGGCATGAAGATTTAATACATAAACTCCCGCGCCAGCAATTGCTTGGCCAGCATCGTGAGTGCTGTGCATTGCGCGGTAAAGGTTGGGGGAAACCGCATGCGACGGTGAATTACGTCTTCGACCATGAGCCGTACAAATTGTTTCAATACCATACGTGGGTGATGGATGAAATGACGGCGCGTGGTTATAACGTGACAGAGGCGTGGCGTGATCCGCATTATCGTGGAAAATCGTGTGCGCCATACGATGAGGTAGTGGAAGTACCACGAACCACGCCGATTTATCCAGAACATGATGCGACGTACCTCAAAGTATGCCTCGATAATTTAGCTGCCAAAGAAATTTATCTCTAGTGCGAGCTTCTTTATTGACAACCGCTTACACACGCGCTATGATGAGACCATAGTTTAATAATAAATCTTCAGGGCAGGGTGAAATTCCCGACCGGTGGTAAAGTCCACGAGCTTCACGCGTGAAGCATGATTCGGTGCAATTCCGAAACCGACCGTTACAGTCTGGATGAAAGAAGAGTTTTTAATGATGAATTCGAATGCTCTGAGACGGTAGATGACTGTTTCAGAGCTTTTTTATTAAGAGCCATTTAGGACGCCCTGAAAGTGATTTCAGGGCGTTTTTTTTAGGGAGACGAAGGATATGACAGATGAGGCGTATATGCGAGAGGCGATCGCGCTGGCAAGAAAGGGTGCGGGTTATGTGACACCGAATCCGCTCGTTGGTGCAGTGATCGTGAAGGACGGTAAGATCATCGGCCGTGGTTACCATATGCAGTACGGGAAATCGCATGCGGAGCGTGAGGCGCTGGCGGATTGTGAGGTATCACCGGAGGGCGCAACGATCTATGTGACGTTAGAACCCTGTTGCCATCAAGGAAAGCAACCACCGTGTACGGATGCATTGATTGATAGTGGCATCGCACGCGTGGTGGTCGGTACGCTCGATGTGAATCCGATCGTCCGCGGTAAGGGGATACAGATTCTGAGAGATCATGGGATCGAAGTGACGACGGGCGTTTTGGCAGACGAGTGTTATCACGTGAATCGCATCTTTATGAAGTATATGCGCACGAAACAGCCGTATGTGATGATGAAGTACGCGATGACAATGGACGGTAAGATTGCGACAGTGACGGGTGATTCGAAGTGGATTACAGGCGAAGTCGCACGCGACCATACGCATCACGAGCGCCATGATTATCATGCGATTATGGTGGGCGTGAATACGGTGGTGAAGGATAATCCATCGCTCACCTGTCATTTCGAAGGTGGTATCGATCCTGTGCGTATCATCGTCGATACGCATTTGCGGACGCCAGTCGATGCGACGGTCGTTACAACGGCTGAGGAGACACCGACGATTATCGCAACGGTTGAAACGGATAGCGCGCAACATGCCCCGTATGAAAAACAAGGCTGTCAGGTTATCGTTCTTCCGGCAGATGCGGGTGGACATGTCGATGTGACAGCGCTCATGACAGCACTCGGGGAACAAGGCATCGACAGCGTGATCGTTGAAGGTGGCGGTACCGTGAATTGGAGCGTGCTTCAAGCTGGTCTCGTAGACGAGGTACACACCTACATCGGTCCGAAATTATTTGGTGGTCGAAACGGCTTACCGCCAGTTGCGGGTACCGGTTTTGACAAGGTGAGCGATGCTGTTACGCTGAAGCCTTTTAATATTAAACAACTCGGTTCAGATTATTTAATTGAAAGTGAAGTGATTTCCAGATGTTCACAGGATTAATCGAAGAGGTCGGAAAAATCAAGAAGATCGAAGAGAATGCAGAGTACTCCAGACTCAGTGTTGAAGCGGAAAAGGTACTCGATGATTTAGCGATCGGAGACAGTCTCTCCGTTAACGGGACCTGCCTCACCGTCATTTCGAGCGACGCGCATACGTGTACGGTCGATGTGATGAATGAGACCTGGTCTAGAACCGCACTCGGCGAACTGAAGCCGGGAGATCCGATCAATTTGGAACGCGCCATGCGACTTGGGGATCGCTTCGGCGGACATGTGGTGAGTGGGCACATCGACGGGATGGGAAAGATTTCCAAGCGTATTCCGGATGACAATGCGATCCGCTATCACGTTGAGGTAGCTCCTGAATTACTGCATGTCATCGTAGAGAAGGGGTCGATTGCGATCGATGGGATCAGCTTGACGGTTGTCTCGGTGAGCGATACTGATTTTTCCGTGTCAATTATTCCACATACGCTGGAAATGACGAATTTATCCGCAAAAGCTGTCGGTGATGCGGTGAATCTGGAATTAGATATCATCGGCAAATACATCGAAAAATTAACGCTAGCGCAATTAACGAGTGAAGGAGACTAACATGAGTGATCAACGCATTTTGGATTGTATCAAGGCATTACAAGCAGGAAAGCTCATTCTCGTGATGGACGATGAGTCACGTGAGAATGAAGGGGATTTAATCTGTGCGGCAGAACATGCGACAACAGAGAATCTCAATTTCATGGCGACTTACGGTAAAGGTTTGATCTGTCTGCCATTATCTCGGGAGCTAGCGAACAAGTTAGATTTTAATCCGATGGTTGCCAACAACACTGATAATCACGAAACCGCATTTACGGCGTCGATCGACTACAAAGACACGACAACCGGTATTTCAGCGGAAGAACGTGGTTTAACCGCGCGTCAGTGTGTGGCTGATGATGCGGTACCGAGTGATTTCCGTCGTCCAGGGCATCTCTTCCCGCTGATTGCGAAACCGTGGGGCGTGTTGGAACGTAACGGTCATACGGAAGCGACCGTTGATTTGATGCGTATTGCCGGATTGAAGCCGTGTGGATTGTGCTGTGAGATTATGAAGGAAGACGGTACGATGATGCGCCGCGATGACTTGCGCGCGTTTTCGGCAGCACACGATATTCCGATCATGACGATCGAAGAGTTAGTGGATTACCGCAAGCGTACGGAACAATTGATGGCACCGGTATCCGAAGCAACCTTGCCGACACAATACGGGAACTTTAAGATTCATGGCTTCATCAACAAGGTCACCGGTCAGGAACATGTCGCGTTGACGATGGGCGATGTGACGGATGGTCAACCCGTACTCACACGGATACATTCGGAATGTTTGACGGGTGACGTGTTCGGTTCAGAACGCTGCGACTGTGGGGAACAGCTGCATGAGGCGATGCGTCGTATTCAAGCAGAAGGCCGCGGGGTGTTGCTTTACTTGCGTCAGGAAGGCCGTGGTATCGGTCTTTTGAACAAGATCAAGGCTTACCATTTGCAGGATGGCGGTATGGATACGGTTGAGGCGAACCGCGCGCTCGGCTTTGCGGCTGATTTGCGTGAATACTATGTGGCTGCGCAGATGCTTCACGAACTCGGTGTAGAAAGTATCGATCTGTTGACGAATAATCCAGACAAGATGGCGCAACTGGAAGCTTCCGGTATCACGATTAACGAACGCCAACCGCTCGAAATGACACCGACTGAGAATGATCGCTTTTACTTACAGATTAAACGAGACAAAATGGGACACTTATTGCACGTTGAAGGGAGAAACTAAACATGAAGACATTTGAAGGAAAGACAACTGCTGAAGGTATGAAAGTCGCTATCGTAGTAGCACGTTTTAACCAACTGATCACCGAAAAATTATTAGCAGGTGCTGTGGATACACTGAAGCGTGCGGGGGTTGCAGATGATGATATTGCGATCGCTTGGACACCGGGCGCCTACGAGATACCAGTGGCTGCCGATAAACTCGCCAAGACTGGCGATTACGATGCTGTCATCTGTCTGGGCGCGGTCATCAAAGGTGAAACTGATCACTACGATCACGTCGCCGGGAACACAGCGAGCGGCATCACACGTGTCGGTTTAGATAACGAACTGCCCGTGCTCTTCGGTGTCTTGACGTGTGAAACGATCGAACAGGCGATGGCACGCGCAGGCTTAAAAGCCGGAAACAAGGGGATTGAATGCGCGCAAGCTGCGATTGAAATGGCCAACATGCTCAAAACCATTGAAAACTAATCCCTAGAAAAAAGAGAGTAAACGAAAACCGCCACACCAGTGTTTAGCTGATGCGGCGGTTTTGTTTTGTCGTTAATATGATGAATTAGGCGTTTTTCAAGTCTTCGTAGTTTACAGCTTTAACGGTTACTTCGATGTTACCTTGTGTTGCGCGAGAGTAAGGACATACTTCGTGCGCTTCGTTTGCCATCTGGTGTGCTTCGTTCAATGTTACACCTTCAATACCCACTTCAAGTTCAACAGCTAATTGGAAATCAGCCTGTGGTTTTGAAAGCAAGTGAACCGTAGCACCGACTAAGGAATCACCCCTAACATCGTGAGCTTTCTTCACAACACCCAATGCGGAGTTGAAACATGCACTGTAACCCAATGCGAAGAGTTCTTCTGGGTTTGTACCGTCACCTTTGCCACCTGGAGGGGTGATTTGAACGCCGAAGTCGCGGTCAGTTAAATGACTGCCACCTTTGTCACGTCCACCATTGTTAATTGCGGTTGTTTTGAAAATTTCTTTGTAGTCTGCCATATTTATCGGCTCCTTTCACAAATTTCCTTACCTACTTGAATACGGTACCACATAATCTTGATAAATGCATCCCTAAGGTCCGAAGTGTTGTTATTTTTGAGTAGTTATGGCAAAATAGTTTTGTTTATTCAGAAAATAATTCACGAAGTTGCGCGTCAGAAGCAGCGACTCTCAGTTAGAGGAGGATATGGGATGACAGCGAGAATAGCGAGCCAATACGGTGAAATTGGTATTGACAACGATGTGATCAGTAAGGTGGTCGGTATCGCAGTGACCGGAAACTACGGTGTGGTAGGAATGGTCTCTAAGAATCAGATCAAGGACGGAATCCAAGATATTCTCGGCTTTGATAATTACTCTAAAGGAGTAGTCATCGACCAAGACGACGAGCAGATTATTGTAGAGGTTTATGTGACTGTGGAATTTGGAACGAAGATCTCTGAAATTTGCCGCAATGTGCAACGTTCTGTGAAATACGATTTACAAAAATTCTTGGGTATTCAGGCACACGTTGTGAATGTTTACGTCCAAGGGATTCGTGTCACCGAAGAGTAACGGGCGCGAGATTAAGGAGGATTTCAGTGAGTAAGCAAGTAACCGTAATCGATGCTGATCAATTCCGCCGCATGGTAGAAGCGGCGAATGAACAGCTCACAAGTCATGCTGATTTTGTGAATTCGTTGAATGTTTTTCCCGTGCCGGATGGTGACACGGGAACGAACATGTCGCTCTCTTTTCAAACGGGGGTAGAACGTGTTCGTAATGCCAAGGAACCACGCATCGATGAACTCGCACAAGTTCTAGCAAAAGGACTATTGCTCGGGGCCCGCGGTAACTCTGGGGTTATTCTCTCTCAGTTATTCCGAGGTTTCGCAAAAGGCTGTGAAGGCGAAGAAGTACTCGACGCAAAAGCGTTTGCGCGTGCCTTAAATGAAGGGGTAAAAGTCGCTTATCGTGCCGTGATGAAGCCGGTTGAGGGGACATTATTGACTGTTGCGCGTGAATCTGCCGAAGCGGGGGATGCATTTGTGAATACATCAGATGATGTCCTCGAATTGATGGAGACTGTCTACCGTGCCTCAGAACAATCTCTTAAAGAAACGCCAGAACATCTTGAAGTATTGAAAGAAGTCGGCGTGGTCGACAGTGGTGGACAGGGACTCGTCTTTATTTATAATGGTTTCCTCGAAGCACTCTCAGGTAAGACGATCGAGATTCAGACGCAATCCGTTGAAAGTCTCGATTTGGAAGAGATGGCGCATGAGGAGAACTACTACAACACGTCTCATTCTGTCGCAAGTGAAGACATCAAATTTGGTTACTGTACACAGATGTTAATTAAATTAGGTGATGGCCCAACAGCGGAAGAAACTTTCGACTATGATGCTTTCCGTGAACACTTGAACAGCATGGGTGATTCCTTGATCGTTGTGAATGATGACGAGTTCGTCAAAGTACACGTCCACACCGAACATCCAGGACAGGCGTTGGATTATGGTCAACGCTTCGGTTCTCTAACGACCGTTAAAGTCGACAACATGCGTGGTCAGCACGACACTATCCTTGAAAATCAAGGAAAAGAAGCACCAGAATCAGCCGCTAAACCAGCTGAAAAACAGCCATACGGTATTATTGCGGTCGCAGCGGGTGATGGGGTACAAGAATTGTTCAGAGGTGCTGGCGCAACTAGCATCATCAACGGTGGTCAGACGATGAATCCGTCAACGGAAGATATTGTCAAAGCGATTGAAGCCGTCAATGCTGAAAATATTATCGTGTTACCGAACAACAAGAATATCTTTATGGCGTCTGATCAGGCAGCAGAAGTTGTCGATCAACCAACTGTTGTCGTTCATTCAAGCTCGGTATCTGAAGGTTTAACCGCCTTGCTCGGTTTCGATCCAACCGCTTCTCTTGAAGAAAACGGTGAAGCGATGGAAGAAGAACGCGAGGCTGTAACGAGTGGTCAGGTAACCCATGCGATTCGTGATACTGAAATCGATGGTTTGAGTATTAAGAAAGGCAACTACATGGGTATCATTAACGGCGACATTAAAGTATGTGCCGAAGATGTCCAAACGGCGACCATTGATATGATTGATGCCATGTTGGATGAAGACAGTGAAATTGTCACGGTCATCTATGGTGAAGGCCAAACGGAAGAAGATGCCGATGCGTTGGTTGAAATCTTAGAAGACAAACATCCAGATCTCGAATTCGAAGTACATTACGGTGGACAACCTGTCTATAACTACTTTATTTCCGTCGAATAATCAAAAGCAACAAAGCGTGTCTCATCATTTGGGATGCGCTTTCTTTTCGTCTCGAAACAGGGTATGATCGAGTCAGTGAAAAGATTAACGAAAAGATCATAAAGGAGCATAAACATGGATGGTATGTCATTAGAAGCTATGAAACAGTATCGCGGGATGGATGAAGTTCCTGCTGACTTCGATGAATTCTGGGATGCGCAGATTGCGAATTTAGAATTACCAACTGATTACACATTGGAAGAACAGGACTTCGGGATTCCAAACGTGATCGCAGAAAGTTTAACCTTTACAGGAACGAATAACGGTGAAATTTCGGCGAAATTACTTTTCCCGAAACGTGAAGAGAAAGTGCCCGTGATCTTCAAATTTCACGGCTACATGGGACGTTCAAAGGATTGGAGCGAATTGCTGAAATATGTGGCATGCGGCTACGGTGTGGTCGCGATGGACGTTAGAGGACAAGCAGGGTTTTCAAACGATCGGCGCGCATTTGATGGCATGACAGTGACCGGACAGATCGTGCGTGGGATGACAGAGGGACCTGAACAATTATTCTATCGCGACGTTTATCTCGACGTGTATACGTTGATTGAGTTGGTCACGGCGTTACCGAATGTAGACGAGAATAATCTGCAATGTACGGGTGGTTCGCAAGGGGGCGCGTTATCGATAGCGGGAGCAGCATTGAATCCGCGCATTAAGCAGATCGTGATTCAATACCCATTCCTCTCTGATTTCCGTCGTGTGTTGCGTACAAATAATCAGAGTGATGCGTACAACGAACTGATTCGTTACTTTAAATTTACGGATCCATTCCACGAAACGGAAGATGCGGTCATTGAGACCTTGAGTTATATTGATGTTAAAAACATGGCGCATCGTATCAACGTACCAGTCAAAATGTTTGTCAGCGTTGTTGATGACATCTGTTATCCATCCACGCAGTTCGCCGTTTATAATCGACTCGGTGGCGAAAAGGAATATGTCCTGATGCACGAATACGAGCACGAAGCGATGAACGTGTTTGTGAATGATGCCGTGATGAACTGGCTATGTGGCACGACGATCGATTACCACAAACATTAATAGGGACTTGAGCATAACACTTGCACACTTCACAAATTAGCGTTAAGGTCATAATTGTTGTTGGTGAAAAGTTACTATTGTTTTGTAATCAAGGACAGGAGGACTATTAATGTCTAAGAGACCAAAATTGAATTTACAAGAACGTTACGGACTATTCATTGATGGTGAATTCGTCGATGCAGCAAACGGCGAAACCATGAAAGTAACTTCTCCAGCTGATGGCTCATTCTTAGCTGAAATTGCAGCGGCGAGTGAAGCTGATGTTGACAAAGCTCAAAAAGCTGGGGAAAAAGCGTTTAAAGAATACCGTACATGGACACGTCAAGAACGTGCAGCAATGTTAAATAAAATTGCTGATGTGATTGACGAAAACCTCGAACACTTAGCACTTGTAGAAACAATGGATAACGGTAAACCAATCCGCGAATCCAAAACGCACGACCTTCCAATGGCTGCGGAACATTTCCGCTTCTTTGCTGGGTTGATTGAGACTGAAAAAGGCTCATTGCGTAAGATTAATAACGATGTATTATCACTCGTTTGGCATGAACCATACGGTGTTGTTGGACAGGTTGTTCCTTGGAACTTGCCATTATTGATGGCTGCTTGGAAACTTGCACCAGCTTTGGCAGCAGGGAACACAGTGGTGATTAAACCATCAAGCTCAACATCATTATCATTACTTGAATTGATGCGCTTGACTAAAGATATCATTCCTGCCGGTGTTGTTAACGTCGTGACGGGTAGCGGTAGCACAGCTGGTGACGCTGTCTTGAAACACCCAGGCTTCAAGAAATTAGGATTCACCGGTTCAACAGAAGTCGGCTACTCTGTCGCTAAACAGGCAGCTGATCGCTTGATTCCTTCAACCCTTGAACTCGGTGGTAAGAGTGCCAACATTATCTTCAACGATGCAAACCTCGATGAAGCTGTCGATGGGACGTTGATGGGTATTCTCTTCAACCAAGGGGAAGTATGTTCTGCCGGTTCACGTGTTTACGTTCAAGAAGACATCTATGATGAATACATTGAACGTACGAAACGTGCTTTTGAAAAGGTTAAAGCTGGTATGCCTTGGGAAGAAGATACACAAATCGGTGCGGAAGTTAACGAAAACCAATGCAAGAAAGTTAATGGTTTCGTTGAACGTGCAAAAGAAGAAGGTGCAACCATCGTTACGGGTGGTGAACGCTTAACCACTGGTGAATTCGGTGAAGGTGTTTACTTCCCACCGACGTTGATTACAGACGCTGCACAGGACTCTGAAATTGCTCGTGAAGAAATCTTCGGACCCGTTGTCGTTGTGATGAAGTTCAAGGACGAATCAGAAGTCATTGATCTCGCTAACGACTCTGAATACGGTCTTGGTGGCGGTGTCTTCACAAAAGATATCAGCCGTGCATTGCGTGTCGCAAGCGCGATGGAAACGGGTCGTGTATGGATTAACTGCTACGACTTGTTACCAGAAGGTGCGCCATTCGGTGGTTACAAGAAATCCGGTATTGGTCGTGAAAATGATGAACATGCATTCGAAGCCTACAGTCAGGTGAAGAATGTGATGATCGACATTTCCGATGCACCATCTGGCTTGTACGACATTGATTAATTAGTGAGTCAATCATTAAAATATTGACGTTTACACGAGGTGCGTGATCTCATCAGAGGTTGCGCACCTTTTTTTTATGGTTTAAAGGCAAAACAAAAGAGGAAAGCACAATGAATGAACTTTCCTCTTTTTGTGTTCAATGCCTAGGCATCGATTAGTTTAATTTAGAAGCCATACGAGCTTTTTCGCGGGCTGCCTTGTTTTTGTGGATAAGGTTTTTAGCGACCGCTTTGTCAACCAATTTGGTAGCGTTGCGGAACAATTCTTCCTTGTTATCAGCGCCTGCTTCAACAGCTTGGTTGAAACGTTTGATCGCTGTACGCATTGTACTCAATTGAGAAGCATTTTGTTTGTTTGCTTTAGTAGATTGACGTTCGCGTTTGATTGCGGATTGAATAATCGGCATAGTTGACACCTCCATTTTTCAGTTTTAAGGTATAGTGAAATAAATCAGTAACAGAAACATTGTACAGAATTCGACGGTTCGATGCAAGCGTTAATTAATCGAGGAGTGAATTTCAGTTATGGCAACACCAACTAATACCCCTTTTGAATTGGTATCTCCCTACAAACCGAACGGTGATCAACCCGAGGCCATTAAGGAATTAGTCGATGGGATCAATCACGGGGATAAATCACAGGTACTGCTCGGAGGTACCGGGACCGGAAAAACGTTCACGATGGCGAATGTCATTGCTGAAACAGGACGACCGACCTTAGTGCTCGCACACAATAAAACGTTGGCGGGGCAGCTTTACGGTGAGTTAAAAGAATTTTTCCCGAATAATCATGTGGAATATTTTGTTTCCTATTATGACTACTATCAACCGGAAGCGTACGTGCCATCGAGCGATAGCTATATTGAGAAGAGTGCATCGGTCAATGATGAGATCGACAAACTGCGTCATTCGGCGACCAGTGCCATTTTGGAAGCACGCGATACGATTATCGTGGCATCCGTCTCGTGTATTTATGGATTAGTGGACCCGAGAGAGTACGCAGAACATGTGCTGTCCGTACGCGAAGGCGAGATGATGGATCGCGATGAAATGATGCGTCGTCTCGTCGATATGCAGTACGAACGCAATGACATTGATTTTAGACGTGGAACGTTCCGTGTGCGCGGAGATATTGTGGAAGTTTTTGTACCGTCACGTGAAAATCAGGCGATCCGCGTAGAATTTTTCGGTGATGAGGTGGATCGTATCCGCGAGATTGATGCGCTGACAGGAGAAGTTCTCGGTGATATCAAGCACTATCCGATCTATCCAGCGACGCACTTTGTGGTTGATTACGATAAAATCCACAAAGCCGTTGAAAGTATTGAGAAGGAACTGGAAGAACAGCTCGCTGAATTTAAGGAAAAGGGTAAGTTGCTCGAAGCGGAACGTCTGGAACAGCGTACGCGTTATGATATCGAAATGCTGTTGGAGATGGGGTACACAAATGGTATCGAGAACTATTCGCGTCATATGGACGGACGTGCAGCAGGAGAACCGCCGTACACCTTATTGGACTTCTTCCCGGATGATTTTTTACTGATGATCGATGAATCACACATGACAGTGCCTCAGTTACGCGGGATGTATAACGGTGATAAAGCCCGTAAAGAGCGTTTAATCGAGTATGGTTTCCGTTTGCCAAGTGCCTTGGATAACCGCCCACTGAAATTGGAAGAATTCGAAGAGCGTTTGAATCAGACGATTTATGTATCAGCGACACCGGGTGATTATGAACTCGAAAAATCCGATAAGCACTATGTTGAACAGATCATTCGTCCGACCGGATTACTCGATCCAAATGTCGAAGTACGCCCGATCGATGGACAGATTGATGATTTAATCAGTGAGATTAATGAACGTATCGAAAAAGAAGAGCGCGTCTTTGTCACCACTTTAACGAAACAGATGGCAGAGGACTTAACCGATTACCTCGAAGAAGCGGGGATTAAGGTGAAGTACCTCCACAGTGATATTAAAACGCTGGAACGTACGGAAATTATTCGTGACTTGCGTCTCGGCATGTTTGACGTCCTCGTCGGGATTAACCTATTGCGTGAAGGGATCGATGTGCCGGAAGTTTCTCTAGTTGCGATTTTAGACGCTGATAAGGAAGGTTTCCTACGCAATCAACGGTCGTTGATTCAGACGATCGGTCGTGCGGCACGCAATGAGAATGGACACGTGATTATGTATGCTGACCATATTACGGATTCGATGCAATTTGCGATGGATGAGACGGCACGTCGACGTGGGATTCAACAAACCTTCAACAAAGAGCATGACATCGTACCGAAGACGATCCATAAAGAAATTCGCGATAACATTACGATTGCGAGTGCACAGCAGGGCGACGAAGAGGAAAATCTTTCCAACAAACTGGCGGATATGGACTACAAGAACAAGCAGGAAGCGATCAAGAACCTGGATATGGAAATGCATCAGGCTGCGAAGAATTTGGAATTCGAACGTGCTGCCGAATTGCGCGACATCATTATGGAGTTGAAGTCGGAGTATAAGATTAAATAAGTGAATTTATAAACAGTATAAAATGAATCCGATTTCAATACGCGTGAAACTCTTTACAATTTCGCTGGTAAAGAATATAATGACTGTGCTGTGAAAAATATAATTTGATTGGCGGAAGGAGTAATTACCTTGACTAAAATTTATATGTACGGTGTGAGTGAGGCAGAAGTACCATTCATCGAAACGTGGAAAAAAGATCACCCAGAAATTGAAGTTGTAACAGATGAAGATATCTTGAGCAATGAAACGGTTGATCGTTGTTTGGATGCAGATGGTGTGACAACTTACCAATACGCAAAAGTTGATCATGACGTTTACGCTAAATTACAGGAAAACAACATCCACAACATTTCTCAGCGTATGGCTGGTTTTGATCCGTTCGATTTGGAAGAAGCAAAGAACCGCGATGTTATTATCACAAATGTTCCTGCTTATTCTCCAGGATCAATCGCAGAATTTTCTGTGGCACAGATGTTGAATGGATTGCGTCATATGTATCGAGTATACAATCGCTCTCGTCAACACACTTTCCTCGAAGGTGACGAAGTCCGTGGTGCTCGTTTAGCTAATTGCACGGTAGGTATTATTGGTACTGGTCGTATTGGACGTGAAGTTGCTAAGATTGCCCACAATGGTTTTGGAGCTAAGATTTTAGGTTACGATGTTTACCAAAATGAAGAAATTAAATCGATTTTGGAATATCGCGATACGGTTGAAGAAATCATGAAAGAAGCTGACGTGATTTCTTTGCACCTACCTGCATTGGAGGATACCATCCACATTTTTGATACTGAAATGTTCAAACACTCAAAAAAAGGCCAGGTTTTAGTTAATGCTGGTCGTGGCGCATTGATCGACACACCAGCTTTACTCGATGCCTTAAAAGAAGGTCGTATCGGCTTCGCTGCGTTAGACACTTACGAAAACGAATTCGATTACGTGAAACACGACTGGAAAGACAAGGAAATGGAAGACAAGTTACTTGAAGAATTAATTGCTCGTGACGATGTTTCCTACACACCACATTTGGCTTACTATACGGATGAATCCGTTCAAAACATGGTATTCTTCGCATTACAGTCAACGTTGAACATCATCGAAAATGGTGACGATGAAAATCGTGTAAACTAAATAACTATTATACTGCACGAAAAGGGAGGTCAGATACCTCTCTTTTCTTATACGCAAAAATGGTATGATAGACCTATAATTATCGAGGAGGAATACGATGGCAATTTTAGTGACAGGTGGTGCCGGTTATATCGGTTCACACACCACGGTAGAATTATTAAATGCTGGTATGGATGTTGTCGTTGTGGACGACTTGTCCAACAGCAATGAAAAAGTATTTGATCGTATCGAAGAGATCGCAGGCAAGCGTCCAACCTTCTACAAGATTAATATCTTAGATCAGGACGCATTAAACGAAGTTTTTGAAAAAGAATCAATCGATGCGGTAATTCACTTTGCAGCGTTCAAAGCAGTCGGTGAATCCGTCGAAAAACCATTGGAGTATTACCACAACAACACAGGTGGATTGATTTCCGTTCTAGAAGTCATGCGCAAACACGATGTGAAGAATATCATCTTCAGTTCTAGCGCAACGGTCTACGGTAGCGAAGGTGTATCGCCATTGAAGGAAAGTGCGCCAACTGGTTCTGCCACCAACCCATACGGCTACACGAAAGTGATCGGCGAACGTATCTTGACAGACTTGAGCCATTCTGATGACAGTTGGTCTGTCGTATTACTCCGCTACTTTAACCCAATCGGTGCACATGAGAGCGGGCGTATCGGTGAAAATCCAAACGGTATTCCAAATAACTTGATGCCGTACATTACGCAAGTTGCTATCAAGAAACGTGACCACTTGAGTATTTTCGGTGATGACTATGATACCCCGGACGGAACAGGTGTCCGTGACTACATCCACGTGGTCGACTTGGCACAGGGACATGTCGCTGCGGTGAAATATGCGAAGGAACATCACGGTGTCGAAGCCGTAAACTTGGGCACAGGTGAGGGGTATTCTGTATTGGATCTCGTGCATACTTTCTCCGAAGTTAACGACATCGAAGTGCCTTATGAAATGGCACCGCGTCGTTCAGGAGATGTCGCTACAACATTTGCAGATCCATCCAAAGCAAAAGAATTGTTAGGTTGGACTGCGCAGCGCGACTTGAAAGATATGTGCCGTGATTCTTGGAACTGGCAGAAAAATAATCCGAATGGCTACGAAGGTTAGTCATTCATGAAGTAAAGTGACCGGCAGCTTGTCGGTCACTTTTTATTTGTTAGTAAAAAATTAAATTTTTATAAAGGTCGTTGAAAATCAGGAGTTACCATTTTTATTCAGAAATATGAGTGGTATATACTAGCTTTTGAAAAATATTATTAATGAGTGAGGGCTGACTATGGGAAGACAAACAGGGACAGAAACAGTATCAAAAGCTAGCAAGGAATTAGCACGCAAACAGGCCAGCAATATTGCCGCGGATGTATTATTGAAGATTCGATTAGAAAAAGGCTTATCGCAGATGGAGCTTGCGAAAATCTCCGGACGCAAGCAGAGTTATATCTCGCGTGTCGAATCAAAGAATCAAAATATCAGTTTAGCAACACTACAAGGGATTGTGAATGCAGCGGGTGGCCGTTTGCAGGTGGATGTTAAATTTTAAGGATTTCACATAAAATGAAAAAGCAAGTATGATAGTAAGCAGTAGTGGCTTACTTTTTTTATGGAGGTGATTCCTATGTCGGCCTATCAACGACCAGTAAAATTAACAGATATCGGTACAAAAAAAGCAATAAAAACTGAAAAGACAGCTGAAACCCGAAAAGCAGCAAATACTGAAAAGGTTTCGCCCAAGAAATCATCTAAACAGATCGAGAAATTTGTTGATCAAAAGGTTCAAGAGAACTCAAAACAAAAAAATACGATTACAAAAATTGAAGCACAAAAAAGACGGAAAAATCGCTTTAATCTCTATATTGATGATGAATTTGTCGCAGGTATCAGCGAACGAACGCTGACGAAATTGATGCTCGTGAAAGGGCAAGCGCTCACAGATGAAGAAATCAAACGGGTTAAGCAGACCGAAGAGCGTTCACAGTTAATAGAGACCGCGATCAACTATCTCGCAGCTATGCCACGCACAGTCAAAGAAGTGCGTGATAAACTGAAAGACGTTACCGATGAAGCGGATGCAATCGATGAAATTATCGAATATTTGACGTCCCTCAATTATTTGGATGATGCGAGTTATGCGAAACACTATATGAATGATGCGATTCATCTGAAACAAAAGAGCCCGAAACGTGTACAGTATGAATTACGAAAAAAAGGTGTTTCCGATCGTATCATTGAAGCAACCTTAGTGGGATATGCCGAAGATGATGCCGTGCAAAATGCGCGTGCGCTTGCTGAGAAAAAATATCAACAATATTTGCGAAAAACATCGCAGTACTCGAGTTTGCAGAAAACGTATGCCTTTCTAGCGCAGAAAGGATTTTCCGGTGACGTGATTAATGAAGCGTTGGAACCGTTGAAGGAAGAAGCAGTCGATGAAACGCAGGAAATGGCTAATTTACGACGCGACCGCGATAAGTATTATCGTCGCTACCAGAAATATGACGATGGCGTGTATCGCACAAAGCAGCAATTAATCAAAAAAGGTTATCTGCGCGAGCTGATTAATGATGTGATGGATGAATTGGAGGATTCATATGACGGATGAACAAGTGACCAATCAAGTAGAAAGACCGGAAAATTGGATCGGACGTTCAGCGATTGTTGATGCCGGAGAGACAATCGAAGGCATCCAAATTTGGGGCGAACGTACGATTAAGTTGTTCCGAGAGGTACTGCTCGATTGGTATGATCAACATGGTCGTGACCTCCCGTGGCGTGAAACACGCGATCCCTATCGCATTTGGGTATCTGAGATTATGTTGCAGCAGACGCAGGTGGAGACGGTGAAGGATTATTATCGTCGCTTTTTAGCGCATTTTCCAACAATTGAAGCGTTAGCTGAGGCTGATGAAGCAGAATTACTCAAGGTGTGGGAAGGGCTCGGCTATTACTCACGCGCTCGTAATATGCAGGTCGCTGCCAAGACGGTTGTCTCCGAATACCATGGCGAATTTCCTAGCAACTATGAGGGTATTTTGAAGTTGAAGGGCATCGGACCGTATACAGCAGGAGCTATTGCGTCGATTGCATTTGATGAAGTGGTGCCTGCTGTCGATGGGAATGCGATGCGTGTGTTCGGTCGTCTGTTCACGATTACGATGGATATTCGCAAAGGGAAAACACAACGCGTCTATCGTGATATTATTCAGCAGATTATCAGTCCCGAACGTCCAGGCGCATTCAATCAAGCCATTATGGATCTAGGTTCAAGCTATGAACGCGCAAAAAATCCAGATAGTGCAAATAGTCCAATTAAAGATTTCAATTTGGCAACACTCACCGGCACAGCTGAAGATTTTCCAGTTAAATCGAAGCTCAAAAAGCCGAAAACATTGCATTTCAATGCGCACATTTATGAAACGCCTTCGCACCGTGTAGTAATTACGCAGCGTAAATCGGAGCGACTCTTACACGGTATGTGGATGGTGCCGCTTGAGGAAACGAATACAGATAATGCCGAAGCTATTCGAGAAAAGTCAGTGGTTTATGATTCAGAAACTATCGGCGAAGTGAAACATGTCTTCAGTCATCAAGTATGGCAAATAGCTGTCGACTATACACAGGTTTCTGAAGCAGAAGGTGAACAGCTGGCAGAACAATACGATGGGGAATTGATCAGTGTCTCTGATAGCGAACATTATCCATTCCCAACTGTTCAAAATAAAATTTGGGCAGTGCTCGATGAGAAGAATGCACAATAGAATCAAAAACACACGACAATTGGCATAACCGATCGTCGTGTGTTTTTTCATCACATGCGCATGATAAGCACTGATCAATACGATTTTTTCTTGTGCTTGCGGCGTTGTTTTTGATTTTTTAGCCGGTAGCATAGCTGACAATAACGTCGATACCAGATATCAACGTATTCCTTCGAGAAAGGACCAAGCCCCTCATCGATCCAACGAATCAACTCATCGAGATGACTTTTGATGATTAAATCGATTTCTTCGGGATAGTCCATTTCACGACTGTGTTCGATATACTCATCGCTATCGAGCAATCGCTTCTCACCGTTAGGGAAAATCTTGATATCGAGATCATAGTCGATATACTTCAGTGCTTCGTTGTCAAGAACATAGGGTGACGCAAGATTGCTGTAGTATGAAATACCGTTCGAGCGAATCATTGTCACTATATTAAACCAGTACTTCTTATGGAAATAGAGCAGTGCTGGTTCACGCGTTACCCACTTGCGACCATTATCCTCAATCACTAGGGTATGATCGTTGCAGGCAATGACGCTATCACCGCTAGTTTTTAGCACCATACAGTCTTTCCACGTACGGTGCAACGTACCATCATGCTTATAACTCTGCACAGTGATGAACTCTCCTTCTTTAGGATGGTGCATCACAATGTTCCCTTCTTTTCAGAAAAAATTCACTTTATTATAGCATAGTTTTCAAAAAGTATTAAAGTAACGCACAGGAGAGTGGCGATGATTCCTAACATAGGATATGATAAAATGAATTGAATAGTAGATTGAGAAATAGGGAGGAACATCTCAATGCGAGGAACAAAGAACACATGGAAGATCGTTGTTGTCTCAATCATTGCTGCTGCGATTATTATTTTCTCTGGGTATGCTTATGGTAGCTACAAAGAAAACAAATTCTTAGCAGAAGACAGCGGAGAACTTGCAAAACAGCAGGAAGAAACAAAATCAAAAGAAACGCCGACGACTGATTTCGCTGAGCATCGAGACGATGCAACGATTGCAGAATATTTGGCTTATGTTCACCAAGAAAATCAAACCGTTAATGTTTCAGCAATCACTAATATGGGTGACACAAGAGAATGGTTGAAAGAGGGCTTGACGCAAGTCGCTGGTCAAATTGATATGGACAAGAGTCGCCTCAATTACAGCGAACACCCTAATGACCGCGTGAATAGTGCACAGTTACTTGAAGATACAGACTGGGAAGCTATTACCAATGAACAGGCGGAATTAACGATGGTCGTATTCCCAAATGCCGCAGACTATCGCGATGGTGCTGAAGTCTCTGACAGTATCGATAACGCACGTGAAATTTACCGTAATTTGCGTATAGCTAATCCAAATACGCAGGTACTATTCCTGACTGTGCCTGCTGAGAGCAATCAATTTAATAGCGATGCAACTTATCGCGAGCGTGTACAACAGTTCAATGATGGGCTCAATGAGGCAGGAATGAACAGTTTCGACCTCGTTAACGGAGAAAATGCGTTGATCGATCAGGAGTTTGAGAAATACAACGATGATGGCTTAACCCCTGACAGCTATGAACATTTAGTAGAATCATTGGTTAAGCAACTTTCTGAACAGAAAATGGCTTTAACCTTAGGATTTAACGGCGATAATGATGCTGAAATCGAGCAATTACAGCAAGAAGCTGAGGAAGCGAGAGCGAGAGAAGAACAAGAAGCTGCCGAAGCCGAAGCTGCTGCTCAAGCTGCGCAACAGCGTGCCGCTGAAGAAGAAACCGCACGTCAACGTGAAGCGGAACGTCAGGCACAGGAAGCTGCCGAGGCCGAAGCCGCACGTCAGCGTGAAGAACAAGCCGCTCAGGAACAGCAAGCACAGCAGAATGCGGAACAGAATGTACCGAATCAGATGGATCCAAATGCGGTACCGGGCGCAGGTAATCCTGGGGCAGTCGCTCCAGACGCTCAAGGTGGACAAGCAGGTGCACCACAAACGCCTGCTGGAAATGGACAGGCAGCTGCGGGTGCGCAATAAATAATTGAATCATGATGGATAATAAAAAAGATGTGACCGTTTTTGGATCACATCTTTTTTATTTTGTCTAAATAGCGATTAATCATTCACTTCATCGTGATATGTATGGTAGGAGCGAACGATTTCGTTAAGATGAATCATTTCATCTTCGACATTAACAATTGCACCTGCAATTAATATTAATGCATTACTTTTCTTTAACTTATTATTGTCGGGTTGTCCTTCAATCTTTGCTTCCTTAAACAAGTTCTCCATCAATTTTTGGCGACGTTGTTCAGTTGGGACAAAGAAGTTAACCTGTTGTGGTGGAATCTTACGATCAAACTTGAGATAGATTTGTTCATTTGCTGCTGATAATGTTTCGATACGTTCACGAATCTGAAAACGCAGATCATCATCCAGTTCAAATAGAATATTGGTATGTGTATGAATCAGATGCAGAAGATTAACCATTTCAGTCAGCACATCGAGAAAACTTCGGAACACCGTTAGCTTACGTTCACGGGCCATACGCTTCGACGGTAACCAAACGATTTCTTCCTTGGCGAGCTCGAGTAATTTTTTCATCTCGATAATTTGCTTACTCGTCCAATTTAAATCTGAGTTGAGTGACGTATATTCGCCGTTCTTTCTTAGAATTGCCCGCAAACGAATCAAAATTTCAGAAGATGTTTGATGCATCTGTTGATAGAAATGATCATCGTAATGCGGCGGGAAGATAAATAGATTGACGAAGAAAGCAATCAATACACCAACAATATTCTCCATAACACGCCAGAATGCGGTCTGAACTAATAAATCGATCGAATCAACGGGGGTCAGCATGATGACAATAACAGTAATGCTGGCCAGCCCGATCACATTCTGTAGATTGATCGTATTCATAATCATGATGAAGACGATCACTGTCACACCCACAACGAGCGGACTATTACCGAATGATGCATAGGCGATCACTGCAGTAATCCCACCAGTTAGTGCGGCAATGCTCCGGGAGAATAATGTACGCCAGGACTTCTGTATCGTCTGCTGTAGTCCGATAATGGCGATCCACGCAGGTTGCATGGTCGATATATAAGGAATAAGATTACCAATCAGCATAGCAATAACAACACCGATTCCCGTTTTGACTGTCCGGGCACCTAATTTCATAGTAACGGTCCATTCCTTTCATTAACTAGCTTTTTATTGCCGTATAGCATATTATGACTATAGTAGCAAAAAAGAATCAAGTGACACATTAAAAAAGAATAAATATCGCGAGGGAGGTATTGTGATGTTTAATCTCGATGACCACCAACAACAATTACTGACCGATAGTATCGACATCCTCAGACAGGATGCTGTTCGCATTACTGATCAGAGAAAGGCCATCCTGAGCTATTTAATTTCTACGGATACACATCCAACTGCTGAAAAAATTTACGAAGTGATCCGTAAAGAAGTTGCTGTGACGAGTTTGGCAACTATCTATAACAATTTGAATCTCTTTGTCCAAAAAGGATTAGTAAAGAAAATCAAAGCTAAAGATGAAGCAATCCATTTTGACTTCTTTATGGAGAAACATTATCACGTCATCTGCGAATGTTGCGGAAAGATTGTCGATTTATATTACCCACAACTCACAGAATTCGAGCAATATGCTGAAGAAAAAACAGGGTTCCAGATCACGGCACATACTGTAGAAATCTACGGCACATGCCCGGAATGCCAGCTCAAACAACAGCAGAATTAATTTCTGAAAGAAAAATTAAAAAAGTTTCAAAAAGGGGTTGCCAAACTTTCAGGATGCTGATATTATATCAAAGTTGCTTCTTACGGGAGGCAAGCGAGCGGAAATCGCTCGAAAAATTCTTCAAAAGAATTTCGAAAAAAAGTGTTGACAAGCGCCTGATAATAAGTTATATTAATTAGGTCGCATCGGGCGACACGATAGGTCTTTGAAAACTGAATAAAGTAGATGAACCAAAATGTGCAGGGAATGAATCACAAGATTCTCCCAAACAATTCATAAAGTCTTGACGGACTATAAACTGTCAGCAAACTTTACGAGTCAGATACGATAACTCGTGAAATTAATCTTTCATGAGAGTTTGATCCTGGCTCAGGACGAACGCTGGCGGCATGCCTAATACATGCAAGTCGTGCGAACAATCATGGT